>NZ_JBNNLZ010000009.1:0-156280 GCF_050272295.1 Lysinibacillus sp. NPDC048646
CTCGTTTTTCAAGCTCTTTATCTAGTTCATGGAGAAGGATATTACTAAGTAGTGGACTCAATGGGCCACCTTGTGGCGTGCCTTCTTGGCTATGTGCTACGATGCCATTTGCCATAGTACCAGCGTTGAGAAACTTACGAATTAACTTTAAAGTTGGCTTATCCTTAATATATCCTGCAACTAGGGACATCAGTTTATCGTGTTGAACACGGTCAAAGAATTTTTCAAGGTCCATGTCGACCACGAATTTGTAGCCTTCGTCCATATAAGATTGCGCTTGTGTAATTGCTTGATGGGCACTTTTATTTGGGCGAAAACCATAACTATAGTCACTGAAAATTGGGTCGATGATTGGTGTTAAGATTTGAACAACTGCTTGTTGAATAACGCGGTCTGTTACAGTTGGAATCCCCAATTTTCTCGTATCACCATTTCCTTTCGGAATTTCTACCCGTCTTACTGGTTGCGGTGTATATTGCCCTGTTTGGATTTGGCGAGTAATCTTTTCTTTATTTTCTTTTAAGTATTGGCGTGTTGCCTCTATATCTTTCGCATCGACCCCGGCAGCACCTTTATTTCTACGTACCTTCTTAAAAGCTTCATTTAGATTATCTCGGTCTGTTATTAAATAAATTAGTCCATTTGAATCCATATGTTCTCATGGTATAGGTATGCA
This sequence comes from Lysinibacillus sp. NPDC048646, assembly GCF_050272295.1. Lineage (NCBI taxonomy): Bacteria > Bacillati > Bacillota > Bacilli > Caryophanales > Bacillaceae > Lysinibacillus > Lysinibacillus sp. NPDC048646. Next base: position 677 of record NZ_JBNNLZ010000009.1, read on the forward strand.
TATGGACAGTTCCACTCTTTTCGTTGCGCGATTCACGTTCTGCGTTTCAAGGCAGCGGAAAGTCTTACGATTGGCTGTGTCTTCACTGTCATATAATGTGCCCTTCCATGTTCACTCCTTTCGTTCAGCCCTTCCCATTACTGGTACTATGGCTTCTGCTGACTTCTGATGATTCAGCTATCTATCGCTAAATAGGTTCTGTTTCCAGGTGTTCATCAGATCTCCCGGGGTAAGTCCATCCACTTTCACCTCATCTATCCGCCACATTTATTACACTGACTTCCGTGGATATTTTGGATTTTGATTTGTTTGGCAATCTCGTCCAGTCAGAGCAACCTCGAATGTGATTCGTGTACCTCGGACCAAGGTTTTGCCGCCTGCTTCCTTCAGATTCCGCGTCGCCACGGACACCCTTGCACTTGGCTAGTGGTTCGCATATCCCAACGCCCACAGTGAACTTTCATCACCTAGTTGACGGACATGCCCGGCACACCAAAAAAAGTCAATTGCATATTGCAATCGACTCCTTATCATTATTGACTTACTTCTCTTGCCTTATCTTTGCGATAGAAAATTTCCTCATAAATGACTGTCATCATAAAGGCATTCATAAATGCAACAACTAAAAATAAAGGCATGCCGCCAAGCTCAGGTTGTGTAAGCTCTTTACTAAATACCATGACTGCACCAATTTGCGCGAGGAAGAAAATAAACCCAACCCCCACCTGCCAAATAGGGCGCTGTACTTTACGTTTCTCGTACCAAAACATTTTTTTAAACGCCTTGCGTACATCTTCTGCAATAATTAAACCAAATAAAAACAAAACCACAAAAAATATCGGTATATAATAAACACTTTTCGTCATCCATGCAAAATCTGTTAGTCGGAAGAAAAGTGTAAACAACGATGCCATACTACAAGCTATTCCTAAATTTTGGAGCCACGTGCTAATTTGTAATTTCACAGCCATTACCCCCATTTATCATTTCTAAACATCATAATTTTATCAGAAAATAGCATTATATGAAACACCTAATTATGAATTTCTTAGAACAAAAAAGTGGAAATCTCGTACTTTAATAGTACGTAATTTCCACTTTCACAAATCCCTGCAAGGATTACTTAATTATTGTATATAGCCAGATAATAGTTTTGCATATGGTGAAGTGGATGGCAAAATAATGACCGTATCTTCACCGACAGTTTTCTTATACGATTCTAGCGTACGATACAAGGAATAGAACTCAGGATCTTTCGAGAACGAACTATTATAAATTTTCGCAGCCCCGGCTTCACCCTCCGCTTGAATTAACGATGCTTCTTTATTTGCCGTTGCAAGCATTTCCTGCACTTGACGATCTGTTTGTGCTTCAATTCGGCGTTTTTCAGCATCGCCTTCTGATAGATACTTTTGTGCAATTGATTCACGATCCGAAATCATATTGGTGAACACCGACTGCTCATTTTCAGTTGGTAAATCGATACGACGAATACGTACATCCACTACTTCAATTCCATATTTATCGTTTAAAAGCAACTCATTGACACGTTTAGTTACTTGGTCATTTATACTCCCACGTGAAGAATTTTCATCATTAATAATCTCCGCATAAGTAATCCGTCCAAGCTCTGCACGAATAACAGAATAAATAAATTCTTCCATACGTGATTCAACTTTTTCAATCGTACCAGCATTTGAAATTAATAACTTTGGATCTGTAATACGCCACACTGCATAATTATCAATGATAATTCGCTTTTTATCCTTTGTGTTAATCTCTTCTTCTGAAATTTCATACGTCAATTGGTTTTTGGGTAATTTAGTCACACTTTGAATAAACGGCATTTTCATATTTAATCCAGGCTCACGCTCAAATTTCACCACTTCTCCAAACTGTCGAACAACGGCATATTCAGATTCTTTTACAATATAAATATTCGTAAGCAAAATAATTGCGACTGCAAAAACAACTGTTATTGTGACAGCAATAGATATATATTTTTTGGGGTTCATCGGGCTCTTATTAGACATTTTCACGACATTGTCGCCATCACTAGGAGCGGTATTTTTCGTTTTACCAGATAAAAAACTTAGAAATTTATCAAGGTCCTTATTTTTTTGATCCATTAGTTACCGCTCCCCTCTTTTTTCTCTTTTGTCTCTGTAGTCGTTTGCTTTTCTGTTGGTTGCAACGCTTGTAAAGGTAAATACTTCATTGTACTGCCATCATCATTCATAATATAAAGTTGTGCTTTCGGTAGGACGTTTTCAAGTGTTTCTAATACTAAACGTTCACGTGTAATTTGTTGATTGCCTTTATACTGATCATACATTTTATTGAAGACTGCCACATCTCCTTGGGCCTGCTCAATACGTGCTGTTTTTGTACCTTGGGCCTTTGAAATAATAGCATCTTTTTCACCTTCTGCCTCATTAGTGCGCTTGTTCATATATTTTTCTGCTTCATTTATTTTTGTATTTTTCATCTCACGTGCATCTGTAACTGCAGTAAATGCTGCTCGCACATCTTTGTTAGGTAATTCGACATCCTGTAATTTCACCCCTAAAACACTGATACCAATATCGTATTTTTCAATAAGAGTAACAAGTAAATCTCGAGTGTTTGCTTCGATGTCCGCTTTTCCTTCCGTTAACGCAGCATCAATTGAGGAGCTTCCGATAATTGAACGAATCGCGCTTGATGTAGCGCTATGTAGGATTGCTTCTGGATCTTGTGAGTTGAATAAAAACTTATTCGGTTCTGTAATTTTCCATTGTACAACAAGATCTGTTAAGACAATGTTTTCATCCCCAGTAATCATTTTCGTTTCAGCATCATAGGCCTCTAACTCACCCTCTTTGTTTTGCTTATAACCAAATTGTAAGCTAAATGTTTCTTTCGATAATATTTCAACGGATTGTACGGGCCAAGGTAGTTTAAAGTGTAAACCAGGGTTTGTAACCATATCATCAGCACGACCAAATGTAATAACAACTGCTTGTTCTGATTCATCTACTGTGTACCACGATGTAAATACAGCGATCAGTGCCACAATCCCGAAAATTCCAAGTCCCACCATCATTAGTGTCTTTTTCACACTCATGTCTGTTCCTCCCTTTTACTTAGTACTATTGTATACGAGAAAACTTACAAAAAGTTTCAAGAAAATAATATTTATTGGGCATTTTACACGGTTATCTAAATCAAAATATCCTGTCACCAATTAAGGCAACATGATATTCATAACAAGTTGTTCAAATAGAGGGAAAAACGTTGTTGATAGAATTATGCTCATTAATGCCGCAACAACCATGGCAAGACTCGCAAAAGTACCTTCAAGCTCACCAAACTCAAATGCTTTTGAAGTACCTGTACCATGCGCCCCCATACCAAGCATTAAACCTTTTGCGGACGGTGTTCGAAAATGACTTAAGCGAATGATGATTGGCGCAAGTAAGCTACCAAGAATACCCGTTGTCATAACGAAAACAGCCGTGAGTGTAGGCGAACCACCTATCATATTTGAAATATCCATTGCGATGGGTGTTGTGACAGAACGTGGTACTAAGCTATGCACTAGTTCGTCATTTAATCCAACCACTAATGCGATGAAAAATGATGAGATAATCGCAACAGCCGACCCAACGGCAATACTCAGAAAAATTTCAAATGCATGTTTTTTTAGAAGCGAGAAATTTTTATAAATCGGTACAGCAAAGGCAATTGTCGCCGGTCCAAGTATGTTCGTTAAAATATTGGCACCTGCATTATAGGATTCATAGGAAGTTCCTGTTAGCAGCAAAACAACAATGATGACTATCGGTGTTATAAGCATTGGTGTTAGCCATTCTTTTTTAAATTTTTGATAGAATACTTTGCAAGTGTAAAAAATTGCAATAGTACCTAGTAAACTTATTACTGCAATCAACATACTCATGCAGCATCACCCTTCTTTCGTGGCTCTAACCATTGTGCTGTATAACCCGTCACTAGCATGACGACAATGGCACTCACTACGATCACAAGGACGACCTTCATGCCCTGAATACCAAACAATGCGTCATAATCGATAACACCGATTGCAGATGGAATGAAAAACAATAATAATTCACTCAGTAATAATCCTGCTCCTAACTCAATCCATTCAAGTTTTATGATATGAAACTGTAAAAGTAAAAACAATAATACTAGACCTATTATGCTCCCTGGAATCGGCAAGTGAAGTATACGTGCAATACTATTTCCGACAAATAATAGTATATAAAGATAGCCAATTTGCACGAGACTTTTGGCGATTTTCATGGTTAACCTTCTCTCAATCTTTTTATGCTACTATACTTTACACCTATTTTGCGTAAGAGTAAAACACAAAAAGAATCCATCTCCAAAAAACTTTGGAAATAGATTCTTTTTGTGGTGTAGCAACAACCATAAAGTGAAACTTCAATCAGTGGGGGTTTTCTTCATCCCCCACAATAAATAGAGGAACACAAGCTAAAACCCTCACATCCTGTGAAAAAGTTTGTGTGACCAACATCCTGTTGCTGCCGCTTCGCTTTCGCACATAAAACATCCTGTCGCTGCCGCTGCGCTTTTGCACATAAAACATTTGTTGCCCCGAACCAATCGGGCTTTTACGGTTGATCGAACACCTAGTTGACTCGTTGTCATCTTTCAACTTGAATTGGGCGTCTTGTACCTGACGCTTCGCTTTCGGAACAGATAAATTACTGACCGTTCATGCGGGATAAAACATCTATGCATGCGCATACACGTTTATCAAGCAACTTTTCGTCTTATCAAACTATATGGGGGGGTTTCTACAAATTAGTATAGCCCCTTAATGTGAATCTTAAATATGGCTATTGTAAAGAATTCGTTAATTTTTTAGGAATCATGACAATCATTTTTGTACCGACGCCAACTTCACTTTCCACCTGAATACGCCCATGATGAGCCTCCACTAGATGCTTTACAATAGCAAGTCCTAAGCCTGTTCCGCCAGAATTCCGACTTCGTGCACGATCCACACGATAAAAACGTTCAAAGACACGAGCAATTTCATGCTTTTCAATACCGATACCTTCATCCTCGATTTCAAGAATGCCGTACGTTTCATCTTCCTTCAAACGAATTGTCACAGTTGTATTTTCTGGTGAATACGTTATCGCATTGGTAATTAAATTCATGACAATCTGTATAATACGATTGGCGTCTCCCATTACCTCTACATCTCGAGCAATATCAACGTTAAAGCTCATATTTTTTTCATCCAAACGCGGGCTAGTTAGCTCCGCTCCTCGTATGAGCACATCTTGCAAATTCATTGACATAATATTAACGGTAAAACCATGTTGTTCAATCTTCGATAGCTCTAGTAAATCTTGAATGAGCATTTGGAGACGATTACTTTCTTTGTGAATAATTTCTAAAAAAGACAGCAGCATCTTCTCATCCTTATAAGCACCGTCCAGCAATGTCTCTGAAAAACCTTTAATAGATGTAATGGGCGTACGAAGTTCATGCGATACATTCGCGACAAAGTCTTTACGTATTTGCTCTAAACGTACAAGCTCGGTAATATCATGCATAACAATCACAACACCTAGCCATCGTCCGTGATCGCCAATCACGGGCGCACCATATACTTCTTTATTATATAACTCTAGTTGGACTTCCATCTTAATTTGCTGACGATAGGGCATTTCTGTTAAAAACACATGATCGATAAATTGCTCTAATGATTTCGGCAAGCCAATTGTACGAAAAACCTTTCCTTGTACGTCTTCAAGTTCCATGCCAAAGCGCTCTAAAAATACACGATTGACAATCGAGATATTCCCTTCGCGCCCGATCATCATGAGCGAGCTTCCCATATTTTCAATTAAAGTTTTAAGCCTTTCCTCTTCTACCTCACGTATCGTTGTAATATCCTGCAAATTGCGCGCCAATATATTGATGGAATGACTAAGTGGCATCGTGCGTTCCTGCTCATTTTCATGGGCACGTGCTCGATAATTCCCTTTTGCAAGCTCAAGTGCCGTTTCTGTCACATTATCAATAGGTGCGGTGAAATTGTAAATCATATAGCGACTAACAACTGCTATTAAACTAATGGATATTAAAAATAATATCGCGAGTACTATATAGAGACGCGCATGTAGATAGGATAGTAGCGAATCATTTTTTTCAATTGTTTGGACCGCGAATAACGCCTCTTTGTCGTCAGTAGTTAGTGTTATCTGTCTTTCCTCTAATACTTTAACTGTCGCTTCTTGAATATGTGGTCTCGCCCGTTCATTGTATTGCTCTATATAAACAGGAAAAAGCTGACCTATAACAATAATTAGGACAGCTAGTATTGTTCCGAGCAATAGCATGAATGTCAAGAATAAGCGGTTGCTCATTGATTTCATGATGATTTCGGCTCCTCAAATTTATAGCCAAGACCACGAATCGTTTTAATAAAAATTGGCTTACGGCTATTTTCTTCGATTTTATCGCGCAGGTGACTTATATGCACATCCACAATACGAGTATCGCCTGCAAAATCATATTTCCATACGGCACTTAATAATTGATCACGTGTTAATACGCGGTTTTTGTTTTCAAGTAAATAAATAAGAAGCTCAAATTCCTTTGGTGTAAATTCAAGTGCTTCATCTTGTAAAAATACCTCAAAACGTTCTGGATATACACGGAGTTGACCAAATTCATACATTTTTTCTAGCGGTTCAATTTTATCCTCAGCTACGACATTTTGTGTAAAACGTCGTAATACTGCCTTCACACGTGCTAAAACCTCACGTGGGCTAAAGGGCTTCGTCATATAATCATCCGCACCAAGTTCCAAACCCAACACCTTATCGAATTCATCATCTTTTGCCGTTAGCATAATAATTGGTGTATTCATGCGATGCTGTCTAATGTGCTTACATACTTCCATACCATCTAGCTTTGGAAGCATTAAATCTAATAGCATTAAATCAGGCTGTAGCTCAATAGCCTTATCTAGACCTTCTTGACCATCTGCTGCTGTTTCAACTACATAGCCAGCCTGCTCTAAATTATATTTTAATAATGTTGCAATTGAGAATTCGTCTTCTACAACTAAAATTGTCTTTGTCATGTATAATGCCTCCGTTAGTGATTTGAAACCCCCATTTCAAATCTACAAGACGTTTACTATAACGCAAGTGGCGGCGTTACCAGTAATGTACCTTCAATCACAAGTTGCTTTTGCTCATTATATGAGTTCACTGAAACCGTAATTGTATTTTGTACTTTATTGACTGCTGTTACCTCTAATAACGTATCAAATAATTCATAATGATAGAGTGGACCTAAGTATTTTATATGCTGTTCAATAATTCGTGCACCTGGTCCAGGGATATACTTCGACACAGCTGACGTAATGATGCCATTTAACATACTTGTGGGAACAATGGGCTTTTTAAATGGTGTCATTGCTGCATAATCATGTTGAATATAGAGCGGATTGCTATCATTTGTAAGCCCTAAATAAAGCAATAAATCTTTATCCTCTAATTTTTCAGTAATATGAATTTTCTCGCCAATCGTGATTTCATCTATAGTGAGACCAAGCTTACTGTTCTTTTGAAGCAAAGATACGCCAACCCCTTTTCTATCATACTACCTTCATAGTATCAATTTTATTCTAAAAGTACAATAAAAAGCAGAATAACCATTTCATAAATATGCATACTATGCACTAAGGACTTAAATATAGGTAAAACGAAAAGTATCCCATCAGCAAATAAACCTTAACCATAGACTCTATACTAGTTAATTTACACAATAATAAAATCGAGTAGGAATGATTCCCACCCGATTTCATAAACTTTTTATTAAGCTAAAACTTCCATAACTGCTTTGACAGCTTCTGCAGAGTTATCTAATGCCGCTTTTTCTTTGTCAGTTAACTCAAGTTCATAGATTTTTTCGATACCGTCTGCTCCTAAAAGTGTCGGTACACCTAAGTAAATATCGTTGTAGCCATATTCGCCTTCAAGTAGAGCAATAGATGGAAGAATACGTTTTTGGTCTTTAAGGATCGCCTCAGCCATTTCAATAAGTGCAGCAGCTGGAGCGTAATATGCAGAACCGTTACCCAGTAGGTTTACGATTTCAGCACCACCGTTACGCGTACGGTCAACAATTTCTTCTAAACGTTCAGGAGCGATTAAAGTTTCGAGTGGAATACCACCAGCGAAAGAGTAGCGAGTAAGTGGTACCATTGTATCACCATGTCCGCCTAATACGAATCCAGTGATATCTTTAACAGAAATGTTAAGTTCTTCTGCAATGAACGAACGGAAACGAGCTGTATCTAGTACACCAGATTGACCGATTACACGGTTTTTTGGGAATCCAGTTTCTTTGTACACAGTGTAAGTCATAGCATCAACTGGGTTTGTTAGTACGAGAATAGTTGCATTCGGTGAGTGAGCAGCAATTTCTTTAGAAACAGTTTTCATAACGCCTTGGTTGATTTGAACTAAGTCATCACGGCTCATTCCTGGTTTACGAGCAACACCCGCAGTGATGATTACTACATCAGAATCAGCAGTATCTGCATAGTCAGAAGTACCTTTAACATAAGAATCGAAACCTTGAATTGGAGCAGCTTCCCACATATCTAAAGCTTTACCTTTTGTTGGGTTTTCAGCTTGAGGGATGTCTACTAATACTACATCACCAAGTTCTTTTTGAGCTGCTAAAAATGCTGCAGTAGCGCCAGTGAATCCGCCACCGATTACTGAGATTTTTTTACGTTTCAAAGACATTTGAATACGCTCCTTTGATTTGGGTTTTATGTTAAAAAAAAAGGGAGGAGAATAACTCTCTCTCCCTTGATTAAACAAGTTCGTAAATACTTCATTTAAATAAAGTCGATAGTAATTTACACAAACACATCTCGACAGATTTTACATTCATCACAAATAATTTTTTGCAACTAAAGTCGGGAAAATTATAGGTTTTTGATTAACTCGTCAGCGAACTCAGAACACTTCACTTCTGTAGCGCCATCCATTAGACGTGCGAAGTCATAAGTTACAACTTTAGAAGAGATTGTTTTTTCAACTGATGCTGTAATGCTATCAGCTGCTTCTTGCCATCCTAAGTGTTCAAGCATTAATACGCCTGAAAGTAATACTGAAGATGGGTTTACTTTATCTAAGCCAGCATATTTTGGAGCTGTACCATGAGTAGCTTCGAAGATTGCGTGACCAGTTACGTAGTTAATGTTCGCACCTGGAGCAATACCGATACCACCAACTTGTGCAGCTAATGCATCAGAAATATAGTCACCATTTAAGTTCATTGTAGCTACTACATCAAACTCTTTTGGACGAGTTAAGATTTGTTGTAAGAAGATGTCAGCGATAGAATCTTTAACTAAGATTTTACCAGCTGCTAAAGCATCAGTTTGTGCTTTGTTTGCTGCTTCTTCACCTTGTTCAGCTTTGATTGCATCGTATTGATTCCAAGTGAAAGTGTTATCAGCAAATTCAGTTTCAGCTAATTCATAACCCCATTTTTTGAATCCACCTTCAGTGAATTTCATGATGTTCCCTTTGTGAACTAATGTTACAGATGGGCGGTTATGTTTAATAGCATATTCGATAGCAGAACGTACTAAACGCTCAGTACCTTCTTTAGATACAGGTTTTACACCGATACCAGAAGTTTCTGGGAAGCGGATTTGGTTTACACCAAATTCAGTTTGTAGGAAGTTGATGATTTTTTGAGCTTGTTCAGAGCCTGATTCGAATTCGATACCAGCGTAGATGTCTTCTGTGTTTTCGCGGAAGATAACCATTTCAACGTCTTCTGGACGTTTAACTGGAGAAGGTACTCCGTCAAAGTGACGTACAGGACGTAAGCAAACATATAGATCAAGTTGTTGACGTAATGCAACGTTTAGTGAGCGGATACCGCCACCGATTGGAGTAGTAAGAGGACCTTTGATTGCGATTAGGTATTCGTTAATTTTGTCTAAAGTTTCTTGTGGTAACCATTCACCAGTTTGGTTGAATGCTTTTTCACCTGCTAAAACTTCTAACCATTCGATTTTCTTTTCACCGTTATAAGCTTTTTCAACAGCTGCGTCGATCACGCGAGATGCTGCAGCCCAAATATCTGGACCGATTCCATCACCTTCGATGAATGGGATTACCGGATTGTTTGGTACATTAAGTACGCCATTTTCAACTACAATTTTGTTTGACATTATTGTTGCCTCCTAAATTCATAATCATAGGACTGTGTTAAAAGTAACACAGTCCCAAATATTCTAGCATATTTTCCAAATTAGCGCTCGCTGATTGGAACATATTTTTGCATGCCTGGTCCAACATACTCTGCACGTGGACGGATCAGGCGGTTGTTTGCATACTGTTCAAGAATATGTGCTACCCAACCAGAAGTACGTGATACTGCAAAAATTGGTGTGAATAGGTCATGATCGATGCCTAAAGAATCATACACTGACGCAGAGAAGAAGTCTACGTTTGCAGGTAATTTCTTTTGTTCAACAATCATGTCATGGATTTTAACTGACATTTCATAAAGCTCTGGTTTACCAGTTAGTTCAGTTAATTTTTGTGACATTACACGTAGGTGTGGTGCACGCGGGTCGCCTTTACGGTATACACGGTGACCGAAGCCCATGATTTTTTCTTTGTTATCTAATTTACTTTGAATATAAGATTCAACGTTTTCAAGTGAACCGATTTCAGATAACATTTTCATAACTTGTTCGTTCGCACCACCATGAAGTGGTCCTTTTAATGCGCCAATAGCTGCAGTAACACCTGAATAAACGTCTGATAATGTAGCTACACATACGCGTGCTGTGAATGTAGAAGCATTTAATTCATGATCAGCATGTAATACTAATGCTTTATCGAATGCTTCAACTTCGATTGCTGCTGGATCTTCACCTTTTAACATGTATAAGAAGTTCGCTGCATAACCTAGTTCTGGTTTTGGTGCAACTGGCTCTAAGCCTTTACGAACACGTGCAAACGCAGTTACTACTGTAGCAATTTTAGCTTGTAGACGGATAGCTTTACGGTAGTTAGCTTCTGGATCCATTACATCCGCTTCTTCATCGAATACACCAAGTAAAGATACTGCAGTACGTAGTGCAGCCATTGGATGTACAGTTGAAAGTGGGTATGTTTTGAATTGGTCTACAATTGCTTGTGGAATAGACATGTTGTCTGCTAATTGTTGTTTTAACTCAGCAAGCTCGTCCGCTTTTGGTAAACGAGTATGCCATAGTAGATAAATTACCTCTTCAAATGATGCGTTATCTGCTAAATCATCAATGTTGTAACCAACATATGTAAGTGTGTCATCGATAATTGAACTGATTTTAGATTCCGCTGCTACGATACCTTCTAAACCTTTTGTTGCTGACATAAATTATCGCTCCCTCATACTTTTATTTTTTGTTGTAAATGCATTGTAAATCGTTAGCATTTACGGTTTTTGCTCATATGAACCATTAAGTAAATCGCTTACATTGCTATTATAATCATTTTTGACAGCTTTGTGAATGAAAAACCTTCAAATAAAGAAAAAGGCGCCCGAGCGACTATATAGACGTTCCAAAGAGATTTTTTTGTATTTTTTTACATTATTTTTTTATTTGAATCGGGGTGAATTTGTAAAAATGAGGAATATTAAGTATTTTTCATACGAAAGAACCATAAATGTTCTATTATTTATTTTTTATCTGTTAATTCTTTGGTTCGTATTACCTGTATCACTTGCGATATTTTTATCTTTTTCTACGTATCCTATCATAAAATTTCTCCATTCTTATTGTAAAATCGCATATTGGCTCGCAGCAATGATCGTAGAAATACTAATACTTTCTTGTTTCTTTCTCCTCATAGTTATATCAATTAACAGCATCATACTTATCTTCCCTGAAATAAGAGATACACTTCAAAATTTCCAATTATTCACTGAATATGAGTCCATGTTTATACAAATTGTACAGGAAAAATCATTGACAATTTTTGATTCTATCCTCGTTTACACAGCAAATTTATTGCAATTATTCATGAAGCATGTAATTGAAGTGTTTATTTTCCTTATTGCTTACTATTTTGCGCTACTGGAAACACGTAAATCCCGCTACTGGTTTTTTCAATACGTCCCGAAGAAATTTCGCAACGAGTGGCAGTCACATTTTTCAAAAATCATGCAACTCTTTCATTACTTTATATTTGTAGAATTTCAGTTATTCACCATTACACTCTTCATACTTTGTGCAGGTTTTATGATTTTTCAATTCGAACAAGCCATTATTAAAGCATTTATTGTTGCATTCGCAGATGTGCTACCATTCTTCGGTATTGGAGTCTTCCTTGTACCCATGAGTATTTACTTTTATTTCAATGGCAATACTTTTTTATGTGTAGCGATTTTACTTTTATATTTATTTGTTCAATTAACAAGGCAGCTAGCTGATTCCATGCTCTGGTCCAATACACTTCAATTACGTACATTTCATACTTTTTTCATCAGTGCTGCATCAATTTTATTATTTGGCTTTTACGGAATTTTACTCAGCCCTATATTTTTATTTTTAGCCGTTAAACTTAAAGAAAAATCTATTTTTGAACGATGATAAACTGACCGTTTTTCATTTTTTTACGGATCCAATAAAATACGATTGGCTGGAATAACTTTCTCGAAAAAGGCATAAGTAATAACAAACCAATGACATCAGTTAAAAACCCTGGTAATGCTAACAGCACACCGCCACTAAAATTCAACAACGCATTTATCAAAGCAGGTCCGGGCGCTTCTCCCCGAGCTATCGTATTTTTTACTTTTTGTACAGAATTCATACCTTTATTTTTTGCTACATAAACGCCTATAATACTCGTTGCCACAATGAGCAATAAAGTATTCAACACGCCTATATTTTGACCAATCACTATTATTAACGCCAATTCGGCTAAAGCATACACAATGAAACCAAGAAAAATCTTTCGCATATTTTTCTCCTTTCTATATGAAAAGGCTATACCTTTTATACGTTATTATAGCCCAATAAGTTTCATATAAAAAATAATGAGCCTAAATTTTAAGTAAAAGCTCAAAATATTGTGTAATTTTAGGTAACAGTTGCTATAGGTGTAAACAATATTTACCCCCTATAATTAAACTTGAAACAACAAAGCGCTAGTACAGTTATGTACTAGCGCTTTGTTGTTAGCTATTAAAGAACACTTGCATGCCCCTTATAAATGACACCTGTTTCTGCGTCCATTGTTATTTCTTGATCGTGGCGGATTAATGTTGTTGCTTCTTTAACTCCAACAATAACTGGAATTCCAAGGCTCAACCCAACAACAGCTGCATGACTTGTAAGTCCACCTTCCTCCGTAATAAGGCCGATACAATTTTCAAGTGCCGGCATCATATCACGATCCGAACCAACCGTTACTATAATACAACCTTCCGTATCATAAGCAAGTGCTTCTGCTGCATTTTTTGCAACAACAGTTTTGCCAATTACAGAAGTTTTACCAATACCTTGTCCACGAGCGAGTAAATCGCCAATAATGTGTACTTTCATTAAGTTTGTTGTACCTGCTTCACCCACTGGTACACCAGCTGTAATAACAACTGCATCACCATGCGTTACATAACCATGCTTTAAGCTTTCATCCACAGCAAGCTCTAAAATTTCATCTGTCGTTGTAACACGTTGACATACAACTGGATATACACCCCAAACAAGTGTTAAAGTATTCGCTGTATTTACAGAACCTGTTACTGCTACAATCGGCACACCTGGTCGATATTTTGCAATCATTCGAGCAGTATTACCACTTTCAGTTGGTGCAAGCACTGCTCTTACGCCTAAGTTAATCGAAGTATAAGCAACAGCCTGTGAAATCGCCTCTGTCATATTTGCTTCTTTTTCACGACTTCGTGTGGATACGATTGCCTTATAATCTAATGAATGTTCTGTACGTTCAGCGATTTTATTCATTGTTTGTACAGATTCAACTGGATAAAGCCCCGCAGCCGTTTCACCTGATAGCATAATGGCGTCTGTTCCATCAATAATGGCATTCGCAACATCACTTGCCTCAGCACGTGTTGGGCGTGGGTTACGTTGCATCGAATCTAACATTTGTGTTGCTGTAATGACAGGTTTACCGACTTGGTTACATTTTAAAATTAATTTCTTTTGTACAAGTGGAACTTCTTCAGCAGGAATTTCAACTCCAAGATCACCACGTGCTACCATTAACCCGTCGGATACTAAGATGATTTCGTCGATATTATCGACACCTTCCTGGTTTTCGATTTTCGGGATAATTTGAATATGGCCACCACCGTTTTGCTCAAGCAACTCTCGGATTTCTAAAACATCCTTTGCTCTACGTACGAATGAAGCAGCAATGAAATCGACACCTTGCTTAATGCCGAATAAAATATCTTGTGCGTCTTTTTCGGTAATTCCAGGAAGCTGTACAGAAACGCCTGGAACATTAACACCTTTTTTATTTTTTAAGATACCGGCATTTTCTACAATCGTGTGAATCAGGCCATTTTCTATATCTGTTGCTAATACACGTAATTGGATTAATCCATCATCTAATAAAATAATTGAGTTTTGTTCAACATCTTCAATTAATCGGTCATAAGTAACAGAGAAACTTGCCTCTGTACCTTCAACCTCAGTCATTGAAATATCAATAACTTGACCTGTTTTTAGATGTACTTCGCCATTTTGCATGTTATGCGTACGAATTTCAGGTCCTTTTGTATCGAGTAAAACACCGACCGGTTTTCCTAACTTCTCCGCTACTTCACGTATTAAATTGATGCGCACTTCATGTTCTTCATGTGTGCCATGTGAAAAATTTAAGCGGGCTACGTTCATACCTGCCTCAATCAATTTTTCTAAAGTTTCTGGTGATTCACTTGCTGGTCCAATTGTACATACGATTTTTGTTTTTCTCATTATCTGCCCACTCCGTTTTTGCGAAATTATATTGAAAGTTCTTTCATTAAAGTATATAAACTTACATCTGCCTCATGATCTTTTTCAAAAGCTTCTGGCATATCATAGTCAATCACTTTATGATTGCGAATGCCAACCGCTCGACCAAATTTACCGTCTATTAGCAATTCTACTGCATGTGCCCCAAACTGACTTGCAAGCACACGGTCTCGCGCTGTTGGAGATCCTCCGCGTTGAATATGTCCAAGTACAGAAACACGTGTCTCTTTTCCTGTTTTCTCTTTTAATAGTTTTGCCAACTCATTACCTGACATGACACCTTCTGCAACAATGATAATACTATGCTTTTTACCTCGTGCTTCACCACGCTCTAAACGTGACACGATGTCCTCTAAATTATAATCTTCTTCAGGAATTAAAACCGTTTCCGCACCTGCAGCAAGCCCTGCCCATAATGCGATATCCCCTGCGTCTCGCCCCATTACTTCAACAATGAATGAATTTTCATGAGAAGTCGCTGTGTCACGGATTTTATCAATGGATTCAACAACTGTATTTAATGCAGTATCAAACCCAATTGTATACTCTGTACCTGGCACATCATTATCTATAGTCCCTGGTACGCCCACAACTGGGAATCCTTTTTTCACTAAGTCCATTGCACCACGATAAGAACCGTCACCACCAATAACGACAAGACCATCAATACCAGCTTCCCGCATTTTCTCAATGCCCTGCTGTTGTACAGCATCTTCTTTAAATTCAGGGCAACGTGCTGAAAATAAATTTGTGCCACCTCTTTGAATGATGCCACCTACAGAGCCTAAATCAAGCGGCTCAAAAGTGCCTTTTACCAACCCTTCATAACCATGCTTAATCCCTACAACATCAACTCCATGATAAGCTGCCTTACGAACGACTGCACGAATGGCTGCGTTCATGCCTGGCGCATCTCCACCACTTGTTAAAACGGCAATTTTCTTCATTGTCGAACAACCTCCTGCAGTTATCTATTATTATTCACATTAACACGAAAAAACAAACTATGTAAGGGTTCTGGAACGACAAAAACATAACTTTTACATAAAAAATGAAAAGAATGCGCTTTCACACACTCCTTCCATCCAAAAACATCTAAAATCTACCATTTTCCCAATGATACCTATGTTTTATTGTAGTTTATAGACCTTCAAAACTTAGAACCTAAATCGCGTTATTCTTCAGTATATTGTCCGATTTTTTTAAACTTTTCGTAACGGTCTTCGATCAATTGTTCACCGTTTAAAGAATTTAATGCCTTTAATGTGTCACTTACACATTCTTTTAAATAGAGTGCCTGTTTAGCTACATTGCGATGCGCGCCACCCGTTACTTCTGGAACAATACCGTCAATAACACCAAGTTCTTTTAAATCAGGTGCTGTAATTCGCATTGCTTCAGCGGCTTGCTTCGCAAGGTTACCATCACGCCATAAAATCGACGCAGCCCCCTCAGGAGAAATTACCGAATAGGTTGAGTTTTCTAGCATGAAGACACGGTTTGCTACACCCAATGCAAGTGCACCCCCACTTCCACCTTCCCCGATCACAATGCTGATAACTGGCACTGATAGACCAGCCATTTCCACTAGATTACGAGCAATCGCTTCACTTTGCCCACGTTCTTCGGCTGCCTTACCAGGGTAAGCACCTTTCGTGTCAATAAAACAAATAATTGGACGATTGAATTTCTCTGCCTGTTTCATTAAGCGTAACGCTTTACGATAACCTTCTGGATGAGGCATACCAAAATTGCGACGAATATTTTCCTTCGTGGACTTTCCTCGTTGATGTCCGATAATCGTTACTGGCTGTCCTTCGAAAAGGGCAATACCTCCAAGAATTGCCGCATCGTCGCCGAATGTACGATCTCCGTGTAGCTCAATGAAGTTTTCACACATCGCTTCAATATATTGAAGCGTTGTTGGACGCTCTGGATGACGTGCGACTTGCACACGATCCCATGGTTTCATATTTGCATAAATGGATTGCTCTAACTGCGTTAATCGCGTTTCTAGCTTTTCAATTTCGCCTGTCATATCTACATCTGCTTCAGCAGCTATTGTTTTTAGTTCATCAATTTTTTCTCGTAATTGTACAACTGGTTCCTCAAAGGCTAATGTTTTAGACATGTTGCACGCCACCTTTCGTATGCATTTTCACAAGCACTGCTACTTGATTTCGTAATTCTTTACGATGAAAAATTGCATCAAGCTGTCCATGCTCTAATAAAAATTCTGCCGTTTGGAAATCGCTTGGGAGCTTTTCTCTAACGGTTTCTTCAATTACTCGGCGACCTGCAAAGCCAATCAGTGCTTGTGGCTCAGCAATATTAATATCACCAACAGAGGCAAAACTTGCAGAAACACCGCCTGTTGTTGGATGCGTTAAAATTGAAATAAACAAAAGCCCATGTTCACTATGGCGCTTTAATGCTACACTTGTTTTTGCCATTTGCATCAACGATAGAACACCTTCTTGCATACGTGCACCGCCACTTGCTGTAAAAATGATAAACGGTCTACGTAATTCCGTTGCTTTTTCTACTGCACGTGTAATTTTTTCTCCAACTACAGAACCCATTGAACCCATGCGGAAATGAGAATCCATAATTGCTACAACAATTTCTTCTCCGTCTAGTGTACCTAGACCAGTTAATACGGCCTCATTTAATCCTGTTTTTTGTTGGTCAGCAGTTATTTTCTCAACATAGGCTGGGAAACCAAGTGGATTAGTCGTTTGTAAATGGTCATCCATTGACACAAATGAGCCTTCATCTAAGAAATACGCTACACGTTCCTGTGCAGTCATTTTAAAATGATGCCCACATTTCGTACATACTTTATGATGCTTTTCTAATTCTTTCGTAAGTTGGATATGACGGCACTCTGGACATTTTGTCATGAGTCCTTCTGGAAATCCCTTTTCCTGTCCATCCTGTTTCTTTTTTCGGTTTCCACTAAATAAATCGCGTATTGCCATGTTTGACTCCCCCTCTGTTGTCTAAATGCTTTATACAGTACCCATCCACTGCTCGTAAGCTTGTAATGCCTCTTTTTCATAGCCAAGCTGCATCGATTTCAACATTGTTTGAATGATTATTTTTTCAGCTTCTGTTGAGTTTCGATTTAAACGGTCACCGTCATAAGCCGCTAATTGAAACCAGATTTTTAGCGCAAGGCGATTGCCTGTGGTAATTAATACTTCTCGCAAAACATCCCGACAATTTACTGCACCTTCTATTTCTAGTTTCACAAAAAAACTGTCCCACACTGGTAGTGTTCGCAGAATCTCTGTACAACTTATTACGCGGATAGCTTCCTTTTCATGAATTTGTCGCGTAAATTCGACATCTTTTTTTGATTTTTCATCTTCTAATATAAACATCGACAAGACCTCTACAAGCTGATGCTTATGGGTTGCGGCGAGAAAAGTACCTCCACCATGTCTCGTTTCAATGATTCCAAGCAATTCTAAACTTCGAAGTGCCTCTCTCACAGAGGAACGACCGACACCTAGACGCTCTGAAAGGACTCGTTCAGAAGGTAGCTTCTCTCCAGCTTGAATTTTCTCCAAGCGAATAAGCTGACGCAACTGCTGAACGATTTCTAAAAATACTTTCTTTTGTTCGGTTTGTTTATCCATACGATAACTCCCCTATCAAAAAAGTGGTCTGACCACTTTTTAACGTTGACTCTAGCTTACAAAATAACTGTTTAAAAGTAAAGAAAAAACTGCATAAAAATTATGCAGCTTCTAAAATCTTGTTTAATTTCACATTTTTCTCGTCGTTTGTGCATGTTTTGCTTTCACTTGAGGTTTGCCAAAACGCAGTTCCAGTGATCCTTCAATATAAAGTAATGCATCCTCCAACAACATTTCCTCGACTAACTGAAACACCTGAGGGAACAATGTCACTGACACAGTACCAAATTCATCTTGGAGCTGAACAAAAGCCATTTGCTCCCCTTTTTTTGTGCGGATTTTTTTCACCTCTTCAATCAAGCCAATCAATTTTATATACGTGCCCTCACGCATATTTTTCAGCTCACGGCACGTAGCATTCACATCACGCCAAAATGCTCTTTCCTCAGTGACGGGGTGTGCTGTTATATAAAAACCCAGACTTTCTTTCTCGTGTTGCAGTATTTCCTTTTGTGACATTGCTTGTGCCTCCATATACTTCGGTTTACCGAAGTCAAAAGCTGTAGCTGTTTCAAGATCGATATCCTCCGTTGGGCGCAAAAGCTCTGCTTGCTTAAGAGCCGCCTCTAAAGTCGTCAGCAACACAGCACGATCCTTCCCTAAATAATCGAGTGCTCCAGCAAAAATTAAAGACTCCATCACTTTTGGTTTAAAATGCTGCGCACTTAAAGCAACAGCCATATCAAATAAATTATTAAAGGCACCTTGATTTGTTTTTCGTAAAGCTACTATTTTCTCTATAAACGGTTGTGGCACGCCTTTAACGCCTGATAAACTATAGCGAATACCACCATTTTCAACAGTAAAAAACTTTGTACTTTGCTGTAAAGAAGGAGGGTAAAAGGACATACCTTTTTCCCTTGCTTCCACGACAAGCTGCTGTATTTTATCCGCATTGCCTGTTGCATTCGATAATAACGCAGCATAGAAACTTTGCGGGAAATGCGCCTTTAAATAAGCCATATGATAAGAGATGATACTATAGGCCACCGCGTGACTTTTCGGAAAACCATAGTCCGCAAAGCGCACAATTAACGCATACACCTCTTCTGCAATGTTGCTATCAAAACCTTGCTTATTCGCACCACTGACAAATGCGGCACGTTGCTGCTCTAGTACTTCACGTTTTTTCTTACTAACCGCACGGCGCAACAAATCAGCCTGTCCCATTGTAAATCCAGCCATTACTGAAGCAATGCGCATAATTTGTTCCTGGTAGACAATGACACCAAAGGTCTCTTGCAAAATTGGTTCCAGTATCGGATGTGGCATTATAACAGGTTCTTTACCCGCCTTTCGTCGTGCATAGACCGCTATAAAATCCATCGGACCTGGACGATAAAGTGCATTGACAGCCACAATATCTAAAAAATGGGTCGGATGAATATCTCGTAATGCTTTTTTCATCCCTTCAGATTCTAATTGGAATATCCCCACCGTATCACCAATTTGCAGTAGCTGAAATGTCTTCTCATCTTGCATTGGGATAAGATCGAATTCAATCCAAGGCCCTCCTGATTTATAAATTGACCAACGGATTTGTTCTAATATAGTTAAATTACGTAAGCCTAAAAAGTCCATTTTTACAAGTCCTCTGGCCTCAACATCTCCCATTGGCCACTGTGTTAAATAAATACCGTCATGCCCATTTTCAATCGGTATAGTATTCACTAACGGTGTTGGTGATAGTACAATTCCAGCCGCATGTGTTGAAGAATTTCTCGGTAAACCCTCAAGCTTTAATGCCACTTCATACCAACGACGGTGGTACTCACTTTCAGCTAGCCAACCTTGAAAATTCTGAGACTCTGCTACTGCTCTTTGTATCGTCATCCCTGGTTTATTAGGAATCATTTTTGAGATTTTTTCCTGTACTTCTGCCTCAAAACCAAAAACACGCGCTACATCCCTGGCAACAGCTTTTGCAGACAATGTTCCAAAGGTAATGATTTGCGCTACATTTGCCTTACCATATTTTTGGGCGACGTATTGGATAACTGTTTGCCTTTTGCTATCAACAAAATCGATGTCTATATCAGGTAATGTGACTCGTTCAGGGTTTAAAAAACGTTCAAATAGTAAACCATATTCAAGTGGATCGACATGGGTAATGGATAAACTATAAGCAACAAGTGAGCTTGCAGATGAGCCACGCCCTGGACCTGTTAAAATATGTTTTTCTTTGGCAAAACGCATAAAATCAGCAACAATTAAAAAATAATCCGCGTAGCCCATCGAACAAATAACATCTAATTCATAATGAAGTCGTTCGCGATAGGCTGTCGGTATTTCATCCTGTTGTAGGCGTACAGTAAGTCCTGAAAAAGCTTCTTTTATAAGTAAACTTTCAGCTGTTTCATCCGCTGGTACAGGATATTTCGGCATTTGGACATGAACCTCTGGGATTTTCGCGCTACAGCTTGCAAGCATCATCGAACTTGCTTCAAGCCATTCTGGACGATCTCCAAACCATGCATGCCACTGTTCTCTAGTTGGTACAAAATGCCCTTGTAAATGGGCCGTTAACATTGTATCACCGAGCTTTTCTCCTTGATCAATGGCTCTAGCTACCTCAAAGGCAAAATGATCTTCCGGGCGTAAAAAATAGCTGTCCTGTGTTGCAACAATTTTTATGTTTTTAGCTTCACACCATAATGAAATAGCTGTTTCCTTTTCCGAAACAATACCTACTGGTCTCGCAATACCTACATACAAGTGTTCTGCAAAGACACGATGTAGAGCACTTACAACCACTGTCCATTCATCTATCTCCTTAGAGCTATCTGTACAAAGCATTGCCAAACAGCCCGCCGAATAGCCTTCAAGCCATTTCCATGGTAATACTTCGTTTTCTTTGATTGAAACGGCACTACTAATCTTTAATAGATGTTGGTAGCCTTCTTGTGTTTGTGCATACAAAACAACAGGAATCACAGTTTCCTGCCACTGCACATTCACTGTTAGCCCTAATACAGCATGGATATTCGCCTGCTGCATTGCTTTACAAAAAGGCAAAAGCCCGTACAACTTCGAATTGACGATTGCACAGGCCTGTGTATTTTGCTCTTGTAAAAAAGGGATCAATTGCTCAAGTCGAATCGTACTTTTCAATAAATCCGCGCTCGTATGTATTTGTGTATACACATGTGTCAAAAGAATCCCTTCCTTTCATTATTATTAATATGCCTGACAGATTTCCTGTAAACGTTTTGTAACGCGGTCCGCCTCTGCCCATGAATACGCTGTTGCACCTGAAGCAAGCGGATGTCCACCACCATTAAATTCCTTAGCTAGTGTATTAATAATTGGACCTTTTGAACGTAAACGTACGCGAATTTGATTGTGTTCTTCAATAAAAACTACCCACGCACAAATCCCCTTTACACTTCCAAGACAACCTACTAAAAGTGATGCTTCTGATGGCACCACATTGTATTCAGCAAGCAATTCTTTCGTAAGCTTGACGAAAGCTGCACCGTTTTCATCCATTTGGAAATGCTGATAAATATAGCCCTGTAAATTTAATAGTTTACGTTCCATTTCATACATACCATCGAAGATTTGATTTCGATCAAAATCATAAGTAATGAGCTCGCCAGCGATTTTAAAGGTTTTTACAGTTGTGCTCGGGAATTGGAAACGACCAGTATCACCAACAATTCCACCAAATAATAATCTTGCTGCTGCATCGGATAGAGTCCAGTTGGCTACTTCTTTGCCTTCCTCAAAAAGCTCATAAATCATTTCACTACATGAACTCGCTGTCGTATCAACCCACAGTAAGTCACCATATGCATCGTCATTTGGATGATGATCAATTTTAATGACCATCTTGCCTTTCGTGTAGCGTTGATCATCTACTCGTTCAGTGTTCGCAGTATCCGTCACAATGACTAGTGCATCTTCATAGATATTGTCTTCAATTTGATCTGGCATTGCTAAAAACGACAGGGACGTATCGTGCTCACCTACTGCGTATACTTTCTTTTCAGGATAATTCGCTAAAAGCAGCTCCTTCAAGCCAATTTGCGACCCATATGCATCGGGGTCAGGGCGTACATGTCGATGAATAACGATTGTTTCATATGAAGCAATTGTGTCAATGATTTGTCTTTTCAAAATTGTTTCCCCCAAAATGATAGTAATAACCGTTAGCAATTTTCTTAAATTATCGTTACAATAATGACTAGTTATGCTAGGAGGTTTACTATGCTCAATTTAATTTTTGTGTTTGCGATTATCATATCGTTTGTATTTTATTTTTATTTTAAAACTAGACAGATTCGTTCCACTTTGCCAATTTCTAAAAATTGGTATAAAAGTAAAGCAAACGTAGGACTAGGCGCATTTATCTTATTATTCGCCTTAAACCAAGCGTATTTATTCCCTAGTACGTATACTTTTATTATTGTAACAATTCTTGTCGTTTTAGGCATCTTTGTTATTTTAGAGAATGTTAAAAAGGTTCGTCACTATGGGCAATATGTGAAAGAAGAATTCCGCATTAACCAATAAGTAATCACTTAATCGGACATTAGCCAGAGTCTGATTTCTACTTATTATTCGTGTTAAGATGGACGTTTCAGTATCCGTAGAAACTTGTTGAAGTCATAAAGGGATGACCTAGTAATTGCGCTAGACCATCCCTTTTTTGTATGTTTAACGCTCCAGTAATTGGAACATCATCATTGCTTTACCGACAAGCACTTGATGATTAAATACTTCGAAGTCCATTTTAACGAACTTACGACTCATATCTAATATTCGAGGTTTAACAGTAAGTGTGCTTTCCATTTGCACAGGCTTAATGAAATAAATGGTCATGTTTTCTGCCACTGCATCTCCACGCTTACGACGCTTCAATGCAAATGAACCAACCTCAGCAAGTAGAGTTGTAAATGCTCCGTAAGAAATCGCTCCATATTGGTTTGTCATTTGCGGTGTCACTTTAAACTCCACGATTAAATCCTCATCGCCAAGTACCTTCATCTCATTCTTGACTAAATCATCAATTGTCTCTCCGTGCTGTGGTTGACGTTGTGCAAGTTGTAATGCTTTGAGTACATCTTGGCGACTAATAACTCCTTGTAAAACATTATCATCATTCACAATCGGCAGTAGGTCAATACCTTCCCAAATCATACGGTGTCCTGCTGAAGCAACACTCATTTTCATAGATCCCGCAATTGGATTTTTCGTCATGACCTTTTCAATTAGCTCGTCTTCTTCGCGACCAATAACGTCTTTTACCGTTACCATACCGATCAGCTTATTATTCATTGTTACGACAGGGAATGCACCATGCGTCGTACGCTCGTTCAGCTTATGGAAATGATGTAGTGTTTCATCATTTCGAAGCACAGATGTATCCGTCATAGGAACATAAATGTCTTCAATAAATAATATATCTTTTTTGATTAACTGATCATAAATTGCTCGGTTAATCATTGTCGCTACTGTAAAAGTATCGTAGCTCGTTGAAATGATCGGTAAATCTAATGAATCAGCAAGCTGTTTGTTATCCTCTGTTGTATCAAAACCACCTGTGATTAATACCGCAGCACCTGCTCGTAGTGCATTTTCATGTGCTCTAATACGGTTACCTACGATGAGTAAGCTACCTGCATCCGTATAGCGCATCATATCTTCTAATTGCATCGCACCAATCACAAATTTTGTTAATGTTTTATGTAGACCTGTTTTACCACCTAAGACTTGGCCATCTACAATATTAACAATTTCGGCAAAAGTTAATCGCTCGATGTTTTCTTTCTTTTTCTTTTCGATACGAATCGTACCGACACGTTCAATGGAACTCACTAAACGACGATTTTCCGCTTCTTTAATGGCACGGTAAGCCGTTCCTTCACTCACTTGCATTTCTTTTGCAATTTGACGTACTGAAATTTTATCGCCCACGGGTAGTGACTCGATGTATTGTAAAATCTTCTCATGTTTTGTAGACAAAATATCACCTATTTCTCAAGCAATCAATTCTGCTCTTAGTGTACCATATTTTTTATAAAAATATTGAGTATAATGTGGTGAAATTGTTTCACTTAGCCCATCGCTTCAACTACGCACGTGGTATCAATCTATATAGTACAGTTACGTCTCAGATTAGGAACAGTTTACTTTTTCACCCGCTTTTAAAATTTGAACCTCCGCATTCTGAACTAAATCTGCAAAAATTTGAGGATTCTGTTCGATAGGAGGGAATGTATTATAATGCACTGGTACGACAATTTTCGGCTTTAAAAACGAAACGGCATAAGCCGCATCCTCTGGCCCCATCGTAAAATTGTCACCAATTGGTAAAAACGCTATATCAATAGGATGTCGTTCACCTATTAGTTTCATATCGCTAAATAATGCCGTATCACCCGCGTGATAAATCGTTAGTCCTTCGATAAATAGTAAAATTCCCGCTGGCATACCCATATAAATAATTTCATTATTCTCTGTTGTATATGAGGAGCCATGGAAAGCTTGCGTAAATTTCACTTTACCAAAATCAAAATCTTTAGCACCCCCAATATGCATTGGATGCACTTTTACGCCTTGCCATGAAATCCAGTTTGCCAGCTCATTTGGTGCAATGACAAGTGCATCCTTTTTCTTGGCCAGTTCCACAGTATCACCTACATGGTCATTATGCCCATGTGTAAGTAAAATAATATCCGGTGCCTCTTCAGCTACCTTTAAATCAGTTTGTCCATTTCCATTAATGAAAGGATCAATTAATATCGTCCTGCCATTTGTCTGAATTTTGACAACAGAATGTCCATGATAACTTATTTCCATTTGTCATTCCTCCTTGCATTGCATTTTTTGCTCTATCATTTAATTCGCTACCCATGCGCTTTTTCCCTTTTTTTGATATGCTTGTTTAGGATAAAAACTATATAGCGCACTATGAGGAGGAAATGATTATGTCGAAGGTTGAAGAAATTCAAAGCTATTTACAACAAAATCAAATTGATGCCGCTTTTGTAACGACACCAGATAATGTCTTTTACGTTTCAGGCTTTAAAAGCAATCCCCATGAAAGATTACTAGGTGTGGTGATTTTCAAAGAGTCTGAGCCCTTTTTAATTTGTCCACAAATGGAAATCCCAGATGCAAAGGATGCCGGTTGGCCATATGAAGTGATTGGTCACCAAGACACAGAAAATGCAATGGAAATACTTGCACAGGCTATCAAGGAGCGAAATGAATATCCATCAACATTTGCCATTGAAAAAGCACAGCTCATCGTAGAACGTTTAGAAGCTTTACAGCACTCATTCCCACAGGCAAGCTTTGTTCGCCTTGACGAGAAAATTAATGCGATGCGTGTTATCAAAGATGAAGATGAGTTAAATAAATTACGAAAAGCTGCTGAACTAGCAGATTATGCTATTGAAGTTGGCTGTAAAGAGATAGCTGAAGGCAAAACAGAAATGGAAATTTTAACTGCCATTGAAAGTGCTATTCAAGAAAAAGGTTGTAAGATGTCCTTTGAAACAATGGTGTTAAGTGGTCCCAAAACGGCTTCCCCACACGGTAAACCAGGTGCCCGTAAAGTAGCGAAAGGCGATATGGTATTATTCGACCTTGGTGTTATTTACGAGGGCTATTGCTCTGATATTACACGTACTGTTGCATTTGGCGAGCCTACTGATGCACAGAAAGAAATATATCATGCAGTACTAGCGGCTAATACAAATGCAGTTGCAGCCGTAAAACCAGGTGTTCGTGCTATGGACTTAGATAAAATTGCACGCGACACAATTACTGACGCTGGCTACGGTGAATATTTCACTCATCGCCTCGGTCATGGTCTTGGCATTTCTGTACACGAATTCCCTTCTGTTACAGGTGCAAATGATATGACGATGGAGCCAGGTATGGTTTTCACAATTGAGCCAGGTATTTACAAATCTGATGTCACAGGTGTTCGTATCGAAGATGATGTCGTTGTCACAAATGAGGGAGTAGAGGTACTAACAAAATTCCCAAAAGAATTAATTGTTCTCTAGGTAAAACGTTACCCGCAAGGTCACAAACAATTGTTTGTGCAGAGGTTGCGACAGAACTTAATGTTCTTGATTGCTTTCATCTCCGAATCCAGTTAGTGCAGATTAAACAATAAAAGGAAGCTACCACTTTCTATGGTGCTTCCTTTTTATGCTATACGAACAGTTCTAAATCGGTGAGAGTTGCAAGCCCCCACCGCTTCACTTTTACTTAATTAACTTAATGTCATTAAATCATCAACATGGACGTATGGTAATTCTTGTGCGTCTGCAACTGCTTTATAAACAATATGTCCGTCAAATGTATTTAATCCTTTTTTCAGTGCTGGATTATCGATACATGCCTGCTTATAGCCTTTATTTGCAATTTGCAATGCATATGGAATTGTATTATTTGTTAAAGCAATTGTTGACGTACGAGGTACTGCACCTGGCATATTTGCCACTGCATAGTGAACAACACCATGTTTTATATACGTAGGATCGTCATGTGTCGTTACACGATCAGACGTTGCAAAAATTCCACCTTGGTCAATTGCAATATCAACCACTACAGAACCTAGCTTCATTGAAAGAATCATCTCCTCTGAAACAAGCTTCGGTGCCTTTGCTCCAGGAATTAGGACAGCTCCAATAACTAAATCCGAATTTTTCACTGATTCTGCAATATTATAAGGGTTAGACATTAATGTTTGCACTTCACGACCAAATAGATCTTCTAATTGACGTAGGCGCTCTGGACTTAAATCAATGACAGTTACATCTGCACCCATTCCAACAGCTATTTTTGCTGCATTTGTCCCAGCGATACCGCCACCAATAACCGTTACTTTACCACGTGGCACACCCGATACGCCTCCTAGTAAAATCCCTTTACCGCCATGATTTCTTTCTAAAAATTGTGCACCGATTTGCGTTGCCATCTTCCCTGCAACTTCACTCATTGGTGTTAATAATGGTAAAGAACCATTTGCCAACTGTACTGTTTCATAGGCAATGCCTACAACTTTCTTATCTAAAAGTGCCTGCGTCAGTTCACGCTCAGGCGCTAAATGTAAATAAGTAAATAATATTTGACCTTCATAAAAATAATTGTATTCCGATGCTACAGGCTCTTTTACTTTTAAAATCATTTCCTGTGTCCATGCCTCTTGTGCTGTTGCGACAATGTGAGCACCTGCCGCTAGGTAATCTGCATCTGTAAAGCTAGAGCCTAGACCAGCTCCTGCTTCAATGTACACTTCGTGGCCTGCATGTGTTAATGTTACTACCCCTGCTGGTGTCATTGCTACACGATTTTCATTGTTTTTTATTTCTTTTGGAATACCAATCTTCATCTTTCCTGTCCCCTTCCGTAACCTATGAAATAAGCATCATTTCATCAATTATGCATTAGCGTAATTGATACACCCCTTGTGCACTTCCATCTTACCAAATAAATGCAAAAAATGCTTTAATTAACGCGTTTTCAAGTAAAATTTATAACATTTTCAAAATATAAAATATTAAGATTATTAAAAAGAAATAAGTTTTTCGCAGAAAATGCCTTTAGTTTTTCACAATTTTTCTTTCGCAAAGTATTTCCTTTAGACAATCATTTGGTATAATCAGAATATAAATATAGGGAGGTAATACAAATGGCTAATCATTATAAAAGCATTGTAGTTGCTGTAGACGGTTCAAAGGA
The DNA here is from genome assembly GCF_050272295.1 of Lysinibacillus sp. NPDC048646. Taxonomy (NCBI): domain Bacteria; kingdom Bacillati; phylum Bacillota; class Bacilli; order Caryophanales; family Bacillaceae; genus Lysinibacillus; species Lysinibacillus sp. NPDC048646. Next base: position 29,156 of record NZ_JBNNLZ010000009.1, read on the forward strand.
AGCTGAATACGCTTTCCGTAAATCAATCGACGTTGCAAAACGTAACGAGGGTGCAGTATTAAATCTAGTAAATGTTATTGACACTCGTTCATTCGCTGCAATCGAAGCATATGACCGTTCAATCGCAGAACGCGCACAAGCATTCTCTGAAGATTTATTAAACGGTTATAAAAAACAAGCAGAAGAAGAAGGCTTAACAAATGTAAACCTTGTAATCGAATACGGTTCTCCAAAAAATATCATCACAAAAGAGCTTTCTAATATCGTAGACGCTGACTTAATCATCTGTGGTGCTACTGGTCTTAACGCTGTAGAACGTTTCCTAATCGGTTCTGTTTCTGAAGCAATCGTACGTTCAGCTAAATGTGACGTACTTGTTATCCGTACACCAGAAGCTTAATCAAGTAATACATAAAAAGGTATCCAGAGACTCTTGGATACCTTTTTTAATCAATTATTTTAGAACTTACTTCTTGTTATTTCCCCTCTTGCCACATCTTTACTTTCTCAAAGAACATAGCTAGCGCTTGTTTATTTTGCATGTTGGGTACCTTCGCAAGTAACACTTCTTTTGGCGCCTTGAAATTTTCACCTTGCTTTTGTAAAATAACAATACTTTTTTCATGTGCTTTATTCGCGAACATTGTATCTGGCAATTGTATAATAGCCTGAATCCATGCATGCTTTTGAATGTACTTATGCAATTGCTTCGATTGCTCAGATTCAAAAAGATGAGTTGGCGCTAGAAAAAATAAATACCCGCCGTCCTTCGTATAATTAACAGACTGCTCAATGAATAAATGGTGTGCATAGCTCATTCCCTCTGGTGCACATACTTCATAATCCAATGCCACATCTTCATTTGGATAATAACCAACTGGTAAATCACAGACAATCGCATCTACAGGATCGACTAATAAATCCTGCAATGCATCTTGTCGGAATAGTGATACGGGTTGCTCTGTTAAATCTGCAGTTGCTGCCGCTAAACGGATGAGTAACTCATCAACCTCTACTCCTGTGGCTTCTATTTTACCATCTAGTAAGTTCATTACCGTCAAGAGTAAATTACCTGTACCAATAGCTGGATCCATTATAGAAATTTTTTCTTTTTCTAAACGTTCAGCAAAAATTTGCTCAACAAAATAGCCGACTAATAAACCAAGGGTATCTGGTGTCATTTGATGATTTGGCTGGGAACCTTTACACATTCCTTTTAAAATGGCAATTTGAATTGCTTTTCGCACATCTTCTTTCGTTGCATCTGCCTGTGAGAAATCGACTTCTCCATCTAGCCATGCCTCTAAACCATCCAGCATGCCCTCTAACAGTGTTTTATTGTGCTCTTTTTCTAGCTTTTCGGCATGCTCATTCAGCATTGCAAATAATTTCTCAATTTTTTCCATACAAAACTTCCTTTCACGCAGAAAGGAGCCATGACAAAAACTTGTCACAGCTCCTTTGTCTAGTATTATCTTAGCCTAAAAGAAGCGGATTATGCTAGTGCTTTTACAGCGGCAATCGCTGATTCATAGTTTGGATGGTCTGTAGCTTCTGGAACGTATTCCACATGCGTTACTTTACCAGCTGCATCCACAACAAATACTGCACGTGTTAGAAGTCGTAATTCTTGAATGTACACACCAAATGCTTCCCCAAATGAAAGATCACGGTGATCAGAAACTGTTTGAACAGCATCAATGCCTGCAGCACCACACCAGCGTTTTTGTGCGAAAGGAAGATCCACAGATACTGTATAAATCACTACATTATCGCCTAAGTTTGCTGCTTCTTCATTAAAACGACGTGTTTGCGCATCGCAAACGCCTGTATCTAATGATGGGACAACACTAAATAAACGAATTTTCCCATCTGAATCCTTTAAAGTAACAGGTGATAAGTTATTCGCTAATACAGTGAAATCTGGTGCTTGGTCTCCAACCTTTACTTCGTTCCCTACTAGTGTTACTGGACCATTTTTAAATGTTACTTGTGCCATATAAACGCCTCCTTCTATCATATGTACATAATATTACTAAATGTAGGGAATTAATTGCAACTGAGACAGCTTAAACTGAACATGATCTTTCTGGAGTGCTAATAACTTTCGATTAGCCCTATTTTTTTGAAGAATTATTGAATAGTTTTATCATATCTTCATTTGAGGTTGTCCAACTTCTCCCCGATATCATCTCTTTTATAGCCTTGTTAACAATTAAAAATGGCTGTCTCACTATTTTTGAGACAGCCCAACCATCAATCTACCATTTTTTCTTCTATCGTTTGTTCCAGCTTTTCAGGCTCTACTACTTTCTCCTGAATAGGTAAAGCTTTAGGCGCTTCTTTTTTTTCTACATACATCTTTTCATGGACAACTGTTGTCTCTGCAAAAAAATCATGTAAGCCTTGATTGTCTGGCAAAATAGCAACAAAAATATACAGTGGCATAAAGATATTGCTAATAAAACGCCCAATCCAATCTCGGAAAAGTACATCCGACCACGTTAACTTGTCATGTTTTAATGACACAACACGTAAACCGCAAGCCATCTTCCCTAAAGTTTGCCCCAAAAATTTCGTCATCAACACGAAATAGCCATAATAGATAATGGCTGAAATAATAGAAATTGGTGCATACCATACCGTTTCCGATAACGACCAATCCATTAAGTAAAAAATCGGGTTAATAAGTATTCCCACAATAGCTGATATAATTAAGCTATCTAATAAAAATGCCCAAAAACGTACCCAAAAGCCAGCTGTTTTTAATGCATAGTGTTTAGTTGCTAATAACGTTTCTACCTTATCACGTGGAGGCTCCGTTTCAAAAGAGGGTTGCCCTTGTATAACGAATTCATTATTTGTCATGGTACACCCTCCTTAGTATTCGCCGTATAAGTACATCATTTTGGGCGCTCTATAGTCAGCCATAATCTTCATTAGCATTTTTTCCTCAGCAGACGGACCAAACATTGAACCAATCTTCATACCAACGTAAGACTGCCAGCCACCCATATCATATGAGTATTCAAATAGTGCTGCATCTTCTAAACCATAATCTGCACGTAAAGCCGCGATTGTTGCTTCCACATCACCTATTTCATCGATTAAGCCTGCTTCAAGTGCCTTTGTTCCTCCGAGAATTCGACCATCCGCTACCTTCTTCACATCGGCTTCAGACATATTACGACCTTTTTCAACAATATCAACGAACTCTTCATAGGTTTCATTAATCATATCTTGCATCATTGCTCGTTCTTCTTCGGTAACATCACGCATCGGGCTTAGCATATCCTTATGTTCACCTGATTTAAATGTCTGAAATTTCACGCCTACTTTTTCAGCTAGCTCTTGGTAATTGATTGACTGCATAATGACACCAATAGAGCCTGTTATCGTATCGCGATGAGCGAAAATTTTATCTGCAGGTGCGGCAATATAATAACCGCCTGAAGCTGCCATTGAGTCCATTGATACATAAATTGGAATTTGGCGCTCTTCTTTAATTTCTAAAAGCTTTTTATAGATCTCTGCTGATTCTTTTACACCACCACCTGGTGAATTCACACTTAAAACAACCGCCTGTACTGTTTCATCATATAAAATATTGTCTAATTGCTCTAAAAAAAACTGGTGATCATATGCCACTGGCTGCCATAATGAACTAGAGCCAATATCTTGGATCGTACCATCCACTTTTAAATACGCGATCCGTTTATTATAATCTTCTCCTTCAATCACCGTTTCAAATACTTCCAAGTTATTTCCAGCCATCAGACTGTCAAAACTACCAAAAAAGTCTGATTTAAATATTGCAAATACGGTGTTAATACCTAGTGAAACTACTAATAATACACCTGCAATAATTAAGGCTACCCACCTTTTAACATTCATGTCTTTCCGCCTCCTCAAGACGTTATACGTCCCAATGTCTAAAATGTTTCACTTTTTTGCAATATTATGCAAAAGTTTTATCTTATACAGTTTCCCATAAAAAATGTCCTTTACACATAAAAAAAATCAAAGTTCATAAATTTGGCATGAACTTTGATTTTCGACATTATTTCCTAGGAAATTATTTTTGAGTAAACTGGACCTTTTCTTGTTGACGTAGTTCGACACGACGAATTTTACCCGAAGCCGTTTTTGGTAGCTCCTCTACAAATTCAATCGCACGTGGATATTTGTAAGGTGCTGTTAACGTTTTTACATGGTCTTGAAGTTCTTGAACAAGTGATTCAATGCCTAGTTTTCCATCATGTAAAACCACAAATGCCTTTACAATATTCCCTCTTACTTCGTCTGGACTCGCTACCACTGCAACTTCTTTCACCGCTGGATGCTTCATTAACGCATCTTCAACCTCGAATGGTCCAATCGTGTAACCTGAGGAAATAATCACATCATCACCGCGCCCCTCAAACCAAAAATAACCATCTTTATCTTTATATGCACGGTCACCAGTGATATACCAATCACCTCGAAATTGTAAACTTGTGCGTTCCGGATCTTTAAAATACTTTTTAAATAAGGCCGGTGTTTTACGATGAACCGCTATATCACCAACGACACCTTCGGAAACTAGCGTACCAAAATCGTCAATAATTTCTACGGTATTTCCTGGTGTTGGTTTCCCCATGGAGCCAACACGCGCCTCCATACCTACCATTGTTCCGACAAGTAATGTATTTTCCGTTTGTCCATAGCCATCACGTACCTGTAGTGTAAAGTTTTGTAAGAATATTTTCATAACCTCACTATTCAGCGGTTCGCCTGCTGATACAGCTTGGCGGATTTCACTCAAATTATAGTCATGTAAATTTTCAAGTGCTGCCATAAAACGATACTCAGTTGGCGTACAGCACAGCACGTTGATTTTAAATTTTTCAAGTAATGTTAAGTAAGTAGCTGCATTAAATTTTCCCTTGTATACAAAAGCTGTCGCGCCGCTTCCTAAGGTCGCAAGGAATGGACTCCATATCCATTTTTGCCACCCTGGTGCTGCAGTAGCCCATACGATATCATTTTCCTGAACACCTAACCAATTTGGTGCAGTTGTCCGTAAATGTGCGTAACCCCAGCTATGTGTATGAACAGCAGCCTTCGGATTACCTGTTGTCCCACTTGTATAAGCAAGAAATGCGATATCAGTACTCTTCGTTGGCGTAGAACTTGTATACGTGGTTGGTTGATTTTTCATTTGTTCTAACAGTGGTTGCCATGGTTCATGTGCATGACCGATGACAAACTGCTGTACACCTTCCAAATTTTCAACCTCATCAAATTGCTCAATATAAGGCTCATAGGCAATAACTGCCTTTGCATCAGCATGTGTGATTCGATAGTCGATATCTTTTGCACGTAACATCTCAGAGCTTGGAATAATCGTTAAGCCCGCCTTTAATGCTGCAATATAAACAATGTATGCCTCAACTGATCTCGGCACCATCACTAAAAGCACATCTCCTTTGACTAATCCTTTAGCTGTTAATATATGTGCTGCCTGATTTGCCTTTTCAAGTAAACTTGCATATGTAATGTATTGAATTTCTTCGTTTTCGTTATAAACAATTAAAGCATTTTTAGTTGGATGCTGTGCATACTTTTCAATTTCCTGTGCAATGTTATACCACTCTGGTGCGAGTAAATCTTGTCTTTTCATGGCATATGCCCCCTTTGCTATGCTCATTATAAAACTCATTTTTCATGATTTTCAATGGAAGAACCCTTATTTTTGAAAAGTCATGACAACTATCATACTTCTCTATATGGCATCAGTCACTGCTTTTACTAAAATGAGAAATCTCTATTGAACACAAAGAAAAAGTATGATACATTTTGGTCAACTAAAATCATGATTGCAGGGGGACTCATCCTGAGTTGAGAAGGTAAAACCTGACCCTTTGAACCTGTTAGTTAATACTGACGTAGGGAGCAATACATCTTGTTATTGATGAAAAGCTCTTTTTACGTGTATTCTCTTCACGAAAAAGAGCTTTTTTTGCATGCTTACGTCCATCCAAAAAAGGAGGGCTTAAAATGATTTTCCAAACTATCCGTAAACAACAGCCACTTATTCACTGTATAACAAACTATGTAGTGGCAAATTTTCAAGCAAATGGCTTATTGGCAATTGGCGCTTCTCCTGTAATGGCCGATGAAGTCGATGAAGTCGAAGAAATGGTCAGAATCGCTTCCGCTCTATTATTAAATACTGGTACGATTAATGAACGTACAAAGGAATCTATGTTACGAGCAGGGAAAATGGCCAATACACTTGGCATTCCGATAATTTTAGATCCTGTTGGTGCAGGAGCAACTACTTTTCGAAAAAATACGGTTCACCAGCTATTAACACATGTAAAATTCGCTGTTATTCGTTGCAATATTGGTGAACTTGCTGCTATTGCCAATGTGAGTTGGCAACAAAAAGGCATCGACAGTGGTAACGGCTCGATTTGTATTGAGGATGAAGCAAAGAAAATTGCCCAACGCTTTGACTGTATCGTTATTGTGACCGGTGAAAAAGATTTTATAACCGATGGTGAACAGATGCATTGGGTTGTTGGTGGGCATCATCAGATGACCGAAGTCACAGGGACAGGCTGCCTATTAAGTGCAATTTGTGCCGCAGCATATGTTGCACAAATCGAGCCATTTAAACAATTAGTAAACACTTTATTAGCTTATAAAAAACTAGCTGAATTTGCTGCTTCCTCTACGCAAAATATTGGTGATTTTCAAATAGCTGTCTTAAATGAGTTACATCGCCTTTCGAAGGACGGTGAAAAATAATGCATATCGTGACTACAATTGCGGGCTCAGATAGTGGTGGTGGTGCAGGTATTCAAGCAGATTTAAAAACATTTCAAGAATTAAAGGTATTTGGCACTTCCGTTATTACAGCATTAACTGCACAAAATACACTAGGTGTGTCAGAGGTTTTACCGATTGATACCAAATTTATTGAAAAACAATTTCAGGCACTATTAGAGGATTTTTCGATTAGTGCGCTCAAAACAGGCATGCTTTTTTCCTCTGAAATTATTCAGACAATCGCCAATATCATGGCTGATTTTGATATACCACTTATCATTGATCCAGTAATGATTGCTAAAGGGGGCGAAAGTTTATTGCAACAACAAGCAATTGAGACAATGCGATGTTATTTATTGCCGTTAGCAGCAGTCATTACGCCAAATATCCCTGAAGCAGAAGTGTTAACAGGAAAAAAAATAGATGATATTGCATCCATAAAGCAGGCTGCTCAAACACTTTTACAACTAGGTACACGTTGTGTGGTCATTAAAGGTGGGCATTTAACTGACGAAAATTTTGCGACTGACTATGTATTTTTTAAAGATGGTCGTGCTTTTTCCATGCAAACTACACGTATAGCAACAAAAAACACTCATGGTACAGGTTGCACATTTTCTGCTGCATTAGCAGCTTTTATAGGGCGAGAATTACCTATAGATTCAGCTATAGTAGAAGCAAAAAAGTTTATTCAGTTAGCAATTACACATGATCTATCTATTGGCAATGGGCACGGTCCGACGAATCATTTCGCCTACCAAAAATACAAAGATTCTTGCGAGGTGACCATTCATGAATTGTCATGATTTAAGGCTTTATTTTATTATGGGTTCGACAAACGTTAAAAATCGCTCTCCCTTAGAAGTGCTTGAAGAAGCACTGCAATCTGGCATTACTATGTTTCAATTTCGTGAAAAGGGTCCAGATGCATTGACTGGCCAAGCTTATGAAAATTTTGCTCGAAGTTGTCAAAAGCTTTGCAAACAGTATCATATTCCGTTTATCGTCAATGATGATCTAGAGCTTGCCTTAAAACTTGATGCGCATGGCATCCATATTGGGCAAGATGATTTCCCTGTTGCTGTTATTCGAGAAAAAATCGGAAATATGTTACTTGGTGTTTCTGTTCATACAAAAGATGAATTGCAAATTGCCTTACAGCACGAAGCTGATTATGTAGGCATCGGTCCTATTTTTGCAACCACTTCAAAAAGAGATGCCAAACAACCGAGTGGTACTGAATTTTTACAGCAAGCCTGTACTGATTATCCTGAATTGCCGATAGTGGCAATTGGCGGTATTGATGAATTCAATGCACAGACAGTATTAAAAGCTGGTGCGAATGGTATTGCTGTTATCTCTGCTATTTGTGAAAGTGTAAATATAAAAAATACTGTGTCGACTTTAACATCATTTCAATCACGTTAGTACGGGATAAAAACAGTAAATTTAAACAAACTAAAACCAGTGCCTTTTACGGTCACTGGTTTTAAGTTTATAAATGCTTATTCTGCATTTATTGGTTGTTGTTTGGCATACCTTTTAATTGAGATTCTGCCATTTGTACAAGACGTTTAGTGATTTCACCACCAACGGAACCGTTGGCACGAGCTGAAGCGTCAGCTCCTAATTGAACACCAAATTCTTGTGCAATTTCGTATTTCATTTGATCTAGTGCTTGTTGTACACCAGGTACTGCAAGCTGGTTTGAACTGCGGTTGTTGTTGTTTGTCATGTTTCTCACCTCCTTGTGAATATAGAATGTGCGTTATTTGTTTTTTAATACAAAAATTTTATAGGTAAAATGTAACTGCAAAGGAAACCTATTTACAATCAAATAAAAACCGTCTCATAATAGAATTTTGAGACGGTTTCTTTCCTATATATATATAACGAATCGAGTTTGCTTAATAGCAGAACAAATTAAAATTTACTTCTATAAAAGATCTGCAAATTTATCAGCAGGCTGTTCTTTTTTGGGGAAAATATAGACCTCACGATTTTTCACAGCTCGATCGATTAGTTCATCGAAATCAGAAAAGCTTTCATAATGCTCAACTTTTTCAAGTTTTGGTTTCGTTTTTGGACTAGCCGGCGTAAAAATTGTACAGCAATCTTCAAATGGTTGAATTGACGTTTCATATGTGCCAATTTTCTCAGCGATTTCAATTATCTCTAATTTATCACTTGAAATTAGTGGACGTAAAATCGGTGTGTTTGTCACAGCATTGATTGCTGTTAAGCTTTCAAGCGTTTGGCTTGCTACTTGCCCAAGACTTTCACCAGTAACAATCGCTAATGCATCAATTTCTTCACGCACTTTGTCAGCAACTTTTAACATCATACGACGAGTTGTTGTCATAGACACATTAGATGGCACTTTTTCTTTAATAAGAACTTGGATTTCAGTAAAAGGAATAACATGTAGTCGAATATTCGCGCCAAATTTCGTTAATTCATTGGCAAGTACTTTTACTTTTTCCAATGAATTTTGACTTGTATATGGTGGACTAAAGAAATGAATTGCTTCTAAGCGAACTCCTCGTTTCATCATTAAATATCCTGCAACTGGGCTATCGATACCACCTGAGAGCATTAGTAATGATTTACCGTTGGAGCCAACTGGCATGCCACCAGCACCCGGAATAACTTGTGCCATCATATAAGTAGCATCATGGCGTACTTCAACACGAAGCTCTACATCTGGTTTTTTCACTTTTACTGATAAATTTTGATACTGTGGTAATACATGTCCACCGATTTCACGCTGTATAGCATGCGAATCTAAAGGGAATGTTTTATCTGTACGCTTAACTTCTACTTTAAAAGTCAATTGTTCATGTTTAAACGTATCCATAATTGTAATCGCCAGTGATTTCATCGCCTCAATGTCTTTGTCACAAGCGGCAACTGGACTGAATGATTGAATCCCAAAAATTTTCGGTAATCTATTTAGTAAAATGTCCATTTGTGCCTGATCTTGAATAGCGATAAACATACGATCACGCTCTGTACGAATGTGTAAATGACCTAACTCTGCAAATGCATGGCGAATATTTTCACGCAAGCGACGGATAAAATCCATCTTATTGCGCCCTTTTGTAGATAGCTCACCATATCGAATTAAAATTTCTTTCCAAATCATCATAGATGTTCTCCTTTAAGTTCCGTTAGTACTTCATTCAATATTTGTATAAATAATACAATATCTTCGTCTGTTACATGGGCACCAAAGCTTACACGGATAATACCCTTTTTAAAATGCTCATCAATATTTAAAGCTTCTACAACATGACTTGTTTTCGTTTGCTTGGAGGAACACGCACTCGATGTTGACACAATAACTCTACGTTTCTGTAGTGCATTTATAATGACCTCACCTTTTAAATCACGCACACTAAATGATAAAATATGCGACGCACCCTGTGATGTCGATATTATTTGCACAGCCTCACCAAATTCTTTTAACGCCGTACATATTTCATCCTGCCATGTACGATATTTTTTCGTACGTTCACTCATTGTTTCGATTGCCATACGGGCTGCTTTTGATAGCGCTACCGCTTGTGGGACAGCCACAGTGCCACTACGTAAGCCAAATTCCTGTCCTCCACCATGTGCATATGGCTGCCATTGCATTTTTTTACGAAATGCTAATATACCTGAACCTTTAAAACCATGAATTTTATGACCTGATATGGAAATACAGTCTGGTCCTTCATCTTCATTAAAAGTTATTGGCAGTTTTCCAAAGCTTTGCACTGCATCCACATGAAATGCGGCACGACTTGCTTCATGGACAATTTTTGCCGCTTCAAAAATCGGCTGAATGGCACCCATTTCGTTATTAACATGCATCATACTAACTAAAATAGTATCCCTGCGAACTTTTTTTCGTAGCTCATCTAACGACACTACACCCTTTTTATCGACCTGTAGATATTCTATTTCAAAGCCTTCTTTTTCAAGTTGCTTCACCGATTCTAACACAGATGGATGTTCGATTTCCGTAGTCAAAATATGGTTACCTTTATGAGTATTACCATGCGCTAAACCGAAAATAGCCGTATTATTGGATTCAGTACCTCCTGAAGTAAACAGTACATTTCTTGCCTCAGTATGCAAAATGTCTGCTACTTGTCCACGAGCACGCATTAATAAATCATTTGATTCTACACCCATTGCATGAATCGATGCAGGGTTGGCGTAATACTGCTCATTTACTGCCATAAATGCTTGCATCACTTCTTTATAAGGTTTAGTTGTTGCGCTGTTATCTAGATAGATTGTATTTTCTTTCATTGTCATTCACACACTTTCAAAACGTTAATTTAACGGTATTTATTATAGTTCAAACTTACTTATAAAACCATTAACTATTATTACGTGATAAAAACTTTCAGAATTTCACTCTAAGTTTTTTCCTGTTTAAGATGTCTCATCAATGCAATTGTTGTACGTTATTTATTTTTTAAGACGATAAACGATACTGTTGTACCGTAATCCTGCTTACTATTAATTTGAAGTCCTTTACCATAGTGCTGTTTTAATCGGAGATCAGTGTTTAACAGGCCAACTCCAGATTTATCAGCTGTTTGTCTTACAAGTATGCGTTGCATCATCGCCTCGTCCATTCCGACACCATCGTCTGTAACGATTATTTCAACGTAATCAACATAGTCTAAAACCTGAATTTGAATATTTCCACCTTGTACTTGCTTCATAATACCGTGTCTTACGGCATTTTCAACTAGTGGTTGAATGGTAAGTGCTGGAATCATCATTTCTATATCTTCTGCTATCTCCCAAGAAACATGCAAGCGATCTCCAAATCGTTCCTTCTCGATAAAAAGATAAGATCGAACAAGATTTAACTCTTCCTCAATTGGAATAAACTCGTCAATATTTTGAAACTTAAATGATTCCCTCAAATAGTCACTAAACGCTTCTAGTAAATTGCGCATTCGATTCATATCAATTTCACTTAATGCTAAAATTGCATTCAATGTGTTGAAGAAGAAATGAGGCTGTATTTGCGCCTGTAGCCACGCCGCCTCCATTCGTAGTCGCTCACGAACAGATTGTTTAACTTCAGTTAACGCCTTCGCTCGTGATCTTATTTCCAAGGCATCCACAGGCTTTACAACATAATCGTTGGCACCTGCTAAAAATCCGTTTTCAATGTCCTGTGGCTGACTCCTCGCAGTAAGGAGGAGGATTGGCAGTTCTGTGATGGTGAATCGTTGACGAATTCTTCGTGTCAGCTCATAACCAGACATTTGTGGCATCATCACATCTGAAATAATTAAATCCCATTCTTTAGCATCTAAAATAGCTAACGCTTTTTTACCGCTTGTCACTGTCACTATATCAAATTTTTCTACTGTAAGAATCGTTTCAATGACTCTTAGATTAATCGGATCGTCGTCTACAACTAATACACGTGGGCGATTTTCTACAATCTTTGGTTGCTGTTCAGATATACTATCGAATTGTTTAGAAGTCATGGACATTGTTGACTCTGCTACATTAAACGAAGAAAGAATTGTATTCACTGTTTCTTGTTGTTCACTTGTGTCATTGGATAGCTGTAAAGTAAAGCTGAATTCCGAACCTTGTCCTAGGACAGATTTTGCCTGTAACGTACCTCCATGTAATTCAACCAATTGTTTGCTAATGCTCAGACCAAGGCCAAATCCACCTTCAATCATCGTATTCCCATGATAAGCTTGCTCATATGGTTCAAATATCCGTATCATCGTTTCCTCATCTATTCCAACGCCAGTATCAGAAATTACAATTTGTGCACGTCCTTCTTTTACAAAACTATGTATTGAAATTGTACCTTCATTTGTATATTTAACCGCATTGTGTAGAACATTAAAAATGATTTGTATGACCCTATTTTCATCGGCAAATACTTTCGGGAAGTCAGCAGGAATATCGTTTATTAACCGTATCGGCTTGCCCTCCGTCATAAATTGAAGCATGTCTAATACACCTGTTACAATTGTATGAATAGAAAAGGTTTGTAAATTCAACCTGTGTGTATGTTCTTTTAGACTCATCGTATCAAGTAAATCGTTTAACATTAGTGACATCCGGCGTCCGACAGAAAGAACTGTCTCCAAATCATTAATACTTTTCTGATTCAATGTTGGCTGTTCTCTTTCTAATACTGCTTTTGAAATATTTAATATACCGTGAAGTGGGTTTCGTAGCTCATGAGATGTATTCGCTAGAAATTCATCCTTTAACTTATCGCTTCTTTGTAGCTTGATTGTCAGCTGATTGGCTTCGGCATGAATCTTAAAATAACCTCTAAACCAAAACGAAGCGAAACAGGCTATCGCGATGATCAAATCAAATGGATAATAGATACTTTTGATACCCGTTATAAGAAATATTCCCCACCAAATTAAATTATTACCAAATGCGGTGATGGCTAAAAGTAATAAAGTATTATCCATAATTTCCTTAATGGATGTAAGAAACATAGATATAATTGTTAAACCAATCGAAATACCCAACAGAATTGTGTATAAGGGCTGTAGCATTATAACATAATGCGCAGGTAAAAGTAGTGACAATAAAATAGCTAATCCGCAAAGAGCAATGAAATATGGAAAGAATTTACGCCAACTAGTCGGGAACTGTGGTTTCACACATTGAAATAATGCATATGCAAGGCTAACCATAGAAAGATGGACTAACTTAAATCCCCATTCATAATTTATCGGAAACCAATAAGACAATAATTTCTCATCGCTTCCGAGTAAATTGATGAACATCGCACTAATAGTCAATAGTGAAAAATAAAGTAATCTTTTTTCTCTATGTCCAACAAAAAATAAAATAAGTGCGTACACCCCATGCATCAAAAATACGATGGCCACCATTTGTTGCATAGTAATAGAAAATTGTGTCTCACGAGTAATCGACTCAACTTCCCCAAATTTTATGGACCGGACAATTCCGCTATTTCTGGGATCCTTGAAATTTGCAACTTGAACAACTATCTCGATTACGTTGCTACCATTTGTTGGGAAGGATACAGAGTAAGGTATATTATATGCCATTGTTTCTTCCGCTGTTTTCCCTGGCTGACCTGACTTGCTTAACAATCGACCATTTACATATAACTCAGATGAACTTCGAACGCTAGGAATTCGAATACTGTAGGTTTTTTCGTCATTTGGATTGACTAGAATTCGTAAGCGATAAGAACCGTAGCCATATGGAGAATTATCTGCAGATACATAATCGTTCCACCTGCCTGGGACTTGAATAAATTGAGCTCTTTCCTCAATAGAACTTTCTCCCATCAGCCAAACGTGTGGATAAAATTCCCACTGTCCATCCAAAGTAATCGTACGACCGTCATTAGCATCCCATTCCTGTAAATCCAGTTGTCCATTGATAGCATGGGGTTGATCTAAATTATGAAACGTAACAATCCACAGAATTCGTGTCCCTGTAAGAATAATTAAAAATAAACTTACTAAAATATAAATTTTTCCTGTTCTCTTTAAAAAACCTGGCGAAAAGCCTGATTCCCTAAACTTATCCATTTTTCAACATCATACCTCCTTCTTTCTCGAATTTTTCGCCAATAACTTGCATGATAAAATCCAAGCTAATAAAATTTTCTCTCCTCGAAATCCTAATTCTCATAAGAAAACCACCAACTTCTATCCAGTGTGGTGGTTACTCTTTTCTAATATTATAATTTATCATCTACTTGTATTTTTTGGTATTAACGTAAAACTAGATCCTCGGCGACAATTTCCTGAATACGTTTTAAGGCACCTGGCTCCATTTCTTCAACAGCTGTTCCAGCTTCCTCAAGTGCTTTTGTATAACGGAATTGGTGGAATGCTTCTTCTGCTTCTTTTAAACGCACATTTAATTTTGGATTTGTTGCACGATGACGATTGCCATATTGAATAATTCGTTCAATCAACATGACATTCTCAATTAATTCATGTGCCTTCGAATGAACATCCTCAACACAAAGCGTTGCTGCATTTAAGTTATTATGGACTGTTCCCATGTTAAGTGGTACCTCTTGTAAACTTTGCATCACAACATAAATGTGCTCAGCTGCCTCATCTAAACGTGCATCCATCTCTTCAGGAATACCCGGAATATTCGCCTTGTTTAACAGACGGTCCGTGTCCTGCAACGTTTTTTTTAGATTTTCAACTTGTGCACAAGCCTTATTTTCGTCAATGCGAAGCTTTTTCATCGTATTCGATAAACGATCTTGCTCCTCATGAATACGTTCAAGCTCCTCACTTATTTCAATCAATTCTTCCTGCAAACTTGAATAAGCCGATTTTTCTTCTGCAACACGCATCGCTAGTAAATCATAACGACGTTGGAGTGCTTCTAATTGCTTTAAAGCCGCTTTTGGGATTTCAGCATCCTTTTCATTTAGATGATAGCTTTGTTGTACAAAAGTTGCTTCATCACTTACTAATCGAGTAGAGTTAATGACATTTGTGATTGATCCTAATAATCGGTCACAATTAAGATCTACATAATTTTTTGAAATAACCTCTTTTTCAAGAAGGTCATAGAAATGGTCGATTTCTTCATTTATTTCAACGACTCGTGGCTTGACTGCAGATAAATGAAGTTGAGCCAATTCATTTTTTAATGCGGTAAACTCCGTCTCAAGCATGTCCAGTGCCTGTGTCAGTTCTAAATGATGTAAATAATAAGATTTTTCTTCCATTTCTCGTTGACCATTGCGCAATTCTTGAACAGCACCTGGTAATTTCACTTGTAGTTCTGTCAAAATAGTTGGTACATCGTTAATGTATTCAAAAGTCTCTTGTGATTCATGATTTAAGCCAATAACAATTTCACGCGCCTGCAAATAATTACCATCACGAGTAAGCTCATCGAATTCTTCAAACTTCTGAACAAATACTTCAAGCTTTTGCTCAAGTGCTGGTAAAGCTATCCCAAATGAGTGTTGGTGGGCAAGCAAAGTTTTACGCGCTGATCGATAATATTCTTTTAGTTGTTCAATTTCAATACGATTTTTTTCTTCGCTGCCAATTAATTCATTTAATTCTTCTAAAATTTTATCTTTATCTTGTTCACACTTGCGAACATAATCCTCAATTTCACGTTCAATCAACGTTGCTTTTTTAAAACGAAGATGATTTACTTGGTCCTCCGCATCGAATAGGAGTGAATCAATTTTTGTCATATGTACATCGATGACTTCATCCCAACTATTACGCCACCGTTCAAACATTTCTTCCGTTTCACCATTCATGTTTAATGATTTAACTTTAGAAATTTCCTCATTTATGGGATTATTTTGTATTTGTAATTTTTCATTTTCAAGTTGAGCAATAATTGCTGTATGTTTTCGTCGCATCATAAATCCTACTATGGCTAAAATTAATAGTAGGATAATCGGAATGATGATATACTCCATCGTAAGCCCCCTATTCTACAATAAACGAATTGGCTAGTTGTATTTATTATATACTATGTTTTCCCCTTTTGTACTAAAATTTAAGTGTTTTTCAGAAAAGTGCGTACGGCGTTAATATCTAGACATCATTCAAATAGCCAAAGGAGTGTAAACTTTATGAAAAGAGACGGGCATATTCATAGCCCCTATTGTCCACACGGTACAACCGATACATTTACGCAATATATCGAAAAAGCAATTGCTGAAAATTTTAGGGATATTACGTTTACAGAGCATGCCCCATTACCGCCAGGCTTCGTTGACCCTACACCTGGTAAGGACAGCGGCATGAATCCAGACTATTTAATACCCTATTTTGAAGATTTACAGCGATTACAAAATCAGTACGCACAAGACATTCGGATTCGTATCGGGCTTGAAATTGACTACATTTTAGGCTTTGAGCAGGAAACACGTAATTTCCTTGATACATATGGTCATTTATTAGATGATGCTATTTTGTCCGTTCATTTTTTAAAATGGCAGGATAACTTTGTATGTATCGACTATTCAGCAGAAACCTTTATAGATTTTTCAAATAAAATGGGCTCCGTAGAACATGTCTATGATTTATATTACGATACCGTCCTACAATCAATTCAAGCTGGTTTAGGAAAACACAAACCTAAACGTATTGGACATCCATCTCTCATTCATAAATTTCAATTAGCACACAATGTAAAAATTGATGATACAGCCCGGATTCGAGAGATCCTAGATGTAATGAGGCAAGAAGGGTACGAGCTAGACTTGAATAGTGCAGGTTTAAGTAAAGCACATTGTCAAGAACCCTATCCACCATTTTCCTTAATTGACTATAGCAAGTCAATTGGGTTGCCTTTTGTTTTTGGCTCTGATGCTCATGCCGCAGTTGATTTACATCAACATTATAATGTTATATTTCCAAAATGAATAACTTTTAAACGAGGTGCTAGTATGTTTACACAAATAAATTACGAAGGTCCTATTGCTGACCAATATAATGCATTAGCAAAACAATTAGATGCGCTACTCACAGGAGAAACTGACCGCATCGCTAATTTAAGCAACGCTTCCGCATTACTAAACCAATTTCTATCAAATATTAACTGGGTTGGGTTTTATATACTACAAGGTGAGGAACTTATTTTAGGTCCATTCCAAGGTTTACCTGCATGCGTTAGGATCCCAATTGGTCGTGGTGTTTGCGGTGCAGCTGTGGCTAAAAAAGAAACAATTTTAGCAAAAGATGTCTATTTATTTCCAGGGCATATAGCCTGCGATGCTGCCTCACAATCTGAAATTGTGATTCCTCTTATCAAGCAAGATAAAATAATAGGTGTGCTTGATATAGATAGCCCGATTACAAATCGCTTCTCCATCGAAGATCAAGTTGGCTTAGAGCAATTTGTAAAAACATTGCTTCTCCATCTATAAAAACTATTTGCTCATTCGTACGTTAACATTAAAATTGCCCTGAAATGTTGATTTTTCACATATCATTTCGGGGCAAATCTATATTTCATTCTTTTAGGCATTGGTTTGGAGGTAACGATCATGAATACAAAAACGATTTTTCCCACTGTTTTTTGCTTCGTACAAAGCTGTATCAGCATGTAGGAAAACCGATTGAAATGCTGGTTGATAATTTTGATCCCATGTAATGAGCCCTGCTGAAATTGTTACTTGTGGATCTGTGGCGTCTGGAATCATTGTAACTATGGTCGTGGTCAGTTCGAATGATTCTTTTTCATCAATATTTGGCACATAGACTGACATTTCCTCTCCACCCCAACGCGCACAAATACCCCGAGTACCAATCGTTTCATTTAACTTCATCGCAATTTGCACGAGAATCTTATCGCCAATTTGATGACCGTAGGTATCGTTGATGCGCTTAAAATTATCAATATCAATAAGTAAAAACATACCTGATTGATCTTTCTTTAGGGATTTTTCTACATACTGATCTAAATAACTTCTTGCATAAAGCTTTGTTAAATGGTCTCTATCTACCATTTCCTGTAGCTGATTTCGTAAAATGGAGTTTGCAATCGCTAAAGACGAGTGATGGATTAAAGACTGCATTAACTTAAAGCTATCAAATGAAAAGAAATACGGCTCTTTGTGTAGTACGATACTAAAACCGTTTATTTTCTCCTCCATTAAAATTGGAATCGCCATAATCGAACGATATTCTATTTTATTAGGCGTTAATCGGTTAAAGTCGGCAATGAATAACGGATCATTCGTATGTTCAAAATGTTGTTCAACATGTTTAATATACGTTTTACCCTCTTCCGATTTAAATAAAGTTGTACTGGCATCCGTCACTTCAAAGGTATCATCATTTTTAAAAGCAAAACAAACTTCCATTGGTTGAAAAGATTTCATTAATTGTTTCTGTAGGAAAAGCAACATTTCATGAATGTCTATCCGCATATTTAAACGATGCGATGTCTCATTAATAAGTTGCAAGTCGCTTACGAGGCGATGCGATTGATGATATAATTTTGCATTTTCTAGTGCATTTCCTGATGCTTGCGCGAGCATTCGTACAAAGTCCTTTTCAGTCGTTGAGAAAAGATAAGTTGGTGGCGCACTTACTTGCAAAATACCGTAAATAGCTTGTCTTCCTTTTATTGGTGCATTTAATAAACGACAATTTAAGTCACTTGCCAATTCAGTTGTCAAGTCTCCTGAGACAAAAGCTTCAATAGTAGTTGGTCTTTCAGATAAATAATCAAAAAGTTTAATATCGATGGTCGTATGGCGGTCTTGATCATTCGATAGTATAAGTTCAACATTAAATTCTGGGAAATTATCCCTAATATTTTTTAGAACATTTTCTAAAATTAAATCTATGTCCATTGTTGAATGAAATAAATCTGTCATATTATACAATTTTCTATATTGGTCTTCATTCGATTTCACTTCTAAATTTTCACGCAAAATCTGCAAAACCTTCATAAGCGTTTCTACACATTCTTCACCGTAATCAGAAGCCATAAAATTCGTCCAAGCATCTGTTGCTTCCACAAGTAATACTCCAAGGAGATCTTTGCCCTCCGGTTGGAAAAGGACCATATCTGTCATCATGTTATAGGCTTCTTTTTCTTTCAATATATAAGGTAGCTTGACTATTTTTTGTTGATAAAAGCTAGTTTCAATCATCGGCCATGACACAGCATTTAGTTTTGTTTCTATTGTTAACGTAGCTAATTCTTCTACAGGTATTAAACTATTACTTTCATAGCTGAGAAAAGCAGCATTTACAATTTTCAAGTGCTTCTTTAGACACTGCTTTAATGAATCAAAATACTCATTAAAACTGGTCAGTTCTCCATTCGAACTCACCCAAAAGCTCAAAACATCTGATTTTATATATTTTAGCGTTTGTAAATGGTCTGTCATGAAATCACCTTTTCTATATAACGTACAAATCAATTACTATTAACTTATGATATATTATACATAATTTGTGTCATTTTGACTATGTTATTCTGTTTTACTTTTATATTTTACATTTACTACCGTATCTTTAACTATTTCGAAATAGTGAGAAATGTATAAAAAGGAATTTCCTACTATTGTCCCTTTTCAAAAATAGCTATACTAATAATTGACGTCTATGAAATAAGCAGTTACAATGAAGTTTGTGTAAAATAAACGCAGCAGTGGTATAAGCTTAATATTGTATTTTATTCCTCTATTTTAAAGAGTATTACTTAACCATTACTCTCTTACTTGAAAATAGATGGTGTATTGCGTAA
The DNA here is from genome assembly GCF_050272295.1 of Lysinibacillus sp. NPDC048646. Classification (NCBI taxonomy): domain Bacteria; kingdom Bacillati; phylum Bacillota; class Bacilli; order Caryophanales; family Bacillaceae; genus Lysinibacillus; species Lysinibacillus sp. NPDC048646. Next base: position 49,220 of record NZ_JBNNLZ010000009.1, read on the forward strand.
CCTAATGGCTGCATAGGCGAAAATACATGAAAATAAAATGCGTATAAGAATGGGTACTACTGGTTTTTGTTTTACAACAAAAAAACCAAATTTAAAGGAGGAGACAACAATATGTCTCGTTATACAGGTCCATCTTGGAAATTATCACGTCGTCTTGGTATCTCATTAAGCGGTACTGGTAAAGAAATCGAAAAACGCCCTTACGCACCAGGTCAACACGGCCCGAACCAACGTAAAAAATTATCAGAATACGGTTTACAATTACAAGAGAAACAAAAACTTCGTCATATGTATGGTATGACTGAACGTCAATTCCGTACTGTATTTGACCGCGCTGGTAAAATGAAAGGTGTTCACGGTGAAAACTTCATGATCCTTCTTGAAACTCGCCTTGACAACTTAGTTTACCGCTTAGGTTTAGCTCGCACTCGTCGTGGAGCTCGTCAATTAGTAAACCACGGTCACGTTATGGTAGACGGTAAACGCGTTGATATTCCATCATACAGCGTTAAACCAGGTCAATCGATTTCTCTTCGTGAAAAATCTCAAAACCTATCTGTAGTTGGCGAAGCGATCGAAGTAAATAACTTCGTACCTGACTACTTAGCTTTTGATGCAGACAAAAAAGAAGGTACATTCACTCGCCTTCCAGAACGTTCTGAACTATCTGCTGAAATCAACGAAGCATTCATCGTAGAGTTCTACTCTCGATAAGAGAATCTTTTCGTTAATTGTAAAAATAAAAAACCTACAAACCATGGTATATCAATGGTTTGTAGGTTTTTTTATTTTATATCATCTCTTTGAGGGCTTCCTGATTTTTAACAGACTACGAAGCTTGTGACTGGTATTTAAACCCTATTTCAATTTGCACTCATTAGAGCAAAAGATTTCTGGGGACAATGCAATAATCTATGCATTCCCTACAGTACATTCAATTTTTAGAGAAAACTAATTTACCTAAAAGGTCGTTTTTTTTACATTAAAATAGCAATTCCCTACTTTTTAATCAACATAATCACTACCTATATATTTAATACTAAATATCACTTTTTTACTATTCAACCAGTCTCTAAAATAGAACGAATTTCCAAAATATATATATTACTTTCACAAGAAAGTATTTTCCAAACTATATATACATCAACAATCCTACATAATTAAAGCTTCCACCCTACCATAAATTTATTTAACATTTTTGTAAGATAATAACACGTTAAATATTAACATTTTTAATAAAAATACGAGTTGAATTTTTACAAAAAATAGAATAACATGAATTTCGGAAGGTGGTTCGCCATCATTCAAGCAATAACAATTATTTTAAAGGGGTTGGAAATATGTCAGACGTTCTAAAGCAATTTGTAATGCCGAAAACAAACTTATTTGGACCTGGAGCAATTCAAGAAGTTGGTAAACGCTTAAATGATTTAGAAGTGAAAAAGACATTGATCGTAACAGATGAGGGCTTACACAAATTAGGTCTCTCAGAACAAATTGCTAACATCATTACAGCTGCTGGAATCGATGTTGCAATTTTCCCGAAAGCAGAACCAAATCCAACAGATCAAAACATTGAAGACGGTATCGCAGTATATCATGCTGAGAACTGTGATTCGATAGTATCACTTGGTGGCGGTAGTGCACATGATGCAGCGAAAGGTATCGGAATTATTGCTTCGAATGGTGGACGCATTCATGATTATGAAGGCGTTGACAAATCAGAAAACCCATTAGTGCCATTAATCGCTATTAACACGACAGCTGGTACAGCAAGCGAAATGACACGCTTTACGATTATTACAGATACGGCTCGTAAAGTGAAGATGGCGATCGTTGACAAGCACGTAACACCGCTTGTATCGATTAACGATCCAGAGTTAATGATAGGCTTACCGCCAGCTCTAACAGCTGCAACTGGTTTGGATGCGTTAGCACACGCAATCGAATCATTTGTATCGACAGATGCAACACCAATTACAGATGCTTGTGGTGAAAAGGTACTTCAGCTAGTTCCTGAATACTTACCACGTGCATATGCAAACGGCGCAGATTTAGAAGCACGGGAGCAAATGGTATACGCACAATTTTTAGCAGGTATGGCGTTCAATAATGCGTCACTTGGCTATGTACATGCAATTGCTCACCAATTGGGTGGTTTCTATAATCTTCCACACGGTGTATGTAACGCGATTTTACTACCTCATGTTTGTCGCTTCAACTTAACGGCACGTACAGAGCGTTTTGCAAGAATTGCAGAATTACTAGGACAAAATGTAGAGGGCTTATGCAAGCGTGATGCTGCTGAAAAAGCAATTACTGCCATTGAAAGCTTATCGAAAGACTTAAATATCCCTAGTGGCTTCCGTGAATTAGGCGCGAAGGATGAGGATATTGAAACTTTAGCGAAAAATGCCATGCTAGACGTGTGTGCTGCAACAAACCCACGTAAAGCAACATTAGAAGACATTAAGCAAATTATTACAAATGCAATGGGACCTGTAGTGAAAACAGCAGAGCCGCTTGAAGCTGTTGCACTTTCATAAAATATAAAGAAATGGCGTGTCTCATATTTTGAGGCACGTCTTTTTCTATGAGACAATGAAAACCCAATCATTGTATACAAGGGCTACACCAGCTATACTTTTCTTAAAAGTAAAGGGGGGAAATAAATATGCGTTTAATCTCAATTTGTCCTAGTAATACCGAACTCGTCGCCTATTTAGGTTTGACAGATCAGCTTGTCGGTGTCGATGATTTTTCTGATTGGCCTGCAGCTGTAAATGTACTGCCCAAGCTAGGTCCTGATTTATCAATTAACATAAAGGCATTAGAAGCATTGCAGCCCGATCTTGTACTTGCTTCCTTGAGTGTGCCGGGTATGGAGAAGAATATAGAGGCATTACAAGCAAGAAATATTCCCCATCTTGTCTTTAACGCTAATTCTCTACAAGAGATTGCACATGATCTCCTAACACTTGGTGTAGCCTGTGGTGTTAAGGACCGTGCAAAACAAATTGCTGAAGATTACTTGAACTTTATTGAACAACTTCGTACGATTGCGCAAACAATTCAGGAAAAGCCAACGCTGTATTGGGAATGGTGGCCAAATCCTATTTTTACTCCCGGAAAAATAAATTGGCTCACAGAAATTAGTGCCATCGCAGGAGGCTATAATCTATTTCAAGATGTGGCGTTAGCAAGCGTGCAAACTGACTGGACTGACGTAGTACGACGGAATCCAGATTATATTATGATGGCTTGGGTAGGTGTTGCATTTGAGCGCATTCAGCCAACCAATTTATTGAAGCGTCCACAAGCTCATGAGCTACATGCTGTCCAGTTGAAACAACTCCATGTAATGGAGGAATGGCTTTACTGCCGTCCGTCTCCTCGTTTAGTAGAGGGAGCATACAAGCTAGCGAAACTACTTCATCCCGAAAGTTACCAGCATCTAAATCTTCCTAGCTTTTTAAAATGCTAAAAGGACAACATCCCTCCAATCTACTCGGGGGATGTTGTCCTTTGCAAGTCTAAATTCTAAACAAATTTTACCATATGATATTTTTTCTTACCACGACGGACAATGCTAAACGCGTCTTCTAAACGATCTTTTGCATCGATACTATATTCTAAGTCAGTCACCTTTTCACCATTTACACTAATTGCACCATTTGTAACATCTTCACGCGCTTGACGTTTTGATGATGAAATACCAGCTTCAACTAGTAAGTCCACGATGTTTTTATCCTCTTTTGCCATTTCAATAGAAGGAACATCTTTAAAGGCATCCTTCATTTCTCCAGCTGAAAGTGTTTTTAAATCACCTGAGAATAATGCAGCGGTAATACGAAGTGCTTGGTCTAATGCAGCTTGACCGTGAATTAAGCGAGTCATTTCTTCTGCTAACGTTTTTTGCGCTTTCCGTAGATGTGGCTCTTCTTCAACAGCTATAGCTAATGCTTCGATTTCTTCACGTGTTAGGAACGTAAAGATTTTTAAGTATTTTATAACATCTGCATCCGCTGCGTTAATCCAGAATTGGTAGAATTCGTATGGAGAAGTTTTTGTACCATCTAACCAGACAGCACCACCAGCCGTTTTACCAAATTTTGTGCCATCTGCTTTTGTTACTAATGGAATTGTGAAACCGAATGCTTTTGTTTCTTCTTCATGCGTTTTACGAATCACTTCAAGACCTGTTGTAATATTACCCCACTGGTCAGAACCTCCGATTTGAATACGGCAGTTGTAGTTATTGTATAAGTGATTGTAATCAATCCCTTGAATTAATGTGTAGGCAAATTCAGTAAATGAAATCCCTGTATCAAGGCGTGACGCGATTGTATCCTTAGCTAACATGTAGTTGACATTGATTAATTTTCCGTAGTCACGTAAAAATTCGATTGTATCAATCTTGCTAATCCAATTATGGTTGTTCACTAGTTGTGCACCATTTCCATCTTCAGCAAAATCAAAAATACGTTCTAATTGACCACGAATGCCTTGCACGTTTTTATCGATTTGCTCAACAGTTTGCAATTGACGCTCTTCAGAACGACCAGATGGATCTCCAATCATCCCCGTTGCTCCACCAACAAGTAAAATTGGACGATGACCAGCTTTTTGGAAACGACGCAGTGTCAATAATGGTACGATGTGGCCGATGTGCATAGAATCAGCCGTTGGGTCTACACCACAGTACAAAGAAACAGATTGTTCCTCTAATAGCTTTGCCATACCTTCAGCATCTGTCTGTTGGTAGAGTAGACCGCGCCATTCTAAATCTTGTAATAAGTCGTTTGTCATTGTTCTTCCTCCTAATTTGTATTCTCGCGTGCAGAAACAAAAAAGTCCCTACACGCAAATTAATTGCATGCAGGGACGTTAATAACTAACGCGGTACCACCCAGCTTGAAGATGTCATCCATCTTCCTCTTCATTCAATCGCCTTTATCGCAGGCGCGCACGTCTAAGCTCCAAGCACGTAATTCATCTCTACACTATGACCAGCTTTCACCAACCGCTGGCTCTCTATACAGGGAATATAGACACTACTGCAAACTCTTCATCACTAGAAAACTATAAGCACTATTCTATACGATTCTTTTTCAATGTCAATAACTATGTTCGAGTCAATTCAATATATGCTATAATAGACAAGATTTTAGGAGGTCGATACCTTGAAAGATTGGATTGAGAAAATCAATGCAAAGATCGATGAGTTACTCGAACAAAAATGGATGAAGACATTACGTATTTCAGGCAGTGTTACCTGGAACTTATTTTTACTATTTTTAGTCTTTGCATTGGTAGGCACTGTATTTGTCGGTTCAGTTGGCGCCGGCTATTTCGCCTCACTTGTAAAAGAAGAACCACTACGCTCAAACAAAGAATTACGCGAGCATATTTTCAACTATGAGGAAACAAGTGAAATTTATTTTGCCAACGATATTTATATTGGGAAATTACGCACGGACTTAGATCGTCGTGAAACGTCACTAAGCGCTGTGGCACCAGATGTTATTAATGCCGTACTAGCAACAGAAGATGAATATTTCCGCGAACATAACGGCATTGTTCCTAAAGCTGTAATCCGTGGTCTACTACAGGACGTGACAAATTCCGCAACGCAAACAGGTGGCTCTACATTAACACAGCAGCTTATTAAAAACCAAGTGTTAACAAATGAAGTATCCTATGAACGTAAAGCAAAAGAAATCCTACTCGCTATGCGTTTAGAGCATTTTATGACAAAGGAAGAAATTTTAGAAGCCTATTTAAATATTATTCCGTATGGTCGTAATGCCTCAGGTCGTAATATTGCAGGGATTGAAACAGCAGCTAATGGTATTTTCGGTGTAAATGCGAAAGATCTAACACTTCCGCAAGCCGCATACATTGCTGGTATTCCGCAAGCTCCTTATGCCTATACGCCGTTTACGAATACAGGTGTACTAAAAAGTGAAGAGGCTCTTAAGCCCGGTATTGATCGTATGAAAACGGTTCTTTACCGCATGAAAGAAGCAGGCTATATTGACGGTGCGCAGTACAAAGAAGCACTAAAATATGATATTACGGCAGACTTCCGTTCACCAGAAGTAGCGCCAGAAGATCGCTACCCTTGGTTAACATATGAGCTTGAAAATCGTGCGAAAGAAATTATAGCTGAAAAGCTAGCTAAAGAAGATGGCGTTGACCCTGAACGCTTGAAATCAGAAAAAAAATTAAACGAGAAGTATACGATTTTAGCAGACCGTGACGTCCGTTCAAAGGGCTATCGTATTTATTCAACTATTAACAAAGATATGTACGATGCGATGCAACAAGCCGCTGATAACTTTAAATACTATGGCCATACCTATACAGGTAAAGGCAAAGATCCTGTAACAGGGGAAGAAATAGATATTCAAATGCCTGTACAGGTGGGAAGTATCTTAATCGAAAATAACACAGGCCGCATTTTAAGCTTCCTAGGTGGTCGAGATTTTAAAACTACTGAGTTAAATCATGCGACGCAAGCTTTTCGACCAAATGGTTCAACGATGAAGCCATTACTTGTCTATGCACCAGCAGTAGAATACGGTGTAATTGGTGCAGGTAGCCCGCTAGTAGACGTAAAATTCTCAATCGGCTCTTGGAGTCCCAATAACTATATTACTAGTGATGAGCGTGGACTTATTCCTGCACGTGAAGCATTAGCTGATTCACAAAACTTATCAGCATTACGTTTATATAATGACATCATTAATAGACGTCCTGCTGAGTATTTAGCAAAAATGGGCTTCACAAAGCTACAGCCTGAAGACTATACAAACCTTTCAACGGGTATTGGAGCTTTAGAAGTGGGAACGACTGTTGAAGAAAATACAAATGCGTTTGCAACCTTTGCAAATGGCGGTCAATTCATTGACTCCTATATGATTGAAAAAATTGAAGATTTAGATGGCAATATCATTTATCAGCATGAAGTTGAACCTGTACAAGTATTTAGCCCTGAAACATCGTATATTGTAACAGACATGATGCGTGATGTTTTAACAAAGGGAACAGGAACAACAGCAAGAAATACCCTGAAGTTCTCTTCTGATTTCGCTGCCAAAACTGGTACTTCACAAGAGTACAAAGATGTTTGGTTTGTTGGCTATAACCCGAATGTATCACTCGGCGTATGGATGGGCTATGATAAGCAACGTTCATTATATGCATTTAATAATACGTATTTGCAACCAAGTGTCCGTATTAACAAGCTATGGGGAACTTTAATGAATGCTATGTACGATGTGGATCCAAAATTGATTGATGCCCCTACGAACTTTAAGGCACCAAAGAATGTTGTGACCGCTTCATTCTGTGGTATTTCTGGCTTAGCACCTTCTGCGGCATGTTCAAATGCTGGACTAGTACGCTCGGATTTATTTAATGCGAAAGTATTTTTACCATCACAGCCAGATGATAGCTTAGCATCATCAAGTGTAGTAACGATTAAAGGAAAAACGTACAATGCACATCCAAATACTCCATCCGAGTTTGTAAAATCAGGTGGTGCTGGTATTAATCAAGCCTTTATTAAACGTATGTTAGGCAGACTAGGTGGTAACCCTGGAAGCTTACTTCCTAAAAATTCATCGTTGTCGAACTCGTCCGTATCAGCGGTTGATTTCCCAGCAGATGGAAGCCCACCAGCAACTGTAACAGCAGCGATTAATGGCAACACCCTATCTTGGTCTGGCTCTTCCACCGATGTTGTCGGCTATCGTATATATAACGTGACAAATGGTGGTAATACCCTAGTCAATTCAGTACTCGAAGCGACACAAAGTATGTCAGTCGCAAGTGGACAAGCTTATGTAATTGTTGCTGTCGATATTACAGGTTTGACCTCTGCAAAATCGAATGTCGTTTCTACCGGCGGCAGCGAAAGCGAACCTGATCCGGAAGAAAATCAAGAGCAAACACCTACTCCACCTACAAATGGAAATGAAGGTTCGGGTAATGAAAATGGTTCGAACAACAGCAATGGTTCTGGGAATAATGGCAATGGCTCTGACCCTAACAACGGAAATGGCAATGGCAGTTCAGATGGCTCCAACAATGGCAACGGCAATGAATCTAATGGATCTAACAATGGCAATGGCTCCAATGGAGAAAATAACGGTGGCGCCACACCACCTCCTGAAAATCCAAGCCAATAATAATCAGGCTTACTACATTCAAATTTGAATTGTAGTGAGCCTGTTTTTTTGTCATGATAGAGAAGACAACTAAACGAAGGGATGGTTAAAGTATGAAAATTTTAATTTTAGGGGGCACACGTTTTTTTGGCAGAAAATTAGTGGAGCTTTGCCTTCAAAATAACCATGACGTGACAATATTAACACGTGGTCTAAGTGGGAATCCTTTTGGATCTCATGTAAAGCAACTGATTGCTGATCGAGATGATGAAAATTCATTAGCTCAAGCACTTTCTAGTACGACATGGGATATTGTCTACGATAATATTTGTTATTCCCCAAAAGAAGCACAAAAAATTGTACAAATTTTAGAAGGTAAAACAAAGAAGCTTATATTTACCTCAACACTTTCTACTTATGAAGCAGATGGTATTGTAAAAACAGAAGCAGATTTTAATCCGTATGATTATGAAATTCGTATGGGTGATCGAGAAGATTTCACTTATGGTGAAGGTAAACGCCAAGCGGAGGCGGTCCTATTTAAAGAAGCTCCATTCCCAGTTGTGGCAGTGCGTTTCCCCATCGTTGTTGGCGAACAAGACTATACACGCCGTTTACACTTTCACGTAGAGCGTATAGTAAATGAGCAGCCAATTACGTTCACAAATGTGGATGCAAAAATGAGTTTTATTACCGATGATGAAGCTGCTGCATTTTTATATTTTGCAGGTATATCTACGATAGAAGGACCATTCAATGCTACAGCAAGTGGTGCTATTTCATTAAAAGATTTACTTAGACTTATTGAAGATGAAAGTGGCAAATATGCGAAAGTTTCACTGTTTGGAGGAGATGCAGATTCACAGTCTCCATATGCTATTCCAGCAGATTGGTATATGTCGAATGCCAAGGCAGCAGCTGCAGGCTTTTCATTTAGCCAGCTAAACGATTGGCTGCCTAAGCTAGTTAACACATTAGTAAAAGAGCAACAAAAATCAATACTGCCTCAACAGCATTAATTACTGTTTTTGAAAAAGTAAGTATGCAGGAAAAGGCGTCCAACCTGTTCCAAGATTGAACGCCTTTTTTATAGTAATATCGTTTTTAAAATCGCTACTGCTTCATCAATCTCCGCTTCTGAGACTGTAAGCGGCGGAAGAAGCCGGATAACGTTCGGCCCTGCTCCTACTAAGAGTAAACCCTTTTCCTCAGCTTCTGTAATATACGATGCTACCTCAGTGTCGCCACAACTAATGCCAAGCAATAAGCCCTGCCCTTGCACCGTATATGTAGTTGGTAAATTGGTTTTCAACTGTTCTACAAAATATGAGGATACATCTTGCACATTTTGTAAAAAGGACTTTGTAAAAACGTGATTAAGCACTGTTTCTGCAACACTCATTGCTAGTGGATTACCACCGAATGTTGTCCCATGTGTACCTGGTCCAAATGTATCATAGAGCTCAGCCGTTCCGAGCATTCCACCAATTGGGAAGCCACCACCTAAGCCTTTTGCTAATGTTACGATATTTGGTTTCAACACAGTCTGCTCATAAGCAAAGCGTGTCCCTGTACGTCCGATACCCGTTTGAACCTCATCAATAATCAGAAGAATACCCTTTTCCTCACATGCTCTTGCAATTGCCGCTGCAAATTCAGCTGATACGCTGTTAACGCCACCTTCTCCTTGAATCATTTCTAGCATAATTGCTGCAACTGAATCATCAACCGTTGCTTCGAGCGCATCGACATCATTAAAAGGTAAAATCGTAAATTTATCTACAAGTGGTCCAAATCCATTATGTACCTTCCCTTGTCCCGTTGCAGACATTGCTCCAAATGTGCGCCCATGAAACGACTTTTCAAATGTAATGATATGGTTTTTCCCAGTATGCTTACGTGCAAGCTTAATGGCAGCTTCATTTGCTTCAGCACCGCTATTACAGAAAAACGCATATGAAAAATGCGTATCTGCCACTAGTTTTTTCGCAACCGTTTCCTGCCCAGGTATTTCAAATAAATTAGAAATATGCCATAATTTCTCGCTTTGTTCGTGCACCGCCTTGACAATCGCAGGATGTGCATGCCCAAGACTTACAACAGCAATCCCACTTGTAAAATCTAAATATTTTTTTCCATTAGCATCTTCAACAACGGTTCCTTGCCCTTTGACGATTTGTGCACGACGTTTGCCGTAATTTCCAAATAAAGCACTCATTTTATCAGCTCCTCCTATCGATTACACCTCGGCGTAATGTGTCCTGATGTTTATCGAGCTACAGCGATAAACATCTTAAAAATCTGTGACACCCTGTCGAATACCTAACTCACCATTATAAAAAAGATAGACTTTTACTGGCTGAAGTTAAAATAGTCGTACCTAGTAAGGTATCGCCAACAATTTGTACGGACGGGATACCTGCATCTAGACAATCAATCGCCCCTTGCACCTTAGGAATCATTCCACCGTAAATATGGCCTTCCTCAATCCATTGTGCTATTAGGGAAGGTGTTACCTCTGTTTGGTATTCATCTTCAATACGAATACCTGCTACATCTGTGACAAGTAACAGGCTATCTGCTTTAACTGCAAGTGCGATTTCACTTGCAACTGTATCGCCATTAATATTAAGTGCCTGCCCATCTTCATCAGCCCCCACACAAGCAATAACAGGTACAATACCCGCATTCATTAACGCTTCTAAAAGTGCTGTATTCACCGACTGAATTTCACCGACAAACCCGTAAACATCTTTGTCTAAAAAATCCGCTACAATCAATTGATTATCAAAGCCGTTTAAGCCAACTGCTACAATACCTGCAGTTGTTAATTCATGGACTAGTGCAGGATTCACCTTACCGATTAACGTTGACTGTACAATATCAATCGCTGCCTCACTCGTTACACGGATGCCATTTAATGCATGAGATCCTACGCCACGTGCTGCAAGTTCGCGATTAATGGCAGGACCGCCACCATGCGTGATGATAAGCTCTACATCGCTATCTTGTAGCTTTTTAAAATTTTCAAAAAACGCTGCATTCAAGCCTTCCAGTGTACTTCCACCAAGCTTAATGACCATGCGCTTACGAGCGGTATGATGCATTGATTTGAACATAGTCATAAGTTAAATCACATCCCCATGCATGCCCCTTGCCTTCGCCAACACCAAGTGACACATAAATTTTTACTTCATGCATTTTCAAAATTTGAATTAACTCATCTTCTGAGAAAGGAATTGGCTCACCGTTTTCGACCATAGTTGCCCCACCAATTTGAATCGTAATTTTATCAGGGTCCACTGTTGCACCACTGTAGCCAACCGCTGCAATAATACGACCCCAGTTTGCATCACAACCAAATACTGCCGTTTTCACAAGCGGTGAACCAACAACTGTCTTTGCAATCTTACGCGCTTCCTCATCAGAAAATGCACCCTCAACTTCAACTTCGATTAGCTTCGTTGCACCCTCGCCATCTTTTGCAATCATCTTCGCTAAGTCTTGCGCAACTGTCTTTAATGTAAAATAGAAGTTTTGCCAATCCGGATGAGCCGTTGTTAAAGATTCGTTGCCTGCTAAGCCATTCGCCATCACTACTACCGTATCATTTGTAGATGTATCCCCATCCACTGTAATAGCATTAAACGTAAGGTTTGTTACATCAGACAACGCAGCCTGTAATACATCTGATTCAATATTCGCATCTGTCGTAATAAAGCCAAGCATCGTTGCCATGTTTGGCTCAATCATTCCTGAGCCCTTTGCTACACCAGCAATAATGACCTCCTTACCATCAACTATTGTGCTATAGCTCGTATTTTTCATGACGGTATCAGTTGTCATAATTGCCTGCGCAAAATCGATTGCACTTTCAAGATTATCTTGTGGCTCTAATTGAGCGATACCATTCTCAATAGGCGCCATGTTCATCATTTCGCCGATAACACCAGTTGAGCAAACGCCAACTAGATTTGCCTCAATCCCTAACTTCTCAGCTGTTAATACTTGCATTGTTTGTGCATCCTGCAAGCCTTGCTTACCTGTACAAGCATTTGCATTCCCAGAGTTCACGATCATCGCCTGAATTTTTTGTGTAATGTAGACTACCTCTTTTGTTACTTTCAACGGTGCAGCCTGTATTGCATTTGTTGTAAATACTCCCGCTACACTTGCCGGTACGTCACTCACTAAAACCGCTAAATCCTTTTTCTTATGCTTTAGTCCGCAATGCATCCCTGCTGCTTTAAAGCCCTTAGGTGATAAGATATTTTTACTTGATAATTTTTTCATGATATTTGTTGATGCTGTTAATGTCATAATGGAATTCCTCCTTAGGTTGTATGAAATATGAGATTACAGAAGCACACAGACTTCTGTATGCTATTACATTTAAATAAAGAACGGCACAACATCTAGTCCAGTCGTTTGCGGTAAGTCAAACTGAACGTTCATATTTTGAATTGCTTGGCCTGCTGCCCCCTTGACTAAATTGTCAATTACGCCAACTATCGTGGCACGATTTGTACGACTATCAACCTTCACGAAAATATCGCAGTAGTTCGAACCCTTCACACGATTCGTAGCAAGGCTATTTACATCCGTCACAATACGTACAAATGGATGCTTTTCGTATGCAGCTTGTAAACAAGCAACTAAATGACTCTCGGTTACATCCGTCATCACGGGTGCATATGCTGTCGATAAAATACCACGCGTCATAGGCACTAAATGTGTATTAAAGGAAATCGCCGTATCGACACCAGCAAACATGGAGATGGCCTGTTCAATCTCTGGAATATGTTGGTGTGTGTTTGTTTTATAAATGGAGAAGCTTTCATTTGCCTCACTAAAGTGGGTCGTTTGTGATGGCTTATTACCAGCACCTGAAACACCGCTCTTCGCATCAATGACTAGAAAACTTGGATCAATCAATTTTTCTTTTAATAATGGTAATAGTGAAAGCAAGACTGCGGTTGGATAGCACCCTGGATTTGCAATAAGAGATGCATTTTTCACATTGTCTGCATTCCATTCTGTTAAACCATAAACACTTTGCTCAATGATTTTTAGCGGTGCCGCTTTTTTACCGTACCACGCTTCATAGCTTGCTAGATCTTTTAACCGGTAATCACCTGATAAGTCAATTAACTTTGGACCTTTTCCTACTAATGGCGGCAATAGCTCACTTGTCACCCCAGAAGGTGTACTTGTAAAAACAACATCAAATTTCTCTAATGTCTCATAATCAATTTTTTGCAATGGCTTATCAGCAATATTAACTAAGTGTCCAAACTTCGAAGAAAATACAACACCTTCTTCTGAGGATGTAAATAAATCAATTTGCTCCACTGCCTGATGATTATGTAAAAAGCGAATTAGCTCTAATCCACCATATCCTGTTGCACCAACAATTCCTACTTTCACTGCACTCACCTCTGAAATAAGTTAAAAACAGTATACGTCTGTATAATTATTAAGTCAACTGAATTTTTATTTATTACTAGTATTTTCTTAATACTCTGTTAAAAGGGTATTATTTTCTTACTTACTAGCACGTATTCAGAAAAAAGAAGGCGAGAACTCCTTCGCTAACCGAATGAATTCCCGCCTTATCTTTATGCATTATATGAATAAAATCACTTACGCTTCAAGCACGTCCAAATTTTGAATTATGCTCTAGTGATCATATTAATCTTCCATAGTAGAAAGATCGCCTGTTGGTAAATTTAGCTCCCATGCTTTTAACACACGACGCATAATTTTACCACTTCGTGTTTTTGGAAGCTTCTCCTTAAATTCAATTTCACGTGGTGCTGCGTGAGCTGACAAACCTTTCTTGACAAAATCACGAATATCTTCAATCAGAGCATCAGATGGCGCAACACCTTCACGTAAAGATACGAACGCCTTAATAATCTCTCCACGTACTGGATCTGGCTTACCGATAACCCCTGCCTCTATTACATCTGGATGCTCGAGGAGTTTGCTTTCCACTTCAAATGGTCCAACACGCTCTCCAGCTGTCATAATAACATCATCAACACGTCCTTGGAACCAGAAGTATCCTTCATCATCCATGTAAGCAGAATCACCTGACACATACCACTCACCTTTTAAGAAGTATGATTCATAACGCTGTGGATTACCCCAAATTTGACGCATCATGGCTGGCCAACCGCGACGCACCGCTAAGTTCCCCATCGTAAAGGGTGGTACTTCATCACCCGCATCATCCACGATTGTCGCGTGTATACCTGGTAGCGGTTTTCCCATCGAACCTGGCTTGATATCCATACTTGGATAATTACAAATCATATGTGCGCCCGTTTCTGTCATCCACCATGTATCATGAATGCGATGCCCTAATTCTTCGTAACCCCAGCGAATAACCTCAGGATTCAAAGGCTCACCGACCGATAATACATGTCGAAGGGAAGATAAATCATAGTTTTCTAGCACGCCTCTACCAGCACCCATTAACATACGGAAAGCTGTTGGTGCGCTATACCAAACAGATACGCTATAATCTTCAATTGCCTGATACCAAGCCTGTGGTGAGAATCTTCCTCCTACAATCAACATTGTGATACCATTTAACCACGGCCCGAAAATACCATAAGATGTACCTGTTACCCAACCTGGATCAGCCGTACACCAGTAAATATCATCCTCACGTAAATCAAGCACCCATTGTGTCGATTGATACTGCTGGAGCATTGCATTGTGTACGTGCAATACGCCTTTCGGTGCACCTGTTGATCCAGATGTATAATGTAATATCATACCATCCTCACGGTCTACCCATTCTATATCAAACTGAGATGGAGCCTCTTTCAAGCGTTTATTGAAATCTAAAATTTGTGCTGTTTCTTCAATGTCAGTACCCACTAAAAATACGTGCTGTAAATTTGGTAACTTAGCTAATGGTACACGTTCGAGCAACTCAGGCGTTGTTACTAATACCTTTGCACCACTATCGGAAAGTCGATCGTATACCGCTCCTTCCATAAATGCTTCGAAAAGCGGTCCAACAATAACACCCATTTTTAATGCGCCTAATAATGTGAAATAGAGCTCTGGCGAACGTGGCATAAAAATAAATAAGCGATCGCCTTTTTCTAAACTTGTCGCAGATTTTAAAACATTCGCAGCCTTGTTCGTTAGCTTTTTCATTTCATTGAAAGAATAGGCTTCGTTACGCTTCCCATCATTGTAATAAAGTGCCACTTTGTTTTTGCGAAAGGTTTCCGTATGACGATCAATTGCCTCATAAGCCATATTTACTCGACCTGTTTCATACCAGCTAAATGCCTTTTCTGTTTCTGCCCAATCATGTGTTGCTTTTGCATCCTCATAATTAGGCAAATTATACTGTAGTGGTAAAGCTTTTAATTTCTCCATCGTTTTCATCCCCATGAAATTACCCCTTTCTTTGCTTTCGCTTTAGTACATTAGTAGGCAAATTTTAAATCGATTTACTTACGATATTCCCCTTAAAATCCGCCACCTTCTCCAAAGAAAAATACGTTATGTAGCAATTGTTATACAACAGTTTATACAGCAAAAAAACCACTGAATGTTTATTAATCAACGTTCATCTGTTAAATAACAGTTGCAATATATATCTATTTTACACGAATCTACCGAAAATGTCTCAATATTTTTATTTTTCCGAAAACGCAGTTATAATTTACAAAAATAAGCGTTTTTACGCGAGAAATCAGCTATAATGGAGTTATAAAACTCAGGTGGTGTAATTATGGAACATAAAAAAACTTTTTTTTCTGTTACAAAGGAAACAAAGCATGGTACTGTGTACGTGGAAGGACCTGTTCCTCCAGAAAAATTAGCTACATATTCATTCCACGAAGGCTTGGTTGCCTTTAGACCTCCAAAGCAACAACAGCAAGCCATTATTGAAATTGCGGGACTTCCTGAAGGTCGAATTATTATTATTCGCAATGAAGATATTATCGTAGGTTATGTAACCTATCTGTACCCCGATCCACTTGAACGTTGGGCAGAAGATCGAATTGATAATATGATTGAGTTAGGGGCTATCGAAGTAATCCCAGCCTATCGTGGAACAGGTACTGGTAAAACCTTGTTAGCCGTGTCCTTCATGGGAGATGAAATGGAGGACTATCTCGTTATTACAACTGAATATTATTGGCATTGGGATTTAAAAGGTACTGGGTTAAATGTATGGGATTATCGCAAAATGATGGAGCGAATGATGAGCTCCGCTGGCTTCGAATATTTTGCTACAGATGATCCTGAAATTACATCTCATCCAGCTAACTGCCTCATGGCACGAGAGGGAAAACGTGTGCCACCCAAGACAATGGAAAGATTTGATAGACTTCGTTTTAGAAATCGCTTCATGTATTAAAACCACACAAGGGGGATGCGTATATGATTGTTGAAGAAATTATGAATGAAGAGCCGCACACATTAGCACCTACAAACACTGTACTCGAAGCACTGAAATTGATGCGTGAGAAAAAAGTACGCCATTTACCTGTCGTAGATGAAGACCGCCATGTTCTTGGCGTTATAACTGAAAGGGATATTAAAGAGGCATTACCTTCCTCATTGCAGGACGAACCAAATTCAGCAGTTTTCAATGCTGCTGTTCAAGAAATCATGGTGAAAAACCCGCTCGTTGGCCACCCGCTTGATTTTGTAGAAGAGGTCGCACTCACTTTTTATGAATCCAAGGTAGGCTGTTTACCCATTGTCTCAGGTGGAAAATTAGTCGGTATCGTGACAACTACTGATTTGCTCTATACATACATTGAGCTAACAGGTGCCACTGAGCCAGGTTCCAAAATCGAAATACGAGTATCTGATACACCCGGAATATTGTTTGAAATTACGAAAATTTTCAATGAACACCATGCAAACGTCCAAAGCGTCTTAGTTTATCCTGATTCTGAAAATACTCAAAATAAAATTTTAAGCGTCCGAGTAAAAACACTAAATCCATTAGCTATGATTGAAGATCTTCGTAAAAAGGGCTTCGATGTCCTATGGCCTAATTTACCAGGTGTTTCATTATAATGAAAAAGGCCGTATTTGTTTATTCACCTGAACAACTCGGATATAAATTTTCAGATACACATCCTTTCAATCATAAACGTTTGACGCTAACAATGGATTTACTAAAAAATATCGGGACTCTTAATGATGTAGATATTGTTCCAGCACGTGTCGCAACAGAAGAAGAACTCTTACTTGCACATGATCCTAAATACATTGATATTGTTAAAAGAGCCGGGCATGGCGAGCTTACCGAGGCACAAGGTGAAAGCTATGGCATCGGTACAGAGGATACACCTATTTTTAAAAATATGCATGAAGCAAGTGCACAACTTGTCGGTGGGACATTAACAGCTGTCGATTATGTCATGGAAGGGAAATCTGAGCATGCCCTAAACCTCGGTGGAGGTCTACATCATGGCTTCCGTGGGCGCGCTTCGGGTTTTTGTATTTACAATGATAGTACAGTAGCTATTCGTTATTTGCAGGAAAAATACAAGGCTCGTGTGTTATATGTAGATACCGATGCCCATCACGGAGACGGCGTACAATGGAGTTTTTATGAGGATCCTGATGTTTGTACTTTATCTATACATGAAACGGGACGCTACCTATTCCCAGGGACAGGGAATATTACCGAACGTGGCAATGGCCCAGGTTATGGTACATCTTTTAATTTTCCAATTGATGCATTTACTGAAGATGAAAGTTTCTTAGATATATATGAAAAAGCTATGCGCGAAGTCTTTGAGTTTTTCAAACCAGATGTTGTCTTAACGCAAAATGGGGCAGATGCACATTACTTTGATCCTCTAACACATTTATATGGTACTATGAATATTTATAAAGAAATTCCTAAGCTTGCGCATAAATTAGCACATGAATATTGTGGAGGAAAATGGATTGCTGTCGGCGGCGGTGGTTACGATATTTGGCGCGTTGTTCCAAGAGCATGGTCTATGCTGTGGTTGGAAATGACAGATCAAGAAATGCCTACAGGTGCTCTCCCTCAAGCTTGGTTAGATCGCTGGCAGCCAGAAGCACCAGTACCCTTTATCCCAACATGGGAGGATCCAAACCCTCTATATGAGCCAATTCCACGAAAGGCCGAAATCGAAGAAAAGAATGCACAAATGTTAGACAAAGCGTTACATATTATACGCATTGAAAAACGTGTTTAAAAAGTTAAGCCTCATGATTATCGTGAGGCTTTTTTCATGCTAGGCAGTGATTGAGTTCTATCCGTCACTTTCGAGGTTCTATCCATCACTTTCAGAGTTCTATCCATCACTTTCAGAGTTCTATTCATCACTTTCAGAGTTCTATCCGCTCCATCTATCCATCTCAATAAAAAAACACGTAAATCATAAAATAGATTTTACGTGCTTTTCATAATTAGTTGCTTTTTACAGATTGTCGCTGTTCAATACGATACGGTAAAATAACGGCTTCATTCTCAACAGGCTCTTTGCTCATTAATTTTGTGAGTAGACGCATTGCAACTGCTCCAATATCGTATAGTGGCAATGCAACACTTGTTAGTTGCGGACGCACCATACGTGCTAGCTTTGAGTTTTCAAAACTGATGACCTCAATATCATCTGGAACACTTTTACCTGCGTCCTGTGCACCGTGAATCAATCCGATTGCTAGTTCATCGCTACCTGCAAAATAAGCTGTCGGGGGATCTTCAAGGGACGATAGTGTTTCCCAAGCCTCTAAGCCTGTATCATAGCTAGACTCATCTCCCACAATAAGTGATTCGTCTATAGTTAAACCTGCATTTTGTAGTGCTTTTTTATAGGCTTCAAGCTTGTATTTGCTATTAATCGTATAAGTAAGTGGCCCTGTTACAAAACCAATTCTCGTATGACCATTTTTTATCAGTAACGTAATGGCCTCATTAGCTGCCTGGAAATAATCAATATTTACAGTTGCAATTGATTGCGACTCGTCTACTGAACCTGCAAGTACAATCGGCACAGGTGAATGATCCATCGACTGCCGCATTTTTTCAGTTACTTCATCACTCATCATTACAATACCGTCCACTTGTTTACCTAGCATTGTATCCAGCAGTTGTAATTCTTTATCTTCATTTTGATCTGAGTTGGCTAGAATGATATTGTAACGATACATTGTCGCTATATCCTCCACACCGCGTGCCAGTTCCGCATAAACATTGTTTGCAATATCCGGGATAATCACGCCAACTGTTGTTGTTTTCTTACTTGCCAAACCACGCGCTACAGCGTTCGGACGATATTCTAATCGTTCAATTACTTCTAAAACTTTTTTTCGTGTTGCCGGTTTTACATTTTGGTTACCGTTGACTACACGAGAAACTGTTGCCATGGAAACATTCGCTTCACGGGCAACATCATAAATTGTAACAGTCATCGTACGTGCCTCCCTTTTTCCTTATATAGCCTTATCATACGATAATTTTCATATCCTTTTCAAGAACAAGTAAGTCCATCAATCGAAAAGCCAAGTAGTAATAGTACTATTATAGACATTATTTTGTCACCAAAGCATTCTTTTGTAGTATTGTGCAAGAAATGCATGCAATCTTACGCTATTTGCTAATCATTCATTATGTAATATTTCTTTTCGATATAGTGAAACTTCAAACAGGGGGATTTTCTTCATCCCCCGCTGTTTGGTAGTCGAACCATCGGGCTTTTACGGTCAGTTGATCGCCCTCCTTGTTAGCTCCCACTTGAGGTGGGCGGCTTACTGACCGTTAATGCGGGATATAGTGAAACTTCAAACAGTGGGGGTTTTCTTCATCCCCCGCTGTTTGGTAGTTGAACCATCGGGCTTTTACGGTCAGTTGATCGCCCTCCTCCTGTACTCGTTCTCAGTTTTCCACTTGAGGTGGCGTTTTACTGACCGTTAATACGGGATAAAAAAACCGTCTGTCAAAAATGACAAACGGTTTTTAACTCATTACATTAAAGTTTAGGCATGAATCTCATGATTTTTCATGAATTTTTGTAGGGTATCGTAGAATGCATCGAATGTCGGAATATCCATTTGTTGTTGTGAATCAGAAAGTGCTACAGATGGATCTGGATGAACCTCTGCCATAACACCATCTGCACCGATAGCAATTGCTGCCTTCGCACATGGTAATAGTAAATCACGTCGACCAGTTGAATGCGTTACATCTACAAATACAGGTAAATGTGTTTCTTGTTTTAAAATCGGCACCGCTGAAATGTCTAATGTGTTACGTGTTGCTTTTTCGTACGTACGAATACCACGTTCACATAGGATGATGTTTTCATTCCCTTTAGACATAATATATTCTGCTGCATGAATGAACTCATCAATAGTTGCTGCTAAACCACGTTTTAAAAGGACAGGCTTGTTCGTTGCCCCAGCTGCTTTTAATAATTCGAAGTTTTGCATATTACGAGCACCAATTTGGATCACATCAATATATTCTAGCGCTTCTTCTAAATGACCAGGTGTTACAATTTCGGTAATTACACCTAAACCATATTCTTTAGATACACGCTTTAAAATTTTTAGACCTTCTAATCCAAGACCTTGGAAGTCATATGGAGAAGTACGTGGTTTATACGCACCGCCACGAATAAGTTTTTCGCCTTTAGCTTTAATAGATTCTGCTACAGCTGCTACTTGCTCGTATGATTCTACAGCACAAGGACCGAATACGAAAGATGGTTTTCCTTGGCCAATTAGTTCACCGTTAATATTTATAATTGTATCTTCAGATTTTTTCTTACGTGATACAAGTAATTCTTTCTTTTTATCTGCTTCTAATTGTTTTAGTGCTGTTTTGAAGATTTGTTTAAAAATATAATCAACCGTCATTTGGTTTAATGGTCCGTTGTTATTTTCTTTAATCAGATCAAGCATGTGTCGTTCACGCAGTGGATCATAACGATTCACACCTTGTTTTTCTTTAATTTTACCGATTTCATCTACTACTGCTGCACGTTCGTTAATTAGACGAAGAATTTCTAAGTTTAATCCGTCAATTTGACTACGTAAGCTTTCTAAATCTTTCTGGCTCATGCTTCTTGCTCCTCTCCCCATGACAGACACTTTCAGAACTCTGAAATGTATGTTACATTTTTAGATATTAGCATTATTATAATCAATGTTGTTCAGAATGTCACGCATTTTTAATTTAGCGCTTCAACTCGCTAAATTATTTTGAGATATATCAAGGAAGGAAGCGATTACATTGAGTTCAAAATTATTTGCGCTTGATATCGGTACACGTTCTGTTGTCGGCATTATTTTAGTAGAAGATAATGATCATTTTCACGTACAGGATATTTTAGTAAAAGAGCATAAAGAGCGCGCCATGGTGGATGGTCAAATACATAATGTCATGTATGTGGCAGATTTAATCAATGAAATTAAACATGAGCTTGAAGAACAGCATGGCCCTTTAACAAAGGTCAGTGTAGCAGCTGCAGGTCGCTCATTAAAGACCGAACAAGCGAGTGTGACAATTAGTATACGCAATCGGCCTATTTTTACAGAAGAAGATATTAGCCGTTTAGAATTACAAGCCGTTCAACAGGCACAACAGCAACTTTTACAGCAGAAAGAGGATGCAAAAACGAGCCACTATTACTGTGTAGGCTATTCTGTCCTTTATTATCGACTCGATGGTGAGGAAATTGGTAGTCTTCTCGATCAGCAAGGCGACGAGGCACAAATCGAAGTGATTGCAACCTTCCTACCACGCGTAGTGGTGGAATCTCTCATTGCAGCTCTAAAACGCGCCAATTTAGAAATGGAAGCACTCACTCTAGAGCCGATTGCTGCCATCAATGTGCTAATCCCGCCAACGATGCGTCGCCTTAATGTTGCGCTCGTCGATATTGGCGCAGGTACATCTGATATTGCGATTACTGATAAAAGTACAGTTGTGGCCTATGGGATGGTGCCAACAGCAGGTGATGAAATTACTGAAGCCCTTAGTGACCATTATTTACTAGACTTCCCAGTAGCAGAAACGGCTAAGCGTCAACTACAGACTGAAGACGAAATATTAATTCAAGATATTTTAGGCTTTGATCAATTTTTTGCGAAAGCCGAAGTGCTAAAAGCTATTGAGCCTGCTGTAAAACAACTGGCACAGGCCATTGGAGAAGAAATCTTACGTCTCAACAATCGTACTGCCCCGAAGGCTGTCATGCTTGTAGGCGGGGGGAGTTTAACTCCAGATCTTACAACGGAACTTGGACTTGTGCTCGATTTGCCTACAAATCGTATTGCGGTACGTGGCGTTGACGCCATACCAAACTTAACAAAAGAAGAACATATAAAACCTTCACCTGAACTAGTCACACCAATTGGTATTGCAATCGCCGCAAAGAAAATGCCCATCCAATATATGAGTTTAACTGTTAATGAGCAAGTTGTACGCCTATTTGAACTAAAGGAAATGACAGTTGGAGACGCATTTTTAGCTGCCAACATTCGTGCCAAACAATTGTATGGCAAGCCCGGTCATGGTTTATCGGTGAGCGTCAATGGACAGGATATTTTCATCCCAGGTGGCCACGGACAACCAGCACAAATTTTAGTTAATGGTCAACAGGCCTCCACTAAAACCACTATTAAAACAGGCGATGCCATCCAATTGATAGAAGGTCAGGACGGTCAAACAGCAAAAGCTACTGTCAGAGATATTGTGGATGAGGCAGCTATCAAAACAGTTACCATTCATGATACAAAGTATGTCATTGAACCAAAAATTACTGTCAATGGTGCACCAGCATCACTCGATAGCATTTTAAATGATCGTGACGTTATTGCCTTTGAAATTGCTGAAACAGTCGAAAATGTATTTAAATTTACAAATAATTGGGATTTACTGAAACGATTTGAGTCATATTATATTCATGTTGACGGTAAGCCACTGTATTTACCAGAGTTTTCACCCTCTTTATTGATAAATGATAAGCCATGCAAAATGTCATATGCAGTCCATAATAGGGATGTGATTAAATTCCAGCAACAAGCATTACCGACTGTTCAACATATTGCTGATCAGATGAATATTTTGCTCGAAGATAAGATTATTATTCATTTCCAACATGAAGTTTTAGAGCTAAATAAAATTGCCCATGAAGTGTTCGTCAATCAAGCTGTCGTACCACCGCTTTCTACAGTACCAAATGGCGCGACAATTTCGTTCAAAGAAAAGGATCAAAGTCGATGGATTTATCAGGATGTATTTCGTTTCTCAAGCTGGCAACTCCCTACTACATTTAAGGGAAACTTTACGATACTACGAAACGGGCAGCCAGCAAGTTTTGACATGGAAATTTTCGGTGGCGATAAGTTAGAAATACTGCTTGAAGAAGCTCACACATCATACTAATAAAAAAAGGGATACAATACGTCATTGTTAAGACGTACAGTATCCCTTTTCGTACATTGTTACGCGCGAACTTCCTCTGCTTTATCTTCAACAGCTTGCTCTACAGCATCCTCTGCTTTTGCATCTGATTTTTCGGTAAAGTCTTCAAGTGGTTCTTCTCCCTCAAATGAAACAGTACCATCGTCGAAAACAGTTGGTGCTTTTGCAGATTTCAATGTTTTCACTTTTTCTACCAATTGTGTAGATTGCTCTTGAATTTGTTTTGATAATTGAACTGTTTTATCTTTTGCCGTCAATGATAAATCTGCACTCTTATCTTTTAAGTTAACAGCTTGTACAGCTACATCACTACGTAAATCTTTCCCTGGTTTCGGAGCTAGTAATAAGCCTGCAGCTGCACCTACAATACCTCCAACTAATGCGCCAATGACAAAATCTTTCATGTTCACACGCTCCTCTTCATAGATTGATTCTTGTGAATGATAAAGCTGCGGCAATGAACTTTCTAGTTGTTGTTCTTTCACTTCATTAAAATTCGGTTTTTGAGTCGTCATGCTACAATTCCTCCCCATTTATCTAATGCGCCTTGGCGTAATTATGCCGGTGAATTTTGCATCCGGCTAATAAACATACGCATGAGGCTTTATTTTTATTCAGAAGGCAGTTAACGCCAACCAAATAATAATTATTTTTTACGGCCCCATTTTCTTTTCGGCTTGTCCTCATTTGCTGTATCGAAAGAATATGGTTCCTCTTGTACAATTTCTTGAGCCTGCTCGATTATTTTACGTTTCTTCCACTTATCTGCAATGCCCATTGCAACATTACTCCACTGAACAACTTGAGCAATTTTTTCTTCATTTTGCTCAATATTTTTTGAGATAGACGAAGTAATTTGCTGTACCGAAGTATTTAAACCGTTCACGGAGTCCCCAATTCCCTTGACTGCATGAACAACAGAATTTAACTGTTTGGATTTATCTTGAATATCCTCAGCTAAGCTATTTGTTTTGACTAATAAGGAAGTCGTTTCGCGTGTAATACCTTCCATTTGTCCCTCAATGCCTGCAAAAGTACCCGTTAGGCTGTTAAGAATCGATTTAAGCGAAAACAACGTCATACCGATGCTCACACATAAGATTAAAAAACCGATTGCCGCAATAATTGCAGCAATATACAAAATAACTTCCATAAATAGACCTCCCACTAGTAAGAATTACATTACTATTACTTTCCCTATCTTCGACAAAAAAAACTGAATTCCTTCCCATTTTTGAGAAAAAACAGCTTATTCCTTGCGGATTAAGCTGTTTCGTTGTTATATCATTTCGTCTAGAAGTACTATTGTTACTTCTAGACGAACGGACTTTTACTTCTGCCGATACGTTACACTGTCCTTTTGACATAGAAAACAGTTCTGAATCATTTTAGCAAGTCTTCAAAAGCGTCTTGGAATTTGTGGACATCCCCTGCGCCCATAAATAAAAACACTGCGCCTTCATGCTTTCTTAACACTTCGATGCCTTCAGTAGTAATCACAGCACTTCCCTCAATCAATGAAGCTAAATCTTGGATTGAAAGGGCGCCTTGTGTCTCCCTTGCCGAACCGAATATATCACATAAGTAAGCTGTATCTGCAAGGCTTAGGCTATCTGCAAAGTCTTGTAAAAATGCTTGTGTACGTGTAAATGTATGTGGTTGGAAAATAGCTACCAGTTCACGTTCAGGAAATTTTTGACGAGCTGATTGAATCGTCGCACGAATTTCTGTTGGATGGTGTGCGTAATCATCTATTAATACATTATTCCCAATATCCGTTTCAGTAAAACGTCTTTTCACACCTTTATATGTGTTCAAACGTTCTTGAATAATCTCTGGAGAGATACCTTCATATTGACAAAGTGTAATAACAGCTAAAGTATTTAATACTGCGTGATCTCCAAACAATGGAATAAAGAAAGTGCTATAAAACTCATTACGAACAAATACATCAAATGTTGTTCCCTTAGTCGTTTTCTCAACATTACGTGCTTCAAAATCATTTTCAGCACCAAATCCATAATAAACAACAGGTACTTTCGCTTGAATACGTTGAAGATGTTCATCATCCCCACATGCA
Organism: Lysinibacillus sp. NPDC048646; assembly: GCF_050272295.1. Lineage (NCBI taxonomy): Bacteria > Bacillati > Bacillota > Bacilli > Caryophanales > Bacillaceae > Lysinibacillus > Lysinibacillus sp. NPDC048646. Next base: position 74,937 of record NZ_JBNNLZ010000009.1, read on the forward strand.
ATGATGGCATTTTTCACTTGTAATGCAAGTGATTGGAAAGCAGAATAGACATCTTCTATGTTTGCAAAATAGTCTGGATGATCAAAATCAATATTAGTCATTACAGCGTAATCCGGATTATACGCTAAAAAGTGTCGTCGGTATTCACATGCTTCCATCACAAAGAAGTCTGCATTCTCATGTCCAGCTCCCGTACCATCACCGATTAAATAGGATGTTGGTTTATAGCCATTTACAACATGAGCCATTAAACCCGTGGTAGATGTTTTACCATGTGCACCTGTAATTGCAATTGATGTGTAATTCCCAATATAATCGCCTAAAAACTTGTGATAACGAATAATCTCAACACCGATTTCACGTGCACGCACTAATTCTGGATGTTCATCAGGAAAAGCATTTCCTGCAATTACCGTCATACCTTGTTTAATATTATCTGCATTAAATGTAAGAATTGGAATATTACGATCACGTAACGGCTGCTCCGTGAAGAAATACTTGTCAATGTCTGAGCCCTGTACTTGTTCACCAGCATCGAATAAGATTTGTGCAAGTGAACTCATGCCAGAACCTTTAATGCCTGTGAAATGAAAAACTGTCATTAATTAAACCCCCCGGGAAATACTAAATCCCATCTATCATCTATTAGGTGTATCGTATTTTTTATGCTCTGAATTTTAGGTATTAATACCTTTTTTTAAACACAAAAAAATACGTACTGTTCAAAACATCTTGTCTATTATAGCACTATTTATACATAAGGATAAATGTGCAACTTTTCTAAAAAAACTAATTTTGACGAAAGTCAGATAATCTATACGAAAACACTGCAATTCTTATTCAAACATAGCAATTAAATCTTGCTCAGTAATATAACTTTCACGTGGTTTACTACCTCTTGCCTCTGATACAAAACCATGAGTTTCTAACATATCAATTAAACGTGCAGCACGATTATAACCGATATGATACTTGCGTTGAATAAGAGACGTAGAGGCTCCCCCTTGATCATAAACAAATCGGCAAACATCCTCAAACAGATCATCCTGCTCTGCAGAAACTTCAATTTTCTTTAAAAGCTCCTCTTGGTCGAAGATATAATCCGGTTCACCTTGCTCACGAACATGGTCTATGATTGCTTCTATTTCATCATCCGTCACAAATGTCCCTTGCAAACGTACTGGTGCAGACATTCCATTACCTAAATATAGCATATCGCCTCGTCCAAGTAACCTTTCTGCTCCTTGCCCATCTAATATAGTGCGCGAATCTATTTGCGACGACACCGCGAAGGCAATACGTGTGGGAATATTTGATTTGATGAGCCCTGTAATAACGTCCACAGACGGTCTTTGTGTCGCAACAATTAAATGAATACCACAAGCACGTGCCTTTTGGGCAATACGACAAATTGCCTCCTCCACATCTGCAGGAGACATCATCATTAAATCTGCTAACTCATCAATGACAATTAAAATATACGGTAATTTTAAACTATGCTCATTATTTTTATCAGCTAGTGCATTATAGCGCGTGATATCTCGTGCACCGGCATGTGCAAATAACTGATATCGTCGCTCCATCTCCTCGACAGCCCATTTTAAGGCTGCTGTTGCAGCCTTAACATCTGTAATAACTGGACTGACTAAATGAGGAATATGATTGAACGGAGCAAGTTCCACCATTTTAGGGTCAATCAGCATTAATTTTAACTCATGTGGTGCAGCCTTATATAATAAGCTAACCAAAATGGAATTAATACAAACTGACTTTCCTGAACCTGTAGCCCCAGCAATTAAGCCATGTGGCATTTTTCGTAAATCAATCGTTACAGGCTTTCCTGTTAAATCCAGCCCAAGTGCCGCTTCAAGCGGTGAATCTGATTCGAGGAAGGAAGCACTATTTGTCACTTCTGATAAACGAACAGCACGAGACACACGGTTTGGAATTTCTATCCCAATTGAACTTTTACCAGGGATCGGTGCTTGAATACGAATGTCCTTGGCTGCCAACGCTAGCTTCAAATCATCTGCTAGGTTACGAATTTTACTTACCTTTGTTCCATGACTGACTGTTATTTCAAATTGTGTCACGGCTGGCCCTTGCATAATTGATTCAATTTGAGCTGAAACCTGGAAATAAGAAAGAGCTTCCACTAAAGTATCTCCTTGTTGCTCCATCCACTCAGTATCTTGTGTTTTTTCTTCAGGTGGTTCTAAATACGCTTCGCCTGGTTTATGATACACTTTGACTGGTTTAGGAGATGCCACGACTGGCTCCTCCTTTTCAGGTACCGCTTCAGCAATTGGACACTGTTCTTGTAAATTCCCATCAACTACTTCAGCATTCCCCATAACACTTGGAACATCAATCTTTTCCTCTACAAGTGCTTGATCAACAATTAGCTCTGAATCCATTAGTGAAGTCGCTGATATCTCATCGGCTCCTTCTAACTCCATCACTGTATTTTCTACTGTCGATGGGCGAATCATTGTTGCTACCGATGACATTGTAATCTCAGTTACCTTCTCCACTGCTGCGTTGATTGATCCTGTATTGAGAGGTGTCAGCTCTGCTTCTTTTACCATAAACGAAGATGTAGATTCTGATTTTTCTACAGGTGACTCATCTTCATTCATAGCAGTAGGTTCAGTTTTCTGTTGATTTTCATCAGGAACAAATGGCGGTGTATCCTTAAGCTGTTGGCGATGCTGCCACTTCTCTTTATCCGTTTTTAACATTAAAACATTAAAAGGAATACGGCTTTTTTCTTGCTTAATTGCTGCTTTATCAAATTGCTCAGCTAAAACCTCTTGCTCGGCATCTTCATCTGCGGTCGGTTGTACAACGGTCACTTCACCAATATGAATTGTAGAATTTTCTATTTGTACTTGTTCCACAATCACTTCTTTAACATGAATATCCGATTCATTTGCAGAGAGTTGATCGAGCGCGAGTTCTTGCTGTACAGCTTCCTTCACTTGTTCTTCGAAACCAACTGCAAAAGATGTCGTTGGCGGTACAGCCATATTCGTAAATTCTTTTGTCTGGATCATTTCTTCTTCTTGAACTTCATCAAATGTACTTGGTTGTTTCTCTTCACTTTGACCTTCAACAAATAGTATTGGTTGTTTTTTTTCTTCATACTCTTCATCAAATGTAATCGATTGCTTTTCTAATGATTGAACTTCATCAACTGTTATTGTTTGGTGGGAAGTGGCTTCAGTAACGTTAGACTCCTTAACCTGATTATTTACATCATTTGGTGTCAGGCTAGGCACTTTTTCTACTAGTATATTTTCAATAGCCTCATTTGTTGTCGCTTCTTTTACAGACGCAGATGATGAAGGTATTTCAGCATCATTTTCATCCTTACGTTTGTTTAACAAGTGCTCAATTGGGCTTGGCTTAGCGAAGCCGTAGACTGGTGAAGGTACATCAGTTGGTACAAAACGTTTACGATTTGGTGGCAAAGTACTTTCAACAGTTGGTTCTGTCTTAGGAGTAGCCTCCTTTTGCTTAACTGGTTCATATTGAGCATCACGAAAAACCATACGTGCTTTTGAAAGATTCTCTTGCTCTGGCTGACTTCGCGTAATTGTCGTTCTGCCAGTACGCTTTGTGCGATTTTCTAAAAGCTCACGAATGCCCGAAACTTCCACATCGTAAACGCGTGAATCTACGATATGATTATGTAAATGCTTCGGTAACGATAGATCTTCAATTTGTCCATAATAAGCATCTTCCATTTGATTGAATGTCTCTTTAGGTTCGGTTAATGGTTCAATTTCTTCGTCCTCTATTAATGGAAAGCGAAAAGCCTTTTGCTTAGCTTCTGGTATTTCTTTCAACGATTGCTGTTGCTCGTGTTGTTCCTGATAGTTTTCATATTCATAATCGTCTTCATATTCGTACTCATAATCATCTCTATTTATAATTTTATCTATTTGTTTTTTAAACCAATTCACTTTGTTTCACTCATTTCTCATACACTTCGTTTATAGCGTAGTCTATGCTTTAAAAGAGAGACTTTTAAAAACAAAGTCCACGTCTATATAAAAAAGCATACCATAAAAGTGTTATAGAAACTTGCATTTATAGGCCCAACCTTCACAAAAAAATCGTCACGTCACCAGCAACATTGGTAACGTAACGATTTTTGAATATACAATATACTTTTAACGAGTTGGCGTTTCAAAAGCACTGCCAATTTCCGCTTCTTCTGGTAACACTAAAATCCCTTTTTCAGACGGCGCATTTGGAATCGCTAATTCTCGAGCCGAACATAACATTCCGAATGAATCAACTCCTCGTAAATTACCTTCTTTAATGAGCATACCAGAAGGCATAACTGCTCCAATTTTAGCAACTACTACTTTCTGACCAGCTTCAACATTCGGTGCACCACAAACAATCTGTAAGTTCTTTTCACCTACATTTACAGTGCAAATACTTAATTTATCAGCATTTGGATGCTTTTCCTTTGTTTCTACATAGCCAACCACGAATTTTGGAGAGAAATCAACATCAAGACTAATTGTAGCACCATTCTTCGCAATAGCAGCTTCAAGTTGTGCTACAAATTCTGGTGTCACTTCCACAACACCTCGTGACTCTGTTTGTACATAATTGCTGGCATTAAACAAATTAAAAGCTTTAATTTCTCCTGTTTGTGCTTCTCTTAAAATAGCAATATCACCAGCACGCTCAACCTCTGTTTTGACTATAGCCTCTGTCGCTAACTGCACTAATAATACGTCTCCTACATGCTCTTTGTTGTAAAATACATTCATTGTTCTTCTTGCTCCTTTTTCACTCTGTTTTTCGCTAAAATAAAGATTGGTTCTAATTCCCCATCTTCATAAATAAATGATAACGATGTAATCGGTACTGTTCCTACAGAAAAGAAATGCATTGTCATCTGTGCTAATACATCATACCCTGTTTCATTACGAATATCACCAAGTATTAATACATCTTGATGGGGAACAGATATCGTCATATCCCCCTCAATTTGTGCACGCATTTCTTTTAAAAAGCTTTCATTTAGAATACGACTTGCATCATAGCCATCGTTGGCATTAACAAAATAAAAGACATTTCCAGCCACTTCATCTTTCTTATAGACGGTCGGTAATTGCTTGACAGAAAAACGTGCCAGTTCGCGAATTTGCTCTACTGTCAATTTTAGTACCTCTAGCATTGACTCATCAATAAAGCGATATGTTTTTCCTAAATCAAGTGCATAAAAAATCCGTGTTTCTGCGGTATGCTCCGTAGTGATAAATGCATGCCCCTCTTTTGATGCTTGTGGATAAGATGTAGCACGGATCACTGGGTAAATTTGTGTAGCTGTTTGGAAGCCTTGTTCCATCTCCTGTTCCATTGCCATAAAGGTTTGCTCAATTGTATAAACAACTTCATTGATTGCCACCTCTTGCTTTTCACCATATTTCGCGATAATACCTGGTAAAGAAAGGTCCATTCCTTTCCCTATTTTTTTATGATTTAAGCGCAATTTATCATGCTTTTTATCAAATTCAAAATCAAATATTTGCTCATTTAACTGTTTTTTTAATAGCGACACAAGTTGCTCTGATTTTATTTGCTTCACTTAGTTTACGTCCTTTCTATCAAATAGATCTCAGCATAAATGCGTACGGATTTTGGTTCGGACATAGGCCGCACGAGGTTCGACACGATGTCGATCATTTCCGTAAAACTTTAGTATGGCGGCTTGAATTTTATTCAACAAGCTTTAGTACACCCATTGTATAAAGTTCAAAGTAAAACGGCTCACATGTTTGTGAACCGTCTTGTTCAAAACTATGCAATTATTTAATCTTAACCGAATGAACGATTTCCGTCATCTCAAGTAGATTATCTTCAATATTTTTGGCCTGTGAAATGGTCGTCATTTTCACACCACCACTACTAACAATTAACTCGAATTCATCATCTTTTTCTGTGTTAGAGATAGCTGAAAAACCGAAACTATCATCCTTTTCATAAGTATTCTCTTTGATAATTTCTTTTGAGCTGTCTTCTTTTAGTAAATTATAATAAAGTTTGCTGTCTGAATCTTCCCGATCATTGATGAAAAGAATATAAGATTCCTTTCCCTTAGATATTAAAATATTATATTTATCTGAACTGTCCTCGATTTTAAATTTAGTCGGTAAAAATAATTGAATATCTCCAATTTTATCTGTATGTTCTTCTGGCTTCTCTGCAAAAACAGTTTCCGTTATTTCGAGCCCATTTGCAATTTGTTTGTCGACAGATTGATTACAGCCAGAAAGCCCCAAAATTAAAAGCATTAAACTCAACGCTTGTAGCCACTTACGAGACATTTCTATCTTCCTTTCATTGCTAACTTTTTTTTATTTTAAAAAAATTCTAGTAAAGTTGCAACTACTCTGCTCCATTGTCACTAGTTCAAAGACACTATCTAGCTGCTAATGTGAACAAATATTGTCCAACTAACAGCGCGACAATATGCTCAAACATAGACTGCCGGCTCACTAATCCTTGCGTAAAAACACCTACAGCCCCAGCACCTTGGCGAATATCTAGACGCTTTGTGTATGCTTCCATAACGGGACCAAGCTCCTTCCCAGCTCTTATTTCCTGGGCAATTTCTTTTGGTAATATAATTTGCGCACCAGCAGCCGTAAAAATTGTTCCATCAGCTAAGACAAGAGCACCCCAGTTACAGACATACATATCACCATCAATTTCAGTGACACCACCTTCAAGACCAAAAGATAAGGTTGCACCTGTAGCATGTAATGTATTTTTGGCACGATTCATCGCACCTTGTCGTGTTTCTTCTGTAGTTATAGGTTGATCAGATACTTCAGAGGCAGCTTTGACATATGCAAAAACAACTTTTTCAAAATATTGTTTAACGATAACTTCAACTGCCTGCGTTTTTGCTTTATTCGTTGTACCAATTGCTATGTCCATAAAAATCCCTCTTTCCACACATAGAAAAAGATGCCATAAAAGGCATCTTTCATTTTACTTTATACATTAGCGTGAATCGTCTCTAATGTCGAACGGTCTGCTTTTTTCACTAATTCTACAATTAATGCTTTTGCTGCAGCGTAGTCATCGATATGAATTATTGATGCAGAGGTATGAATATAGCGTGAACACACCCCAATTACAGCACTTGGAACCCCATCATTTGCTGTGTGCACACGACCAGCATCCGTACCACCTTGTGATACAAAATATTGATATGGGATATGATTAGATTCCGCTATATCTAAAATGAACTCACGCATTCCACGATGCGTTACCATTGAACGATCAAGTATTCGTAGTAACGTACCTTTACCAAGCTGCCCAAATTGATTTTTATCGCCAGATACATCATTTGCAGGTGAAGCATCTAAAGCAAAGAATAAATCGGGTTTAATCATATTTGCTGATACTTGAGCACCTCGTAGTCCAACCTCTTCCATCACATTAGCACCGGAATATAAATGACAAGCTAGTTTTTCATTCTTCACTTCTTTCATTAATTCAACAGCTAGTCCACAGCCATATCGGTTATCCCAAGCTTTAGCCATAATTTTCTTAGGATTAGCCATCGGTGTAAATGGACATACAGGAATGATTGATTGACCTGGACGAACACCAATTGCAATAGCATCTTCTTTACTGTCGGCTCCAACATCTATCAGCATATTTTTCATATCCATTGGTTTTGCTCGTTCAGTATCTGTAAGTAAATGAGGTGGAATCGATGAAACAACCCCAGGGATAGGACCATTTTTTGTAAATACTTCAACACGCTGTGCAAGCATTACTTGATTCCACCAGCCGCCTAACGTTTGGAAGCGAATCATGCCGTTGTCTGTAATCGATGTGACCATAAATGCCACTTCATCCATATGACCTGCTACTAAGATTTTCGGTGCATCAGCTACGTCACTATGCTTTACCCCAAAAATACCACCTAAATTATCTTGAATGATTTCATCAGAGTATTTCGCCAACTCAGATCGCATGAACGCGCGAACTGCATGCTCATTACCCGGTGCACCTGGTAACTCTGTTAATGTTTTAAATAATTGTAATGTTTCCTCATTCATGATGACTCTCTCCCCACGAAGTAGAATTTTCTTCCTTGCTATTGTATCACATTTATTTTTGAAGTCGAAATATTGATAAATTTCATAAAAGTCCCCATGTATGAACGTGCATTCACTCTCTGTGCTATGATAAAATGAAGTTATAGGAAAAGGAGGATAAAGCCATGAAATTACGTGATTTTTTAATTGGTGTTGCAACAGGCCTAGCCGCCGCAGTCATTATTAAAGAAGCAAGTGAAAAAGTTTCTCCGTATGTGCCTGCTGGACAAGTACTTGAAAACATAAAAAAAGAATTTAAAAAGGATGCACCGATAGACGGTTCGTGGATTTATATGAAAACAGATGATTTTACAAATGGTTTCATGACAATTCCTGTTTATCGTGGTGGTATTTCACGCATGCATGATGGTGAAATGCAAACATTCGAATTCGCTGCAGACGCTCGCTCGGGCGTTGTTGTTGAACTAACTGAAGTATAAACTTCACACGAAAAATAATCTTTTTGCCGTATTTGCGCAGAAAAGGGGATGCCTCAAATGTTGAGTCAGCCCCTTTTTTTCATTTTACTCAGAAAGTCCTTTATTATTAAAATACTTTTTGTATTTACGGTAGTAGTTTAAATTATTTAACGTCAGTTTCACCCAACGCTTTGCATTCATATCCTCATTAAAGTACAGTGAGTTCGTATATCTCCCCTCACGAATCAATTTTCGCGCTTCCAGCTTAAGTTTTTCATTTGATGCGTATTTGAATAGTACACCTTTAGGAATAATCATCCACAAATGCTTGTCCTCTACATAGGTTACTTGTTGTTCAACATTTAACATATGATCGTCCGCTACATATTTCATTAAATTATGTCCACTGGCCGTTACATAATAACTTGAACGGCCATTGCGCAAATTAATTTCAAACAGCTTATACTGTTTGTCACGTATATCGTATTTCATATCAAAATTTGCAAAACCAGAATAGCCGATATCCTCTAAGAAGAAGCGAACCTGGTCCATTAATTCTTTATCATATGTTGTGACGATTGCTGCATAACTACCAATGCCTTCTGGAGAATGCTCTTCCAAAATAGGATTGCCAAGGCACATCAACTTCACTTTGCCATCTTTTCCTACATACGCATTTAATACACGCATATAAGAATCATCGCCAGGGATAAACTCTTGAATAATCATTGTATCTTGGTAGGATGAACTATAGATTGCTTTTAAAATTGCTGTTTTTTCTGCTTCATCATGTGCTATGAAAACTTTTTTCTTTCCTGGAAATGTACAAGCCCAATATTCCACTGAGTTCGAAGCCTTTAAAATAATTGGATACTCAAACGGTGGTGTGAAGGATTGATAGTTTTCTGCTGTCACTGTTGTCGTTCCTGGATACTTAAAATTATACTTCTCACACATTTTATAGAAGTTTTCTTTTAGTAAAATTTCATCCATTAACGATTCGTCGATATATGGTACTGTAAAATGCTCCTGTAATGCTGGTTTGTTTTTGATGATTAGTTTTGCATAATCATCACCACAAGCAAGTAGCAGTAAATTTTTATCAGCATATTTTTTTGCCACTTCTGCCAGTGCAGGTGCAAATACGTCCTGTTCATTTAGACGATCGATTTCTTGAAAATCAAGGATATGGCTATCCTGTGTAGCTGTTAAATGTGAACGTCCTAATACAAGTGGTTTAATGCCGTATGCTTCGTAAAACGCGCGTGCCATGCCATATGCATTCATATCTGATCCTAATAATACTGGTAAAAATGGTTGCTCAGTTGCCATTGCTATTTCAACTCTCTTTTGTGTTTTAGTATAGTTTTAGTGTATCATATTTTCCAAAATGTTCACGAAAAAAAAGCCCAAAAGATTTTTTAAAAGCCTACGATATGAGCGTGGCAGCATGAAACGCCTGCAGCATCAACGAGACAGGGGTACGAAGCTAGGTTGGCGGATGCTCGGCGCTCGTTCGTGGACAGATTCAAAAGATATACATGTACCCAAAACAGGGAGCCAGGTATTCATTTTTATGAGAAAATGTTTGTCGATTCGTTTATTTATAATTTACTTTATAATCATCGGATGTAATCCATTTGAATTTCATTGAGAAGATACGTAGTAAAATAACACTTCTGACAATCAAACTCGCTTTTGATGTTATCTCAGTATATTAATTTCCGATTAACCGGTCAATGCGAAATATTCAGAATAGTGTATACTAATATTGGTGATTAGCGGATGTAATCAATAATCAGAAAGTAGACGTTTTCAAATAGCTGAATAATACAGAAATAATTTTTTCTTCACTTTTTCACCAATTATGAAATGATTTGCTATAATCACTGCATCATGGGCTAAAGCACTTTTATACAGTCGCCCACTCGCTTGCAAGTACGAAGTGAAAATTAGAATTCCACAAAGGAAGTAAGCGACCTTGAGAGTGTAATACTTTAGCCTAAATAACAACTATACCCTAAGTACAGTACACATAAATCTAAAGCTTTCTAAACAGAAAAAAACGTATGAACACTTAAGGTTCACACGTTTTACTTTTTAAAATGTAATGACAGCTTGTCTGCTACGTTCTAACTTATCTACAATTTCTTTGCCTGTAGCATCCCATTTCATCATACGGTAATACGCATCATGATAGAAAATAAAACTGTAGCCATTCTCTAATGCTTCTTTCATAATACGCTCTTTGGCAAATACACTCGTCATTGGATAATCGTCATATGCTAACACCCATAATGGATTCTGATGAGCGTGTGTTGGCATAATGTCTGCCATATGCAATAGTACTTCATCGTTTTGTGTTAATTTAATGATAGCATGTCCATTACTATGGCCACCTGTATGGATCATCTCGATACCTGGTGTTACTTGTAATGTACCCTCATAGGTTTCCACTAAGTGCTGTACTGGCTCCCAGTTTTCTTTCCAATACGTGTTTTTCGAGCGGATATTCGGCTCACGCATTTCATCCCATTCAATCTTCGTCACATATATTTTTGCATTTGGAAATGTAGGTACTAAAACATCACCTTCCCACTGCGTTAAACCACCAGCATGATCAAAATGCAAATGTGTCATTAACACAACATCAATATCCGCAGTCGTTAATCCAAGTTCATGTAAGCTATCAGCCAATGTTGATTCCTCTGTTACACCATAGTTACGTAATTGCTTTTCGTTTAACTTGTTAAAACCGACTCCTGTATCAATCATATAGTTTTTACCTTCATATTGAATTAAGATAGGCTCTGTCGGTAATTCGACTTGATTTTTATCATTAACTGGATATTTGCGTGACCAAAGCGGCTTTGGTACAACACCAAACATTGCACCGCCATCAAGGCAAGTGACACCCCCGTTTAGCCATGTTAATGACATATTGTGAAACTGTAATTGATCCATCCATACTCCCCCTAGAAAACTATTTTGTGATGAACTGTGATTCTAGACGATAAATCGGCTGCCCCTTAGCAGAAAATTTCTGCTCATATTCTGTCATAATATTATCCTCAGGCATATTCGCATGTAGGTCGAGTGATACATACTTCAACAACATGCCATATTCAGACATACTAATTAACGAATACTCAAACAAACCACGGTTATCCGTTTTAAAATGGACTTCCCCATTATCAACTAAAATCGACTCATATAATTTCAAAAAACCCTCATGCGTTAGACGACGCTTTGCATGGCGAAGTTTAGGCCAAGGATCTGAGAAATTCAAATACACGCACTCTACATCGTTTTTCTCGAAAAATTTATATAAATCCGCGCCATTTACTTTTAATAAGCGTAAATTCGCTGGAGATTTCACCTCTAAAATATTTTCTAGTGCACAAACTATCACACTATCATAAAGCTCTATACCAATATAGTTGATATTCGGGTTCTGTAAGGCCATCCCTGTCACAAATTGCCCTTTCCCTGTACCCACCTCAATATGCAGCGGGTTGTCATTGCCGAAAACAGCCTGCCAATTTCCTTTAAAGTCTTCAGGATTTGGAATGATCACCTCTGGATGACTTGTAATCATTTCCTCTGCCCAAGGCTTATTTCTTAATCTCAATTTTCTTCCTCATTTCCTTCTGGGTAATTATTTATTGATTTTTTATAGTATAACGTAAAACCATCAATTTCGCATAAAATTATTGCGAAATGACATTTCTTCAATTATCCAAAGTCATCGTCTTCCATGCATTCTGTTTGACTCCACAATGAATAGCCATACCCTGTTCAATCACACCTATATAGTTACCATCTGTATGACTATCAATTTTGTCAGAGCCCACGATAATCTCAAATTGATTGCTTTGCAAAAAAGTAATTTCTTTAAACTTAGTATGCTTCTCAAAAAAAACAGTCGCGAAAACAAATAGTAATTTCAAACGTGAAATGCCGTGAACAATCGTCACTTCAATTTTTCCATCGTCGGGTTTAGACATAGGTGAAATTTTCATGCCACCACCAAAATAGGGATGATTACTCATAGTGACAAACCATGCCTGCTTAAAATGCCACTCTTGATCGTTAGTACGAACTGTCACATTAAAGCGCTCAAAATTAAATAATCCTCTAACAACAGCAGCTGCATAGGAGAGTTTGCCGAGCCCTATTTTATTGAGATAATATTTAAGACGTGACTTATTAATGTGCTTTGTAATAAATGCATCGAATCCAATACCTGCATTATTTACAAATAGTTCATGTTGCATTGTTCCAAACTGAATCATTCCTATATCCATCGAAATTTCGGCTAATTCAGATTGTACATAGGTCTCAATTTGTTTAGCATTTCGAAATATCGGGAAATATCGTGCGAAATCATTCCCTGAGCCCGCGCGTACAACGCCAATAACCATAAAGTCATTATGTACGACACCGCTGACAACTTCATGAATCGTGCCATCCCCACCGACAATGACGATGAGCTTTTTTGTCTGTGCGCCATGTGCCCAATGCCTTGCAATTTCCAGTCCATGCCCTTCGTATTCTGTGAAGGCAACTTCATAGTCTATGGTTAAATGTTGTTGCAGACGGTGCCAAACTTTCTTTCCTTTCCCATTACCAGCTGCCTCATTTATAATAAATAATACATGCATATGTTAATCCTCAGCTGATGGCTGTGATGTCTGTTGCCAAATATCACGATTAAAGGACGTCGTTTGTACATTATTTAAAATCGTTTGTGCTGCACGAATTTGCATATGCTTCATAGGGGAGGATACCTTTTTCAACTGTTGCATCCAATCCCCATAATTGCGGTGATCCACAAATTGTATACTAAAGGACGATCCCGGATAGTCGAAATAGCCATTCCGTGTTAACACAACTTTTCGAATGGGCATATCTAGCTGATCTTGTTTAAATAACTGTGTTAAAACCGATTCCATACGGCTTAAATTAATCATAGGATTGAGTATTTTAAAATCCTTTGTCCCAACTTTTTTCACCCAAAATCGTTCACTACTGCCTACATACACCGCTTGATTTTCTGCTTCAAGCACTGTAATACAAATACATTCTGTTGGTGACATTAAAACAACATCGAGTTCGATTGGGGCTTTTCGCACCTGTAAAATAGGATAATAAAACACTAAATAATTATCCGGTAAATTTTGCAGTAATGTACGTAATAAAGAGTCACGCATAAATCGAGGATCGACATACGATTTTTCTCGCAAAGTTGAGCTTGCCCATTTCATTTGGAAATGGAAAAATTGGTCGATGAACATCCGCTTCAATTCGTGAATAGACTGCGGTGCATACACTATTTTTGGCTCAAAGGTTAACGTCGTTTCCTCTTCCGGAATAAAATCTTCCTCATTCACGAACTCATTCGTTACCTCTATCTGCTCAATATCTTCTTTTATATCTTCCTTCTGACGACCAGTAAAAATTTTTCTGAATAACGAGAAGCGTACTTTTTCCTCGAATGGCTCATTTTCTGTGTCATTGTCGACATGCTGCCACTCACTAATTTCCTCTCCCGACGCCCATTGTCGTTTAACACGTTCCCATTGATTTTTTTTTAACCGTACAAATTGTGTTGGATATCTAGCTAAATCAATTTGATAACGTGAAACATAATCTTGTATCTTCACTAATTGTGCCATTTTAAGGTCACTCCAATCTTACTGCCCATGTAAATCATCATCTTTTTATTTTACATGACGTTTCAGGAGAAAACATCCATATTTTGCTCTATAAAAAAAGAACCACCTAAAACCTTGGTTCATAACCAAGGTTTAGAGTAGCACTTTTTAACGACTAACGCTTATTTCGCTTCGATTGAAATTGGTAATTTTGCCTCAAATGCTTTTTGTAATTTGCGTGTCCATTCACCAGGAACACCAGCACCAATTTTATTGCCATCTACATCGATAACTGGCGTCACTTCTGAAGATACAGAAGACACAATGATTTCATCCATTGTCAATAGGTCGCCTTTTGTCATCGGCTCTTCAATGACTGGTAAACCAATTTCTGTTGCACATTTTAAAATAACTTGACGTGTAATGCCATTTAAGATGTAGTTATTTACTGGGTGCGTATAAAGTCTACCATCTTTAATACCATAAACATTGGCAGACGAACATTCTGTGACAGTTTCACCGCGGTGTAAAATCGCTTCGTAGCAACCTTTTTCAGATGCTTCTTGTTTCGCAAGTACAGCGCCAAGTAAATTTAAAGATTTGATGTCACAACGTAACCAGCGGATATCTTCCACTAATGTTGCTTTTACACCTTTTTCGAAATTTTCGATTGAACGCTCGCCAAATTTCACATTACCTGTTAAGACAGCTGGTACACTCGCATCCGGGAAGATATGGTTACGAGAATTCGTACCACGCGTAATTTGAAAGTACACATGACCTGTGTCTAAGTTATTTTTTTCAATTAAATCGTGTAATAATTTGTGTAAAACGTCTTTTGTATAAGGAACGACAAGTCGAATTTTTTCGGCACTGGCATAGAAACGATCAATATGCTCTTGTGCTGTGAACATATTTCCGTTATATACTTTGATTACTTCATAAATGCCGTCACCAAATTGGTAACCACGGTCTTCTGGTGATACTACAATCGATCCTTCTTCAACGATTTGATCATTCAATAATGAGTATGCCATGTTCATTCATCCTTTTCATTTTCGAGTTATTTTTGCCCTGCAAGTTCAACAATTGCTTCTGCGTAAATAGCTGCAGCTTTCACTAAGTTTTCAACAATAACGTATTCATCCGCACGGTGTGCTACATCTGGCTCGCCAGGGAATAGCATACCGAAAGCGACACCTTTTTTCATGACGCGTGCATACGTACCACCACCAGTTGATAGTAGGGGTGTTTCGTAATCTCCAGTATGGCGTCGATAGACACTAGCTAGCGTTTGGATTAATGGTTCATCTTCACTCACAAAATGAGGTTTTGAGTCATCTTGAATATCCAGAGAAAATCCTTTTTCTGCAGCTAAGCGTTGCGCTTCTGTCATTTTTTCATCAAATGGATACGTTACAGAGTAGCGCATGCTAATGACTATTTTGCTACCTTTGGTCACATCATAGCTTACAATACCAGGATTTAAGGTCGTTTTACCGGACATTTCGTCCTCAAACTGTAAGGCAAGGGCGTGACCATAATGATCATGATGAAATACCTTTGTCACAAAGTCAACAAATTGCATACTTACCTCTGTTGTCAGCTCTTGTTGTAAAAATGCTGCAAGATAAACAGCCGCATTGATGCCTTTTTCAGGCTCCATTGCATGAGCTGCTTTCCCTTTGATAGTTATTATATAGTGAGAACCATCCATTAATAAAGAGCCTTCTAGCTGATTTTTGCTTAAAAATGTTTGAAAATTCTGTTCCAATTGTGAAGAAACGAATTGAATTGTCGCTACTGCACAATCTGGTACCATATTTGGGCGCTTCCCAGCATTAAATAGTAGTAGCTGTTCTTTTGATGCATCCCCTATATTATTTTGTGAAAACACAAGCTCTGCGATGCCCTTTTCTGCATTAATGAGCGGGAAATCTGCATCTGGTGCAAAACCGATTGCTGGCATTTCCTCATTTTTAAAGTAGTGGTCGACACAGCGGAAGCCTGTCTCTTCATCCGTACCGATAATCATACGTATACGTTTGTTTAGTTGAATACCTGCATCTTTTACTAGCTTCATCGCCATCCAAGCTGCGATCGTTGGGCCTTTATCGTCTATAGCACCCCGGGCAAATAACTTACCATCTGCAACCGTGCCACTAAAAGGTGGGTATGTCCAGTTCGCTTCATCACCAACTGGCACAACATCTACATGACATAAGATACCAAGTAAATCCTCACCCTGACCCATTTGTATATGTCCGGCATAATTATCAACATTTTTTGTCTCTAGTCCTTCAGATTGACCTTTTGCTAATAACCATTCAAGAGCATTTAACGGTCCTTCACCAAAAGGTACTTCGGTAGTTATTGTCGTTTCATCCAGTACACTATTAATTTGCACAAGCTCCTGCAGCTCCTGTACTAACTCATCTTGTCTTTCTTTTGCAGCCTGTAACCAATCCATTATATGTACCTCCTCTAGTATAATAAGATTATTCTACTCTTTACACTAAAAATTACAATCAGCTTTCTAATAATCGTCTAGCAATTTCGCCGTGGCGTAATTGCGTCCGGATTTTGAATTGTGCAGGCACAGTCGTGTGTTGTTGTTGTTGTTGTTGTTGTTGTTGTTGTCGCTTTCGCACAGATAAAACCGTGTTGCTGTCGCTTTCGCACAGATAAATTGCCACAGGACGTGGCGTTCTTAGACTGAGTTCCTCTATTTCAGTAGGTGTTTGGACATCCACTGAAAAGGAACCACATTAGCTTTCATCTCACCACCTTCAGAGGTGGGCGTCTTCTGTATCTGCCGCTACGCTTTCGAAAAAAACATTTGCTGAATGAAGATATATTTATCTAACACTACCACATATAGCATCTATTTCACTAATTCCCACAAAATACAGTATAAACTTTGTGTATGATTTGTAAATTTCAATCGTATTCACTAGAAAAACAGCTAGTTTTTTTATATAATGAAGTTATCAGAATAATCGTTCTGAGCATAAAAATTAGAAAAGGGGATGTCTAAGGCAGCAACTTAAGAGCCTAAGTGCACTCCGCACATATTGTCGTCCGCTAGTCTTTGCCAAGAGAATTAAGATGAAGGAGTGGTTCATTTATGAAACCAACTACTGATCGAATGCTTAATCGTATTAAAGACGTGTACATGTTTATTTTAGACAAAGGAACCGTGTCTACACAGGATTTAGTCGAAGAGTTTAGCATCACTCCTCGCACCGTTCAAAGAGATTTGAACGTGTTAGCCTTTAACGATTTGGTGATGAGTCCAAGTCGAGGCAAATGGACAACGACGAGTAAAAAAGTAAAAATGACGTCTTAGTTTTTACGCCTAAAGCGTAAAGCATTTTTGTATGAGAAAAGGAATGACCTTTCGTCGGGGTCATTCTTTTTTTGCTATTTACAGTCTCTTTACAATCCGTTACACTCGTAACATTCTACATGTTGAGAGGAGGATTTTGTATGAAACTGTCCAAGTTGTTTCACCCGCTTGTATGGATTATTTTAGGTGGAACTGTTTTTACGCGCATTGCAAGCTTTATGGCGATGCCTTTTTTAGCTATTTATCTACATAATGAAATTGACGCTACACCTTTACAGATTGGACCGACAATCGGAATTGCTCCGTTAATTTCCACAGTAGGGGGCTTCTTTGGCGGTTATTTAACAGATCGCTTCGGTAGGAAAAGTGTTATTTTGCTAACGGTTGTTGTCTGGAGCATCGTTTTCTTCGGTTTCGCTACTGCTCATACTATTTGGCTCTTTGTCGCATTAAACGCCTTAAATGGTTTATGTCGCTCATTTTTTGAGCCTTCGACACAAGCGCTAATGATTGACTTCACGCCAGCAGACAAACGAAAAAGACTATTTTCATTGCGCTATACAGCTATTAATATAGCAGCAGTTATAGGTCCTGTTATTGGTGTATATATTGCTAAACTATCTAGTCCTAGCATCCCGTTTATACTGACAGGTGCCATGTATATCGTTTATGCCATATTTTTATTTTTCGTGTTGAATCGCTATACAATGCAGCAACAAAAAGCAGCAACGCCAACAAAGATCTTACAAACCTTCACGATTCTCTTAACAAATCGTGTGCTCCTTAGCTTTATTTCTGGTGCGATATTAATAAATATTGGGTACTCCCAATTTGATTCAACACTTCCTCAATTAATTGAGTTGAAAATTGAAGATGGTGCCAAGCTCTATTCCTTACTTATTTCATTGAATGCTGCGGTTGTCTTATTACTGCAGTTACCGATTAGTATCCTATCGGAGCGTTTTTCATCGAGAGCAACACTTCTTGTAGGTATTCTTTTCTTTGCAGTTGGTCTTATATTATTTGGCGCCTCAAATAATTATCCATTTTTTATAGCAGCGATGATACTATTTACAATCGGTGAAATTTTCGCCTTCCCTACAATGAATGTCATGATTGATAACATTGCACCTGATACACAAAAAGCAACTTATTTAGGTGCGTCACAATTCAAAAATTTAGGTGGCTTTATAGGTCCAATCATTGGTGGTTGGCTACTCACTCATTATATTGATGCTATATTTACTGTTATTGCTATACTTGTTTTATGTAGTTCTTTTTTTTACAAAACGAAATCAGAGCAATCTCCCCAAAAAAATTAAAATGCAAAAAAAATTCGCTCACGTTCCGCGGGCAATCCGTGAGGTCTTACTTGACCCATTGTCCCGCTGGAATGTTGCGAATTACATGTAAATAACCAATATTAGTTTACAAATCCGAAATTCTATATTTTTATAAGAGATTAACTGACCAAGTAGATATAATTATTTGCTATACGCCATCATTTCTTATTGCCCTGCAGCAACTTCATTATATCTTGAGTATCGATCTTTACCTGCGTTCTTCGAGTGATATAGTGCTTTATCAGCCCTTTCAAATAAGCTTATTTCAGATTCATTCATTTCTCCACAAATTGCGCTGCCCATACTCACCGACAGAACAGACCAACTTTGTATGTTGACATCTTCATATTTTATTTGACGAATTTTCTCCAAAATAGAATTTGCTAATTGTTCCAATTGATTTTCTTCGCTATCGTATAACACAACGGCAAACTCATCACCACCAAACCTTACAACAAATCCTTTCTTTTTCACCTCTAGATTCAAAATTTTTGCTGTTTCTATAAGTATCCTATCACCTTCTGCATGACCGAATTGATCGTTTACTTGCTTAAAATTATCTAAATCTATTAGTAATAAAGCTGGCTTATTCGCTTTTCTTTTTTTCAAAATATTGTCCATCTTGCTAATGTAGGTGGCACGATTATATACACTTGTTAATGGGTCATAAGTTGCTAATTGAATTGTTTTAGACAGCAGAGCATTAATCACTAACAGCATGATAAAGGACGTAATTAATGCAATCATGAGTAATATCCTAAACTGCTTGGTATTTTTCGTTAGGGCTACTATTTCCGCATGATTATCATATTTCACAGAGATGACCCGTTTGGTAGATTCACCTCGAACTGTTTCAGCCTCATAAGGTAAAAAACGATACGTCTCTATATAGCCGTTCTTTAACTTTTTTTGATATTCAGTCGACTGCATCGTTTGTTTAGCACGCTTATAATAATCCTGAAACGTTTGCGATTGATTTTTCACAGTAATGCGTTTAGATTGTGCGTGAGCAAAAAAAACGCCCCCTGGACCAATTGTTTGCACTTGCAGCAAATCATCATATTTTTCAACTAAATATTGTGCGGTTTTTTCAAAATTGAATGTTTGAAAAATAGGAAATTCATTTAATTTAATGCCGATCTCTAGTAAGTATTTTTTGTCAGGTGTTGCTAAGTAGCTAAATTTACGATATTCCCCTGTTGTCGTTGAAACATCAATACCATCTGTGTAAAATTCCCCACTTTCTCTTCGCTTATCCAATAAAGCAGAAAAGCGTTCACAACAGCTTAAAAAATCCAATCCTTTATCGTGTTTAAATGTCGTATAGATAACGGTATTCGTTTGATTCAATATGTATATGTCCATTCCATGCTCTTTTTTCATTTTTTGTAAATCCCATGTAGAAATATTTGGATTTTCTTCATAATATTTGGATAATTCTCGCAGCTCTTGTTCCATCTTATCAGAGATATCTTTATCAAAATAAAAATGCGCATTATCTACAGTTTGCATATCAGTGAGAATATGATTTTCAATTAATGTTCGATTAATGGCTACCTGTTTCTCAATATCTGCCACTAGTATTTGTCTGTTTACGTAAGAAATTACGGCAACAAGTATTAATGCAAAGGCAATCAAAGACAGTAATAATTTTATACGCAGTTTTTTCATTTACTTATCCTCTAGTCATTTTCCTTATCATTTTTTTCAGAACATTAAACATTTATCGTGCCTTGAACCTCTAGTCACGAGTGGTCTCGTCGAATCAATAAATTAAATAAAAAAATTTTATTTATATATCCTATTATACAGTTATCGGGATAAATATGTAATATGTATAAAAAAAACCCGGTACTATATATCGTATAGTACCGAGGACTTGTTTAATCTGTATTTTGCAAGGAAGCTAATTCTTCAATAGTCAGCTCACGATAGGCACCTAATTCTAGGTTTTCATCTAATTTTAAGTTTCCCATCGAAAGGCGTTTTAAGTATGTAACACGTTTACCCACCGCTTCAAACATACGTTTCACCTGATGAAATTTGCCTTCTTGAATCGTTAACTCAATTTCTGATTGTTGAGCAGACTTTAAAATAACGAGCTCACCAGGTTTTGTTATATAGCCATCGTCAAGCTCAACACCACGAGCGAATACCTCTCCGTCCGCCTCTGTTACAATACCTTCTATCAGTGCATAATACACCTTTGGTACATGTTTTTTAGGAGACAATAAATTATGAGCTAAAACACCGTCATTTGTCAGCAGTAATAAGCCTTCTGTATCTTTGTCTAAACGACCAACTGGAAATGGTTGAAAATGCTGATGTACTGGCTCTAATAAATCAATGACCGTTTCATCACGTAAATCTTCCGTCGCAGAAATAACCCCTGGCGGCTTATTCATCATATAGTAAACAAACTCTGTGTATACAACACGTTCACCGTAAACAGAGACGTCCTGCTTTTCAGGGTCAACTTGCATTGCCGCATCCTTCACATATGTGCCATCTACTGTCACTGCTTTTTGCTTCAGGAGCTGCTTAACTTCCTTACGCGAGCCGTAGCCCATGTTTGCCAGTAATTTATCTAAACGCATAATTCCTCCTATTTAAAGCCCAGTTTGCTTGTAATTCTTGTCAACCGTTCTCCAAGAAGTTTTTGTGCTAAGCCAATTCGTAATGATAAAAAACCATAAACTGAAATTCCTACTGTAGCACAAATAACAGAATAAACTAACGCTGAGAATTTTCCATCCACTGGTCCCATTAAAAACTCTAAAAGTTTATGAACGATTAATACACTTACGGCCATCGCCACTGTTAAAAGAGAAATTAGTATGACACGACGTACTACCATATCTGATTTATAGTTAAGCGTTTTCTTAAGTACTAATATATTAATAACAATAGATGCACCGTAACCAATTGCTGTTGCAAGTATTGCACCATCTGCCTCCATCCAACGAATCAGTGGAATGTTGAGTGCTAACTTTACAAAAATGCCTGACAGTAAACTGAAAACAATCCACTTTTGGAAGTCGATACCTTGCAAAAGTGCCGCTGTTACTTGGAATAACGCAAATAATATAGCCACAGGAGCATAGTGCGCTAAAATATTGGCACCCATTTCACTTTCTGAATAAAGCATAAAGTAAATTTCATTCGCTAATAAGGAAATCCCAACAACAGCTGGTAATGTAATGAAAATTAATAATTGATATGTTTTATCCATCGCATGACGTAACGATAAATACTCACCTTGCGTAAAGTATTTCGTTATCGTTGGCACTAAAGCCATAGAAAAACCTGTTGCTAGCATAACAGGTATTATCACCACTTTATGCGTCGTAAAGTTAATCATTGATAGATACTTATCTGTCACTTCCGCTAAGCCAATAGAAGCCATTGCTCCGTTAAAAGTTAACATATCCACAAGCTGAAATAGTGGATTAGCTATTCCAACAAATACCATTGGAATCGAATACGTAATCACTTCTTTATAAATATCCGTCATTGGCAGTTGCGTAGAAGTTACACTTTGACTGCGCAGCGCATTAAATTCTGGCTGATATTTTTTCCAGTAATAATACAAGACGATTAAACCACCGATTGCGCCAATAAATGCTGCAAATACTGCAAAGGAAATCGCTGTTTGTGGTTTTCCATTAAAAACAACTACGACTAAGAATGAGCCACCTAATAACACGACAATTCGAACAATTTGCTCCACTAATTGCGAAACTGCAGTCGGCTGCATTTTGTCATACCCTTGAAAGAAGCCTCGCCATAAGCTCATGAACGGTACAACAATTAGCGCAAAGCTGACCCAACGAATGACAGAAGCAATTTGCTCGACTGAAAATGCCTGTTCATCACTTTTTATAACCAGCCCCGCAATTGGTGTTGCCAGTAAAAAGAGCGCAATAAAGGAGGCAAAGCCTGTTATCATCATAATCAGTATGCCCGACTTCATGAGCTTACGACCTGATTGATAATCACCCATGGCATTGTATTTAGAGACAAATTTGGATACAGCAATAGGTGCACCAGAGATGGCTACTGCCAACATGATCGAATAGGGAATGTATGCATATTGATACAACGCGATGTTTTCCTCGCCAACAATCGCATAAAACGGAAAAATATAAATTAATCCGAGAACCTTTGATAAAAACATCCCCATTGTTAATATCGCAGTACCTTTCATTAAATTGGACATCGTATCCATCCATTCATTGTAAAATCAAACTTTTTTTTGAACTAAAAATATATTTTTCTAAGACAAAATAAAACCAACTGTTATCTTAACATATTTATAGGAAAACAGTCGCATAAATACATTGAAATATTTTTGCAAGTCTTTATTTTAAATCTGCTAAAAAAATAGCGGTTCAAAAAATCATAAAGACTTTTTGAACAGCTACTTCTCTATTACATATCCACGAAAAATTGTTTATACCATACTAAGAACACATAGGCTGTCCAAATATAGCGACCACGATTAGCTTTCCCCTCGTAGTGCTCATCTAAATAACCAACTAATTGCGTAGTATCGAAAAATTCATTGGCAAAGTCAGTTGTAAACATGTCTTTCACCATATTATAGTATTTTTCTTCACGTAACCAGTGACGAATTGGTACTGGGAATCCAAGCTTTGGACGTTTAGCCCATTCCTCAGGCAGTTCCTGATGCGCTGCTTGTCGAAGAACATATTTCGTATCAATATCATTGACTCGATATCTTGATGGAATATTTTTTGCCAACTCCATCACTTCTTTATCTAAAAATGGTACACGTAATTCAATTGAATGCGCCATACTCATTTTATCAGCCTTTAATAAAATATCACCAGGCATCCATAGATTTAAATCTAAATACTGCATTTTTGTGACATCATCGTCACCAGGTACTTCGTCATAAATACGTTTTGTAATAGTTTGAACAGATGGACCGTTTTTGTAATCAGGTTTTAACACGTTTAATGCATCATCCTCATCCCAAACGACAGCTTCCCCAATGAAGCGTTCCTCTACTGTTTGACCACCTTTTACAAGGAAATGTGTATACTGGTTTTTCGGTAGCATCTCTGCCATACCACGTAACGCTTTACGAAGCCCAAAAGGAACTTTTTCGTATTGTTGCATTCTGCCTGAATTTTGGTACCAAGAGTAGCCACCAAAAATTTCATCTGCGCCTTCACCTGAAAGTACAACTGTCACATCCTTCGATGCTAGTTCGGAGAGGAAGTAGAGCGGTACAGAAGATGGGTTTGATTGTGGCTCGTCCATATGCCATTGAATCTTCGGTAATGCTGCAAAACATTCATCTGCAGAAATATATTTACGTTCGTTTTGAATGTTTAATGTATCCGATAAATCTTTTGCTAAGTTTGTTTCATTGAACATATCTTCATAGTCAGAGAATCCAACAGAAAAAGATTTGTCTGGACGTAGCAATGCCGTAATATAACTAGAGTCAATCCCACCCGATAGGAAAGAACCAACTTTCACATCACTAATTTGATGCGCTTCTACAGATTCTTTCACCGTTGTGCGGATGTCTTCCACATATTTTTCAATCGTCGCTTCTTTTGCATGGAATTTTTTATCCCAGTATTGCACAATTTGCTTTTGACCATTTTTAATAAGCATATAGTGTGCAGGTGGTAACTTGTACACACCTTTAAAGAATGTTTCATCCATTGAAGAATACTGGAAAGTTAAATAAGGGCGTAGGGCATTTTTATTTAATTCTTTCATGAATGCTGGGTGTGGCAAAAACGATTTTATCTCTGATCCGAAAATGAATGTGCCATCAGTCGTATTTTCTGTATAGTACAATGGTTTAATACCAAAGCCGTCACGAGCGATGAATTGCAAATCATTCTTTTTATCCCAAATACAGAATGCGAACATACCGCGAAGCTGTTTTACAAAATCAACGCCATACTCAACATAACCGTAAATAATCACTTCACTATCAGATTGTGTTTTAAACGTGTAACCTTTTGCAATAAGGTCTGCACGTAGATCTTGAAAGTTAAAAATTTCTCCATTAAATACGAGAACGATATTGCCATCCGCACTGTAAAGTGGTTGATTTGCCACATCAGATAAGTCGATAATACTTAAACGACGGAAGCCCAACGTTACTTTATCGTCACTATGAATACCACCGCTATCTGGACCGCGGTGAATAATAGTATTCATCATATTTTCAATTGTTTGGTGATGATCAATCACATTTGTTCCATTAATATATCCTATAAATCCGCACATCTATTTTTTCACCTCATAATTTAGTGCATAACCTTTATCATCATAGCACGAAAAAGCGTTCATTTCATGCTGTCATTGCAGATAAAGTTAAATTTTAATCGATGGGGATTTCTCCACCGATATTTTCGGAACTTAGGCTAAATACGCCACGTCCTGTGACTAAGCCTACTAAGTGACCAACATTATGTTGCTGCCGCTACGTTAGCACTACACTTTCGCACAAAAAACATCTGTTGGCCTAAAGCAATCGGGTACTTACAGGCGCTTGTCTTTCGTATACATCTAGAAATCTTAGCGCACGTTAGTACGGAATAAAAAATTATAAAACACTTTCGTTTAATTTTCAATGTAAAGAAGCCGCCCTCTATATAGACTTCATGTATAATAGAAAAGATTCCTAAAAATGAAAAGAAAGTGAGTTCACATATATGTATGATGTTATCGTAATTGGTGGCGGCCCTTCTGGTTTAATGGCTGCCATTGCTGCTGGAGAGCGTAAAAAGAAAGTATTGCTGCTCGAAAAAGGCACAAAGCTCGGCAAAAAATTGGCCATCTCTGGCGGTGGTCGTTGTAATGTCACGAACCGACTCCCTGTAGAAGAAATCGTGAAGCATATTCCAGGAAATGGCCGTTTTTTATATAGTCCATTCACTGTTTATAACAATGAAGATATAATTGCCTTTTTTGAAGAGCTAGGTGTTGCATTAAAGGAAGAAGATCACGGCCGTATGTTCCCTGTTTCTAATCGCGCACAAGACGTGGTCGATGCACTTATTCGTAGAATGCAGCGCCTACACATTGAGGTACGTCTTAACACACCTGTTAGCAAACTACTGATGGACGATGAAAAAATTCTTGGTGTACGCCTAGCAGATGGCACTGAAGTACGCAGTGAAGCTGTCGTCGTGGCAGTTGGTGGTAAAGCAGTGCCACAAACAGGTTCGACTGGAGATGGCTACCCATGGGCAGAGCGTGCAGGGCATACGGTGACAACACTATTCCCAACAGAGGTGCCCGTTTTATCGAAAGAAGCATTTATTCAAAATCGTGAACTCCAGGGACTTGCTCTGCGGGATGTTGCTGTTTCAGTGCTCAATAAAAAAGGCAAGGTGCTCGTTACCCACCAAATGGACATGCTCTTTACCCATTTCGGACTAAGTGGACCGGCAGTATTACGTTGTAGCCAATTTGTCGTCAAGGAACTAATGAAAACCGGTTATGAACCTGTCACAATGCGCATTCAATCCCTTGTTGATTACAATGAGGAAACCTGTGTGCAATATTTAAACAAGCTTGTGAAAGAAGATCCTAAAAAAGCAGTGAAAAATGTTTGGAAAGGGATAGCCCCTGAACGTTGGTTACTTTTTTTATGTGAGCATGCCGATATTGATGTACAACTGACAGGCATTGAATTATCACAAGAAAAAATACGTAACTTAGCACGACTGCTTGTCAATTTCACAATGACAGTTAGCGGTACACAATCTCTAGAAAAAGCATTCGTTACCGGTGGTGGTATATCCGTTAAAGAGATCGAACCGAAAACAATGGCCTCAAAGAAAAAAGCTGGTTTATTCTTCTGCGGAGAAATCCTCGATATTCACGGCTATACAGGTGGTTATAATATTACGTCTGCACTTGTTACAGGACGTATAGCAGGAATGAGCGCGGCATTATAATGTCGCATAAGTTACTACCGAAAAAACAACTGATAACTCACAACATTTACTTTTACTGCCAATATTTTAAAGAAGCTAGCTAATTGAACATGGCAAAGTCCAAAAATGGCAGAAAATAGTTGCTCATAGCGGTCTACGCTCGTTATAGGGGCTATTTGTAACTACTATTCTTTCTGATAAAATTTCAAAAGGTATTCGGAATGTGATAATTCTGAATACCTTTTGTCATTTTTTTATTTCAAAAACTAGTGATACGACATACACGTTTCAATTTCTTTGATTTGACGCATAGAGCGATTACCAAAGACGTATTGAATAAATGTCATTTTAAAGACAACGATTGGAACGAAGTGCGGTGACTCTTGCGGGAAAAGCGGGAAAGTCGAGATCCTGGACTGAGCGAAGCGAAGGAAGCAGCTCGACCCCGCCCGCGGAAAGCGTCCGCCCGTAGTGGAAATCAACGCTTTTATCTAAAGTTATTGTTAAAGAAAAAAGACTATAGGCTAACTCGATTTTTGTCTAGTTTGTCTACAGTCTTACGAACACGTTCTTTTAACTTTCGCTCGTAGTATATACTTCTTCAAATGGTTGAATAATGACAAAGCCTTCGCCTGAGAATGCCATTTGAATGGATTCACCACTGCCACGTCCGATAAACGTCCGGAAACTAATATCT
The DNA here is from genome assembly GCF_050272295.1 of Lysinibacillus sp. NPDC048646. NCBI lineage: Bacteria > Bacillati > Bacillota > Bacilli > Caryophanales > Bacillaceae > Lysinibacillus > Lysinibacillus sp. NPDC048646. The sequence goes on from NZ_JBNNLZ010000009.1 coordinate 102,483, forward strand.
GTTTTAAATTCGGGTGTTAAATTGCCAGACCATGCAACAGTGGCATGTGGATCCGTATAAACTGTTTCACCTGGCTTCACTAACAAGGTCAGCGGTTCAAAATGTGTCGTAATCGCTACCTTTCCTCTTCCTTTTAACGTTACATTAAATAATCCACCTGACATTATTCCTGCCATTTTACGCATCAAATGAATATCCCAATCGATAGTCGGCTCAAACGCAAGTAAATCATTCCCATTTACACAAAGGCTTTCATCCTGTAAATCAAAGATCGTAATTTTTTTACCTTGATCGGCTAAATAAAGACGTCCACGACCTTTCGCTTTCATTAATTGCGTGCCTTCGCCTGTTAAGGCCTTTTTAAACATTTTACTTAGCCCGTGCTCCATAACACGCTCGCGCTCAAACTTTATATCTCCTATGTAAGAGATCATTGCCCCCATTTTGGACCAAACTTCACCATTTAAGTTAACTTCTAATACACGCTCTGTTTCTAACTCAAAATAGTCGTTGACGTTGTCATTTTGTTGCGTTTTGTTAACAAATTCATTTAATGAAAATTTCCCCATTTCATTACCCCTCCTTTATTACTTTATATACGTTCAACGTGTCGAAAAGATTCAACCTATTCCGCCATAAAAGTAATACACTACCTCCACTAAAGTGATTGCCAAGGTCACCGCATTGCTTTCCTTCAAGCTTATTTTAATGGATGACAAGCACTGTTTGTAGTCACGGTCGTTGAATGGACTCCATTTACGTCAGCACCTTATGCATATTGCATATCCATTCTTCCACAGTATTGTTACACTCACAAACATATCGTAGCAATAATTCTCTTTTAGTAACGAAATCACTTTATTTTCCATAATGTTATTGACATCAAACAGTCTCTGTTATATGTTAGATGAAGATTTATCGAGTGTTGTATAACAACTACTACAAAAAAAACCGCATCAGCGTCATGTGCAAAATGACACTAATACGGTCTATACTTTCAAGTGCAAATTGAAAGTATTAATTATTGTGTAGCGGAGACGTCTCCAACGTTTTGTGATGCTGCTTTTAAAGCTGTGCGTTTGCGTACATCTGCACGTAAAGTAATTGAAATAATAAATGAAATTGCAATTAAACCTGCAAATACATAGAATACTGGAATGTAACTTCCATACGCGTTTTTAATTGCGCTCACTAGAAGTGGACCAAAAACCCCACCTAATGACCAAGTTGTTAATAAGTAACCGTGAATAACACCAAGTTGCTTTGTACCAAATAAATCACTTGCGAATGCTGGTAAGTTTGAGAATCCACCACCATAACAACTAACAACTAAGAAAATAAGTGCTTGGAAAATAATAGCGTTTGTCGTATGTGGTAACACGATAAATGTGATTAATTGTATCGTAAAGAAAATAACAAAGACGTTCGAACGACCAATATAGTCAGACACTGCAGCCCAAATTAAACGGCCACCACCATTAAATAACCCCATAATCCCTACCATTGCTGCGGCACCTGCAACTGATAATCCTACAATTTCCTGTGCCATCGGAGATGCTACAGAAATCATCATAATACCAGCAGTTACATTCACCAAATGCATTGACCATAACATCCAGAAATGCTTAGTTTTTACTGCTTCTCGTGCTGTCATAACAGCTAAGTCTTGTTTCACTACATCTTTGCCCTTGTCAGCTGCAGCTTTCATGTTTGCAGGCATATAACCAGGTTTCGGTGGTGCAATATATAAAGCCCCTAAAATCATTAACGTGAAGTAACTTGCTCCTAAAATGAAGTACGTTGTAGAAATGCCAACTGCTTCCATTAAGTTTGCTGCGACTGGTGCTGTAATAAGCGCACCTGATCCAAATCCTAACACAGCCATACCTGTTGCTAACCCACGACGGTCAGGGAACCATTTAACTAATGTCGATACAGGAGCAATATACCCAATCCCCATACCTAATCCACTAAGTACACCATATGTTAACCAGTACAATGTTACAGAATCCATTGAAATAGCAACGCCTGCTCCAGCTTGTCCTGCTCCAAATAACACAGCAGCTACCATAGCTGATTTACGTGGACCCATTTTTTCTACTAAGCTACCAAATAACGCCGCTGAAAAACCAGCAAGCCCCATCATAATGGTAAAGGCAACCGTTACTTTCGTTTCGCTCCATCCCATTTCTGTGACGATTGGCAGCTTGTATACACTGTATGCATAAGCTCCACCGATTGAAAGGTGAATAGCGATTGCAGATAATGCAATTAACCATCTATTTTTATTCATAAATTCTCATTTCTCCCCTCTTTTGCTACCTGTGAAGATTTCATGAACTTCCATGTTAAACAATTTACCACTTAGAATTATTCAATTGCAAGATGTTTTTCTAAAAAATATTATTTCTCCAAAAAGTTTTTTAGAAATAACCGAATATTTTTTATACCTTAAACCTTACAGTCTCTAAGGAAAAAGCCGTTTATAGAACAGATTTCTCATCATTTATTAGCTAATATTATTTTTCTACTCTACTATCAAAATATTTATAAATTATTTCAACATAATTAAACTTGTGCATACTTTCTCATATTAACGTAACACTTTTTATTCTCTATTATTTCCATTCAGTAGTGATATTTATTAAACTACCTTTTCACAGAAAGTAGTTATTATTCATCATGCAGAAATATTGAGAACAAAAGAGAAATTTATAACGTTAATAAGCAAAAATTATTTGCGCAAAAATATTAAATAAAGCTGTATAAAAAATCACTTTATTCCTTTTAATGTATTAAATAGTAAAAATACAAAAATAACCTTTTGTATATTTCATCCTTCTTACTAAAATACACATTATTTTTTATTATTCAAATATATATTTTTCTAACGTGTAATAACTATTAATTCCTTCTAAATACAACATAATCTACTGGTTCCTATAAACCTTTTCCATAAGGAATACAAAGGAACGATTGTTATAGTACACGAGTGAAATCAGTCCAAAATAGCCGATATTGTATTACAACAAGCTGTTCATTTATGGTAATTTATAATAGAATGAAGTTCCTAGTTTAACTCCCATAGAGCGTAAAGAGGAAATGAGGTGTTGAATTTAATAGAAGGAAGGCAATGTTGCTTTTCCTCCTTTTACATTCCTATGAAAAATATTTCATTACGTTTAAAGATGTTTATATTTTCATTCATTATCGTCATCTTTTCTATTGCCACCAGTGGAGCAATTATGATTCATAATCTTGCTGGTGCTTTTGAAAAAGAATTTGGCGCACGGGCAATTGCTATTGCGAGGACCGTCTCACAACTTACAGAAGTTCAAAATAATGTGGGAAAACTTGAAGGTTTTGAAATCATTCAGCCAATTGCTGAACGTATTCGCTTAACAACTGATGTCGATTATATTGTTATCATCGATATGAATCGAATTCGTTACTCACATCCGTCTGAAAGTAGGCTCGGCACAGTATTTGAAGGTGGAGACGAAATAGAAGCTTTTTCGCAACACGAATACATATCAAAGGCGCGTGGCGTACTGGGTTACTCCATTCGTGCGTTCGTACCGATCATGAATGAAGAGGGCACAGAACAAGTTGGTGTCATTACAGTTGGCCTACTTGCCCCGAAATGGTATAACCTGCTAGATGAATATCAACTTGATATATTAGCGTCTCTTTTTTGGGGGTTAGCTATAGGCTTAGGGGGTTCTGTTTGGGTTGCCAACCATTTAAAACGTCAAACATTTAACTTAGAACCATATGAAATCGCCAGGCTTGTGGAAGAACGCTCCGGCATTATTCAAGCAATGGATATTGGCATATTAGCAACTAACGAAAGTGGAAATGTCACGTTTATTAACAGATTAGCAAGGCAATACACACATTTCTTTGGTCAGAAGATTACTCGTAAGACTTTATTTAAAGATACTTGGCTTGCAGAGGATACTATTCAGCAACACGAAGTATACCGTCCTCTCCTAATGTTCGAGCAAATGTATTTAGTACGCACATTCCCAATTCGTATTTTGGAGCAAAATGCAGGCTATCTCATTATGCTAACAGATCGAAAAGAAGCGAATATGTTAGCCGAAGAATTAACTGGCATTAAAATTCTCGTTGATTCTTTACGTGCACAGCAACATGAATACATGAATCGACTCCATAGTATTGCTGGATTAATTCAGCTCGAACGTAATGAGGATGCTTTAAGTCTCATTATTGATGAAATAACAGATGAAGAGGAGATCATTCGTAGCTTACATGACAAAATACACGACTATTCAATTCAAGGTTTATTACTTGGCAAATATTCGAGGGCGAAAGAACTCAGTGTGGAGTTAACTATTGATGAGGATTCTAACCTTGTTGATTTTATGAGCGGTTTTTCAAGTGGAGATATGGTAACAATCCTCGGCAATCTCTTGGACAATGCCATGGAGGCCTGTCTCGAAAGTACTCATAAGGATGTTCATATAACGGTAATCGGAGATAAGCACCATTTATTTATAGAAGTACAGGACAGTGGTAAAGGCATTGAAGGATTGCCACAACGTATTTTTGATTATGGTTTTAGTACAAAGAAAAAAGAAGGGCATGGTATTGGACTTGCACTTGTTAAACAAATTGTGGAATCTAACAAAGGAACGATCCAAGTCGAATCTACTGCCCATATTGGCACAATAATTACTATTATAGTGGGGGTGACTGAAGAAAATGTGTAGTCTTTCCGTTTTTATCGTAGAAGATGATCCGATGGTGCTAGAAGTAAATAAAGGATTTCTGAATAAAATGAATGGTTTTCAACTTGTAGGTGAATCAGTCAATGGACGTGATGCTTATGAAAAAATAATTTTCAAAAAACCAAATCTGATATTACTCGATATGTTTTTACCAGATATGACAGGCATGGAATTATTTCTAAAGCTTCGTGCAGAGCGTATTCCATCAGATATTATTATGATTACAGCAGCTAGAGACTCACCAACAGTACAAGAGTCTCTCCGGCTTGGTGCAATCGATTACCTTATAAAACCTTTCCGTTTTGAACGCTTTGAAAAGGCGTTGCAACAATATAAAAACTCTACAAAAAAGTTACTAAATACAAATGCTGTAAATCAAGAGGATATCGATAAATGGCTGGGTATTCAGCAAGAATCTTTTGAATTACCAAAAGGCTTAAACAATATTACGATGCAACAAATATTAGATTATTTAATGTCACATAGAGCCTCGATTACTTCTGAACAACTTGCTCAAAATGTCGGAATGGCCAGAGTAACAGTGCGTAAATACTTAGACTTTTTAGCCACAAAAGGTACCGTGAATATTGAATTAAAATATGGTTCAGTGGGTCGCCCAACAAAATACTATTCTATTAAATAATTTGTACAGGTAACCAATTAGTCCTTCAACCATTACCAATAGATTAAATAACAAGAATCTGCTCGATTCCGCGGATAAGCTACAACCTCCGCAGGCGCCCCAGTGTCTGTGAGGTCTTCCCTAGCTTTTTTCCCGCAGGAATCTCGCAGATTCTTTGCTTTTTTTCACAACAAAATTCATTACTGCAACAAATAAACAGTCCCGACTGGTCTAATATCAGTTTTTTAAAATAGTAAATTGTTATATACCATAAATACCAAAATGTCCATTAATACCATAATATTGCTTATTTGCATAGATATACTACAATGAAGAACATTCACATCTTAAATAGATTAGGGGTGAATTATATGTGGAATAAGCGTAGTAAAATACGATTTGTTAGCGTTCTCATTTTAATAATAATTCTGTTAGTTTCATGTCAACAGCGCGATTACCCAGTTGATAATGAGCAGTTAAGTCATGAAGAACAAATTGTTATTCGATTTTCACATGTTGTTGGTGAAAATACACCAAAAGGAATGGCAGCAATAAAGTTTGCCGAACTCATTAAAGAACGAAGTAATGGCCATGTAGAAATTCAAGTGTTTCCAAACGGCGTTCTCTATAAGGATGAAGAAGAATTAAATGCACTATTGCGTGGCGATATTCAAATGATCGCACCGGCTATTTCTAAAATTACAACTCTTGTACCTGAGTGGTCAGTGATGGATTTACCCTATGCATTTAAAAATGCTGCCGAAGTTCATAGCTATGTAGGTAGTGAAATTGGTCAATCTTTAATGAAGAAATTAAACGTACATAATCTATTATCTGTGGGGGTTTGGGATAGCGGATTTAAGCAGTTAAGCAATAGCATCCGGCCCATCGAACATATTAGTGACTTAAAAGATTTACGGATGCGTATTATGCCAAGCGATATTTTAGCGGAGCAATTCTCTAGCGTTGGTGCTTATCCAAAGAGGATTGACTTTAATACCGTTTTTAATCAGCTGCAAAAAGGCAATGTAGATGGTCAAGAAAACACATTCACGAATATCACTAGTAAAAACCTTCATTCATTACAGGACTACTTAACAGTTAGTAATCACGGTTACTTAGGTTATTTACTCCTTATGAATAACGAGTTTTGGGACTCCTTACCAAAGGATGTACAAACACTGCTCATTGACACGTTAGAAGAAGTACAAGAATGGGAATGGCAACTTGCAGAGAATCTTAGTGCCAAACGTCTGCAAGAAATGGAAGCCTGTGAATGCATTAATATTCACTACTTATCTAATCAGGATGTACAAAAATGGGAGTCAGCTTTTGAACCTGTTTATGACTATTATGCAGGAAAGTATGACAGCAAATATATTAACGCACTACCCAAAAATCAATCACATCATTAACTTGAGTTTAAAGGTTGTCCTTTTAACTATAATAAAAACTTTTTAGGGGGATATTGCAATGAAAAAATGGCTTTTCATGTCACTAATGGCTGTGCTTGTACTAGCGCTTGCTGCTTGTGGTGGGGACAAAAAAGAAACAACTTCTGCTCCAGCAGCTGAAGGAGATGGCGGCTATACAAAAGATAAACCGCTTGTAATAAAGTTCTCTCACGTAACATCGATTGACAGTGTGAAGGGGAAAGCTGCCGATGCTTTTGCTAAATTAGTAGCAGAGAAAACAGATGGTAAAGTAAAAGTGGAAGTTTACCCTTCATCTCAATTATATGGCGATAACGATGAGCTAGATGCATTAGTATCTGGAAACGTACATATGATTGCACCTTCCGTGACAAAAATGGTAAAAATCGATCCACGTTGGCAATATGTGGACATGCCTTATCTTTTTGAAAACGAAGAGCATGCACGTAAATTCTTTGAGTCTGATGTTGCCAAAACAATTCTCGAATCCGATCAGTTAGCGAATAACGATATTAAAGGTTTAGTTTTCTGGGAAAATGGTTTCAAACATTTCTCAAATAACAAACATCCACTTGTCAACGTTGAAGACTTTAAAGGTCTAAAATTCCGTGCTCAAGCTGGTAAAGTACTAGAAGCACAATTCAAGGCTATACATGCCGGCTCAGCAACAATCGCATTCGGTGAAACATATGCTGCGTTACAACAAGGAACTGTAGAGGGCCAAGAAAATACATTTAACAACTTCGATACACAAAAATACCAAGAAGTACAAAAATACTTCTCAGTATCTGAACATGGCCGTCTTGACTATGCAATTTTTGTAAACAAATCGTTCTGGGATAAAATCCCTGCTCATTTATTAACAGCGGTTGAAGATTCTTTAACGGAAGCAACAACTTTAGCTTGGGATTTAGCTTCTGAAGAAAACGCAAAATCATATGAAAACATTAAAAGCTCTGGCATTGAAGTTATTGAGTTAACACCTGAACAAAAAGAGAAAATCAAGGCTGAACTTGAGCCAGTTTATGAAGAATTCGGTGAAGTTATTACGGAAGAATTAATCAACGGTATTCGTGATTTAAAATAGCTCTTCAAATTGAGTGTCGATAAGGTATCGACACTCACTCTTTTTCTTAAAGGTAAATCGCTTACACTTACCCAATACTAGCGGGTGCTAAAATTTCCATTTAAACGTTGTGTTAATTGTTGCAACATCTGTAGGAAGTTAACCATCCATAAGTACAGATTAAAACAATATTTACTTCAGTATTGTACTTATGTTATTGAATGATAAAAATCAAATTGACAATCTTAAGGAGGCATCAGAATGAAAGCTTTACATAAAGCATGGGGTTATTTAGAAGAAATTCTTGCTGGTTTCTTTTTTGTCACAGGTGTAGTACTCATTTTTTATGGCGTAATCATGCGCTACTTGTTCAACGAACCTCAAGCTTGGGTAGAAGAACTCGCTCGATATACAATCATTTGGGGTACTTTTTTAGGGTTTGGCTTAGCACTGCGCCACAATCAACATATTCAAGTAGACATTTTATACGATCAATTAAAACCTTCCATGAAACGTATTCTAGACATAGTAGCAACAGGCTTAAGCATCCTATTCTGCTTAATCTATACGTATTATGGCTTTGTTCTAGTAGAAAACCGTTACACATCTGGCATGGTTTCACTTGATATTGGTATTCCAATGTGGGTTGTCTATTTAGTACTACCCATTTCAGGTATTTTATTCTTACTAAGATTCGTAGAGAGATTAGTCAATATTCTACGTGGAAGGGATGAAGAATATGCTAATCCTCTTACTTAGTTTCTTTATTTTACTTTTCTTACGCGTACCTGTAGCAGTCAGTTTAGCACTATCAACTATTATTGTGTTCTTCCAAATTGATTTTAATATGAACATGATTCCACAACGAATTTTCACTGCACTTGATTCATTTCCGATGATGGCGATTCCAGGGTTTGTTCTTGCTGGGGTGCTAATGGCGCGTGGTGGTATTTCAAAAAATTTAATCGAAGCATTACGTGCTTGGATTGGTCACCTTCCTGGAGGGCTTGCAGTAGTAACAATCGTTGCCTGTGCAATCTTCGCAGCAATTTCAGGTTCTTCCCCTGCAACAGCTGCAGCCATCGGTTCTATTATGATCCCTGCAATGATTTCAGCAGGTTATAAAAAACGTTACTCGATGGGCCTTGTTGCTGCTGGTGGTACGCTAGGTATTTTAATTCCACCTAGTGTCCCTTTAATCATCTATGGTATTACATCTGAACAATCCATTGGCGAATTATTCATGGCAGGCGTTATTCCTGGTCTTGCATTAACTGGCATCTTAATCATTGCAGCCATCTTCTACGCAAAAAGAAATGGTTTCAAAGGAGATGAGCCTGCAACTTGGGAGGTGCGTTGGCGTAAGTCCTTAAAAGCAATTTGGGGTGGCTTCTTACCTTTCCTAATTTTAGGTACTATTTATTCTGGTATTGTAACACCAACTGAATCCGCAGTTATCGCCGTTTTTTATGGTTTGATTGTTTCACTTTTCGTCTATCGCGAAATGAAACTAAAAGACTTCCGAGAAGTATTAGTAGAATCCATTAACATCACGGCCATGATTTTCTTAATAATCGGTGCCGCTTCCTTATTCGGTTTATATTTAACAAATGCACAGGTACCACAGCAAGTCGGTGCTTGGATAGCAGAAAGTGATATGAACAAATGGATTTTCATGATTATCGTTAACGTCTTATTCTTTGTTATGGGAATGTTCTTAGAAGCAGTTTCAATTATTTTAATAACATTACCTATCTTATTACCAATCCTTGTACATTTCGATATCAACCTCATTCACTTTGCTATTATTATGACGATTAACATGGAGCTTGGGATGATTACACCACCAGTTGGTCTGAATCTCTTCGTTGTTAGTGGGATTGCCAAAGAAAAGCTTGGTGAGGTTGTCAAAGGGGTTATTCCGTTTATCATCTTAATGATTGTGTTCTTAGCTATTGTTGTATTGCTGCCACAACTATCACTGTGGTTACCAGAGCAAATGAAATAAGGATGTTCTGATGAACACATTCAAACAGGGTTATTCGCTTAAAGATAAGCAATTTTGGGTTATCGTGATGAGCTTAGGTCTTGCATCCGTATTCATCTTTGCTTCGATGTATTCGGTTCAGCCTTTGCTCCCCTTTTTTACTGAACAATTTAATATATCCGCTTCTTATGCAAGTTTGGCGATGTCGATGACAACATTGTCTGTCATTATAGGCTTACTGGTATTAGGTTTTTTATCTGATCGACACGGACGTTTACTGTTCATTAAGGTTGCGCTCATTCTCACAGTGATTCCTTTTCTTTTTATGGCATTCAGTGACTCTTTCTTTCATATTGTTGTTTGGCGATTTATACAGGGCTTTGCCATTGCTGGTGTACCAGCAGCGGCACTTGCCTATATGAGTGAAGAGATTGATAGTCAATCGATGGGGCTTGCCACATCACTTTATATTTCAAGTAATGCACTTGGTGGAACAATTGGTCGTTTAGTCATGGGCTCAGTGACAGAGCGTTACTCTTGGGAAACAGCGGTTCTTTCACTTGCACTTCTTGGTTTCATCATTTTTATAATCGTTTGGCTAGCACTACCCAAATCTAAGCATTTTGCACAACATGGTCGTACAATAAAAACAGATGTACACGGTTTTTGGGTTCATTTAAAAAATCCAAATCTGCTGATATTATTTGGTTTAGGGATTATTTTACAAATATCGTTTACAGGAATGTGGACATTTATTCCGTTTCATTTAACAGAACCACCCTTCTCTCTTTCATTAAAAACGATATCTTTCATTTTTTTAGCCTATAGTTTAGGCATTGTCGGTTCGCCAATCGCTAGTGCTATTGCAGAAAAAATAGGAATTAACATCATACGAACTATTGGTGTGCTCCTACTAGTTAGTGGTATTGCGTTAACATTAAGCCATTCACTTTTTATCATTATTGTTGGTTTATGTCTTGCCTGTTTGGGTTTCTTTACGGCCCATGCATTAACATCAGCAACTGTTAGCCGTACCGCAACCCATCAAAAGGGAAGCGCTTCCAGCTTATATCTCGTTTCTTATTATATTGGCGTCACTTGTGGAAGTACGTTGCTTAGTCCAATATGGGGATTTTATCAATGGCAAGGCATCGTAATCATGACAATGATTCTCCCTATTTTTTATATACTTTTTTTAAATATCACATTTAATAGCAGAAAAAGTGATTGCGATTAGTAACAAGAACGAAGCAGATCACATAAAGAGATGTTGTCTTCGTATAGAGGCATCTCTATTTTTTGTCTGATTGTTTCACCTTTCCGCTGCAAGTATTAAAAACATGGCAATAACTCTTTTTAGTAAACGGTGGTGTCTCAACAATAAATTGAGACGCCTCTCTTCTTAACAAAACCAACGTTTTTACTCTGCAAGTTTTTTCATCTTATTCACTCCTCTATTTTCTTTACATTCGCTATTGTAAAAGAGGTAAATGAACTTTAGACGAACTAACAAACAATTTATATTTTATAGATACCCTATCAATATAAACCCCAAAAATAGTACCAAAGTTAGCAGTCCCGAAGTAATAGAGATATAATGCCTTTTTTCTTCACGTCCATAATAATAGTCAATGGCTATATAAAATAGCAATGAAACAAGAATAATAGTCATGGCAGCAGCAATATATATAACCCAGTTTTTTATTATAAATACCAACAACATGATAAAATTTATGAAATGAACAATATACATGGTACGCTGATGACTTTTGCTAACATATTTTTGCTCTTTTGGGATGTTAAATTTTTTCCGAATGATTCTTTCAGTACGCCACGCGACTAGTATGATAACTACTAAAAAAATGGACAAAGGAATCCATGAACTATTAATAGTGCTATCTTCTTTAAAAGAAAAGGCAATAAATTCCGACGCGACTTTCAAATCATTCACTTTGTAAAATACATTGGTTTTAATATCAATAAAAGCTAATTGATCAACATTGAGTAATATTTTTAGCTTAGCTGTTTGTTTATTGTCAAACTCAATCCAAATATCACGAAATGCACTATAATTATCATCTTTCTTAGATAGAACAGCCTTTTGAAGAACGTTTTCGAATAACTCTGTTTCTAAACCCTTGTCATACTCTCTCTGACGTACAACCCACCCGCTCCTCCCAGCTTTAAATTGGTTATTCTCCCAGTTTACCGCAATTGAAAATTGTTTTATCTCTTCCCGTTTTGCTAAATCAACAATTGTTGCGAGATTAGAGGCATTCTCTGATTTCCACGGACCAATTGCAATGAAAAAGAGTAATGTCAATGTAGCAGCAACCATAACAGTTGAATAGTGCCACCATCTGTTTTGCATACTTTGTTGCTTTGCTTTATGGAAAATACGTTCCTGCAATTGTTGCGTAAAACGTGGTGCTTCCCCAATCTCTTTATTTAGTTTGTCCTTAAAAGATGTCATCTACTAGCACCTCCCAATCGCTTTGTTAAATGTTTGCTACAATTAATCATTAAAAATTTAACATTTTAATGGAGGATGTCACTTCCATTCTTCCCCTTTAGCTATATAAAAATAGACTATATTTCTATAGTCTATACTTCACTACTATACAAAAAGATAATGTTACTATTTGAATTTGTTTCTAACTCATCTACAACAGACTCTAAATCATCGACTATCGCCATTTTTTGGTCTGAAGCTTATGCTACACTTTCAACACGATTCGCGTTCATGATGCTTTTCGCACGCATATGTAATTTTTCCTATAACCTACACGAATAAAAATAAAAGAACCGAGTCATACGCTTTCATAAGCATATGACTCGGTTCCCATAAATTCTTTATTTTACTACGATATTCACAAGCTTACCTGGAATAACAATTACTTTTACTAAGTTCTTGCCAGCCATATATTCTTGTACTTTCTCGTCTGCTAGTGCAACTTTTTCAATATCTTCTTTTGAAGCATCTTTTGATACAATAATTTTTGCACGTACTTTACCTGCTACTTGCACAGCTACTTCTACTTCGTCATCAACTAATTTTGACTCATCGTATGTTGGCCATTCTTCGTAAGAAATGGAGCCCTCGTGTCCAAGCAATTGCCATAATTCTTCTGCAACGTGAGGAACCATTGGCGCAAGCATCTTCACAAAGCCTTCTGCGTAAGCTGTTGGTACTACATCTACTTTATAACAATCATTAATGAATACCATCATTTGTGAAATAGCAGTATTAAAGCGAATACCTTCGTAGTCTTCCGTCACTTTTTTCACAGTTTGGTGGTATGATTTTTCAAGTGTCTTATCTTCAGAAGCTTGAACCTTCGCTGCTAATGTTCCTTCTTCTTCATTGACAAATAGACGCCAAATACGGTCTAAGAAACGGCGAGCACCATCTAATCCATTTGTTGACCACGCAACAGAGGCCTCAAGTGGACCCATGAACATTTCATATAGACGTAATGTATCTGCACCGTGAGAAGCAATGATTTCATCTGGATTTACGACATTGCCTTTTGATTTAGACATTTTTTCGTTACCTTCACCAAGAATCATCCCTTGGTTGAATAATTTTTGGAATGGTTCTTTCGTGTGTACCACACCTAAATCGTATAGAACTTTATGCCAGAAGCGTGCGTATAGTAAATGCAGTACTGCATGTTCTGCTCCACCAATATAAATATCAACTGGTAACCAGCGTTTTAGTAACTCTGGATCTGCAATTGCTTCCGTATTGTTCGGATCAATATAACGAAGGAAATACCAACTTGAACCTGCCCATTGTGGCATTGTATTCGTTTCACGACGCCCCTTCTTACCTGTTTCAGGATCTACAACATTTACCCAATCTGTAATATTGGCAAGTGGTGATTCACCTGTACCAGAAGGGCGAATATTATCTGTTTTCGGTAGCATTAACGGTAATTCAGATTCTGGTACTGGAGTTGTTGTACCATCTTCCCAATGAATCATTGGAATTGGCTCACCCCAATAACGTTGACGAGAGAATAACCAGTCACGTAGACGATAAGAAATTTTCTTCTCACCCACACCTTTTTCCTCTAACCATTCGATTGCTTTGTTGATTGCCTCAACTTTCCCAAGACCATCTAGGAAACCAGAGTTAATATGTTTACCGTCGCCAGTGAATGCTTCATTTTCGATGTCTCCACCCTCAAGCACTGCTTTGATGTCTAAACCAAATTCTTTGGCAAATTCATAGTCACGTTCATCATGTGCAGGAACCGCCATAATTGCACCTGTACCATATGTAGCAAGTACATAATCAGCAATCCATATAGGCATTTTCTCGCCGTTTACTGGGTTTACTGCATAGGCTCCAGTAAAGACACCAGTTTTTTCTTTGGCTAAATCTGTACGCTCTAAATCAGATTTTAGTTTTACTTTATCTAGGTATGCTTCAACCGCTTCTTTTTGGTCAGCTGATGTAATTTGTGCTACTAATTTGTGTTCTGGCGCTAATACTGCATAAGTAGCACCGAATAATGTATCTGGACGTGTTGTAAAGACAGTGAAGTTTTTGTCTGTACCATCAATGTCAAAAGTTACTTCTGCCCCTTCTGAACGACCAATCCAGTTACGTTGCATATCTTTGATTGATTCTGGCCAATCTACGTCTTCTAAGTCATCGATTAAACGGTCTGCATAAGCAGTAATTTTCAGCATCCATTGTTTCATTGGCCGACGTTCTACTGGGTGACCACCGCGCTCTGATTTCCCATCAATGACTTCTTCGTTCGCAAGTACTGTTCCTAATGCTGGGCACCAGTTTACAGCCACTTCATCTACATACGCTAAACCATTTTTAAAAAGTTGAATGAAAATCCATTGTGTCCATTTGTAGTATTCTGGATCAGTTGTGTTAATTTCTCGATCCCAGTCATAACTAAAACCTAATTCTTGAATTTGACGCTTGAATGTTGCAATATTTTTTGCAGTAAATTCAGCTGGGTCATTTCCTGTATCTAGTGCATATTGTTCTGCTGGTAATCCAAATGCATCCCAGCCCATAGGATGTAGAACATTGTAGCCTTGCATACGTTTGAAACGCGAAAGGATATCTGTTGCTGTATAACCTTCTGGATGCCCTACATGAAGACCTGAGCCAGATGGATATGGGAACATGTCTAATGCATAAAATTTCGGTTTATCCGTTTCATTTTCTGTTTTAAATGTTTTGTTGTCAGCCCAATATTGCTGCCATTTTTTTTCGACTTGTTGGTGAATAAAACTCACGTTATTTCCTCCTTTTATATGTGCAGTGTTACTTACTGTTAGAATTGACAAAATATTTAAAAAATAAAAAAACTCGCCCCTTCCTTTGTTAGAAAGGGACGAGAGAATTCGTATCTCCCGCGGTACCACCCAAATTAGTGATTACACTCGGCTCAAGCTTCCTTAACGCGGAAGGAACGGCACACGTGGATGATCACGTGAGCAGACTCAGCAGGCGAGTTCAATTTGCTTTCTTACTAGCTTCCACCAACCGCTAGCTCTCTAAAAAGAATGACAAATCTACTATTCCTCATCACTGTCTTTACATGTATTGCATTTATTCTAATGGAAAGTTCTAAAAAGCACAAGTGCTTTGGTGCCTGGCACGCACACAATTCGCACACAATTTGCGAAAAAAATTATTTAAGGTTTTTTTTATAGGGAATTCAATATTCACCTTGTTTTTCCATCATCAAAATAAAAATATTAATTACTTTTAAAACATGTGTGTAATTGACGAGATTTGTTATCATTTTTATGCTTAAGAAAACTTCTGGAGGGAAGGTCTATGGCTAGAAAAAAACGTCAGTGGTCTCCACATCATTACAATCATGTAGTGATGCGTGGTAACAATCGCCAAGCTATTTTTAACAGCGCTGCTGATTACCAAGCATTTTTTCGTGTATTGCAATATGCCCATCAAAAATATACGTTTAGTATCGTCGCTTATTGTATTATGTCTAATCACTATCATCTGCTTATCCGTTCACCTGAAGTACCTTTAGTGAAAGTTATGGCAATCATCAACCGCCGTTACAGTGATTACTTCCACAAGAAACATCAATATACTGGTCAGCTTTACGAACGTCGATATTTCGCAGAGCTTGTTCCCTCACCTATAGGCATGCTTACCGTAAGTCGCTACATCCATCGCAACCCCATCTCAACAAAGACGCCTATTGTTGACAAGATGGAATACTATCCCTACAGTTCCTATCACCACTATAAGCACGATAGTCCATCGCTCTACTCATTTCTTGATACGACCTTACTAAGAACCTATTCATCTCAAATCTCACCACTACGCTCACAATCCTATTGCCATTATTGTGAGCAACAACAAATTGAGCAATTGTAGCACTGAACATGAAAAAGCTCCGTACGAGGATTTCCATCATACGGAGCTTTTTTGAATTGTAGTAAATTGTCAGAATTATATGCGTGCCAGGCACTTCTTCGGCTCCGATAATTTTGTACATTCACGAAACGCAAAGTGCTTGCACCCTATACATTTATTTTCATCCAAATAACTTAGGCCATTGTCGATGGCTGCACCTGTATGATGATAGAAATTTTCTTCACCAATTTTTCCAAATAAACCGTTCCGCTGAAGTGCCACTTTCAATTCTTCTTGCACACCTGTAACTAAAACCGTGCCACCTCGCATTGTGAAATTTTCCACTATATTGCTAAAATAAGATTCACCTGTAGAATCCATGAAAGGCACCTTACTCATTCGTAAAATTATAACTTTTGGATGATAATGAATGGAATTTAAAATCGTTTGCTCAAAAGTTTGAGCTGCTCCAAAAAATAATGGACCTTCAATGGTGTATATACTAATTTGCGGACAATCATGTTTTTGGTTGACAATATTCGGTTGCACCTTGCCGCTCGAATTCGAATGATCTGGTAATACCTTCGATACAACAAGCATCTCACTCATACGTTTCGCAAACAATACAACCGCTAAAACAAGACCTACTTCAACAGCTAATGTTAAACTCGTAAAAACAGTCAGTAAAAATGTAATAATAAGGACAAGTGAATCTCCTGATTTCAATTTGACAATATGAGCAAAATGCTTTTGTTCACTCATATTCCAAGCAACAACCATTAAAACAGGCGCCATACTTGCCAACGGAATATGAGAAGCATAAGGGGCTAATAACAATAGCGTCACTAATACAAATATGCCGTGAATAATACCTGACACTGGTGATACTGCACCCGTTTTAATATTGGTAGCTGTACGTGCAATGGCTCCAGTTGCAGGAATCCCTCCAAACAAAGGTGTCACAATATTAGCGATCCCCTGTCCAACAAGCTCTCTATTGCTATTATGCTTGCTATTTGTCATACCATCCGCTACTACTGCTGATAATAGTGATTCAATGGCCCCGAGCATGGCAATGACAAATGCAGGTCCTATTAATAATTGAATACGCTCAAATGTAATTTCAGGAATCGAAAAATTTGGTAAGGTATTAGGAATTTGACCATAGGCTGTAGCAATTGTGGCAACTTGTTCTGAGAAAAAAAACGTTGCGATAAGTGTAGAAACAGCAATTCCAGCCAAGGCTCCTGGTACCTTTGGTAAAACTCTTGGTGTTACAAGAATTATCACAAGACAAATAATAGCTATTAAAATACTATATAAATTCGTAGTGCCTAGATGCATGACAAGTTCTTTTACGTTTGCAATAAAATACTCGTGCCGTTCAATACCCGTTAATCCTAAAAAATTGGCAATTTGACCCGTGAATATGATCACTGCAATACCAGCAGTGAACCCTATTGTGACAGGTCGTGGGATAAATTTTATGAGCGAGCCTAACTTAAAAATCCCCATTAAACATAAAATTATGCCGGCCATCAACCCTGCGATTAAAAGATTTTCATAGCCATAGGTGAGAACAATCCCTAAAAGAATAGGTACAAAAGCGCCTGTAGGTCCACCTATTTGATATTTTGAACCTCCAAATACGGATATGAGTATTCCAGCAATACATGCTGTATAAATTCCATACTCAGGTTTTACACCTGAAGCTATAGCAAATGACATTGCCAGTGGGATGGCAACAATACCAACAATAATACCTGACAGTAAATCTTTTTTAAAAAGACCCACAGAATACCCTTCAAGCCGCCCTGTAAACAGTGACTTCATAGTAAATCTTCCCTTCGAAATAATAAATTTCATCGAATCAAGTTAGCAAGACATACCTTTAATTAGATTTCAGGATACTTTCCCAGGAGATAACAGAAACATTTCTTATATAATCTCATCGTTATTTTCACTGATGGTCATTTCTTCTAATCTTGAAATTGTATTGACTAAATGATTGTTAAAAATTTTCTTTGCAACGTCTAGTAATTCAATAATCATAGGATCGCTCAAAGAATAGTAAACTTTTTTTCCCTCTTTCATCCCAAATACAATATTCTTCGCCCGTAATACACTTAGCTGTTGGGAAACAGCTGAGCCTTCTTTCTCCAGACAGCTTTGAATCTCATTTACACTTTTCTGTCCATCAACTAATAGTTCAAGAATTCTTATGCGTAATGGATGTGCTAGAGCTTTAAAGAAATCAGCTTTAAATTGTTGTAAGCCTTCTTCCACGTAAATCCCCCCATAATAACTGTACTTTGCGATTAGGCTTATCATTTTTATATATTCAAATATTTGAATATGTATGATTGTAATCTTTATCTCAGGTAATTTCAACTCCAAAATAAAAAAACGAAGGAAAAATCTGCTTCAGCACACTTTTTCTTCGTTTTAAACCCATTTTTTATTTATTAATCTATCACCATAGTATTATCTCTTTTTAACGGACGATCATACATGAGGCATGGAATAATCGCCATTAAAACGATGACGACTAATATTGATACGAGTGCAATCATACCGAACTGATCAACCATAATGCCACCGAATAAAGGCCCAATCATACGGCCGGCAGTTGCTGCACTATTAATAATTCCCTGATAGAAGCCTTGGCGCCCTTTTGGTGCAAGCTGATTGGCAATAGTCGGTAAAGCCGGCGTATAAAACATTTCGCCGAATGTTAATACAACCATTGCAGCAGCAAACATTTTAAAGTCACTCGCAAATGCAATAATTCCAAAAGAAATCGCAATAAGGATAACACCAAATACTAGTTGTGTTTTTAATTTATCTTCCCATCGCTTCACCAATGGTGCGATTAATGGTTGCGCAACAACAATTAGTAAGCCATTAATTGTCCAAAGTAGACTATATTGCTTTAAGCCCAGCCCTAGATCTTGAGTATAAGAAGAAATAGTTGCACTCCACTGTGAGTAGGCAATCCAACATAACACAGATGATGCACTAAGTATTAATAATGCATAGAATGGAGCTTTATTTGTAATGCGCTTACTTTCACTCACTACATTTTTTGGTGCAATGCTTCTCGCATCTAACCCTCTAAACGTCAGTAATGCTATAAAGAAAAACAATATATACATCCCTAAATTCACCATAAATACGTAGTCAAACTTATAATCAGCGACAATACCTGCAAGGGCAGGACCAACTGCCACACCTAAATTTTGTGCTAAGTAGATCGAATTAAACGCTTTTCGACCTCCTTCTGGCCAAGCAGCCCCAGCTAATGCGAACATGCCCGGAAAGACAATGCCCCCGCTAAAACCCAGAATTGTTAAGAACCACACATAATGTGGCCATCCATGCCAAATCGTAAGACCGATTAACGAAACAATCGTCAATAGAATACCCAGCATAATTGACTTATAGCCACCGATTCTATCAAATAAGTAACCGCCTAGTAGATTACCTAACACACCAGCAGCTGAATTCAGCATCAAAATAAAGCCAGCCATTGCAAGAGACTTGCCTAAATAGTCATGCATATATATGGCATTTAAAGGCCATAAAAAAGAGTTACCCGTTGTGTTCACAAGCATACCGATAATTAGAAACCAAACACTTTTTGGCATATCATGACCTCCATTATTTCGCCACTCTAAATAGTTAGTTTATGCCGAAAAATGAAATTGTACAAGGAAAATAAATTTACCTCTCATTCACAAAGTGAAACTTAATCGATGACGTTTTTTCATCACCACCGATTATTAGATGATGCTGCACAAATTACTGTCCTACATACGTTACACCAAAAGCTAGAGTACTAGTAGGTGTTCTTTCATCTGGTACTACAATTACTTAATCTCCGCCTTAAACGCCCTGTTTGTTCGTTGTTTGGAAGTGGGAGTCTTTGCAACCTCTCGTACACTATAAAATCATTACTTCATGACGGAAGCGTAAGCACATGATAATATATAGTGTTAGAGGAGTGAAATACATGACAGAAACTAACTTTCCTTTTCCTTCAGAGGGGAAAAGATACTATACATGGAATCGCTATTTACGCGATCAGTTTGGCCATAAAGTATTTAAGGTAGCACTTGATGCAGGGTTTGACTGCCCAAACCGTGACGGCACAGTCGCATTTGGTGGCTGTACATTTTGTAGTGCTGCAGGTTCAGGTGACTTTGCTGGGAACAAAGTGGATCCAATCGATGTGCAATTCGCTGAAATTCGTGACAAAATGCATCAGAAATGGAAGGATGGCAAATACATGGCTTACTTCCAAGCTTACACTAATACCCATGCCCCCCTTCCTGTATTGAAAGAGAAATTTGAAGCTGCATTAGCACAAGAAGGCGTCGTTGGGCTATCGATTGCGACACGCCCAGACTGTCTGCCAGATGATGTGGTTGAATATTTAGCAGAGCTAAACGAACGTACGTATTTATGGATTGAACTTGGCCTTCAAACCGTGCACGAAAAAACAGGAAATCTTATTAACCGCGCCCATGATTATGCCACATATGTAGAGGGTGTAGAAAAGCTTCGTAAACATGGTATTCGTGTTTGCTCCCATATTATTAACGGACTTCCTCTTGAGGACTATGACATGATGATGGAGACCGCTCGTGAAGTGGCAAAGCTCGATGTCCAAGGCATTAAAATTCATTTACTGCATTTATTAAAGGGTACGCCGATGGTGAAACAATATGAAAAGGGCATGCTCGAATTTTTAGATCAGGATGTTTATACGAAGCTAGTAGCAGATCAATTAGAAATCTTGCCACCAAACATGGTCATCCATCGTATAACAGGTGATGGACCGATTGATTTAATGATTGGACCTATGTGGAGTGTGAATAAATGGGAAGTATTAAATGGCATTGATGCAGAATTAGAACGACGAGGAAGCTGGCAAGGAAAATTTTTTAAGACTGAGGCCGTAAAATGAAGCTACAACGTGTTTTACAATATGCCCAGCAGCTATTAACGGAAGCTATTGAAGTTGGCGATACGGTAGTGGATGCCACTGCAGGAAACGGACATGATACTTTATTTTTAGCGCAGCTCGTTGGCGATGATGGACAAGTATTTGCCTTTGATGTGCAAAAAAGTGCTGTCGATGCAACACTCCATCGACTTCTCGATAACGCGCTAGAACACCGTGCTCTTGTATTACATACAGGACACGAACATGTGGCAAAACATGTGCAAAAGCCAGTAACCGCTGCTATTTTTAATCTTGGCTACTTACCTGGTAGTGATCACGACATCATTACAAAACCAAATACGACTATCTTAGCGATTACAGATTTACTTCAACTACTAAAAATAGGCGGTATTATTGTCCTTGTCATTTACCATGGTCATCCTGGCGGCAAAGAAGAACGCGATGCCGTTATTGATTATGTCAGTCATTTACCGCAAAAATATGTACATGTGTTAAAATACGAATTTCTAAATCAACAAAATGATCCACCATTTATCATTGCATTGCAAAAAATGAAAGAGCTACCTACCGATAAAAAAACGAGACTATGATGAAAGGGTCATAGTCTCGTTTTTCACTATTTATTTTTACGTTTTTCGTTGTAGTCTATCCAGAAATCTGCACCTTTTATACCTAGTTTACGAGGATCGAAGACAGGGTCTTTTCCTTCTTTTTTCTGTTTCTCGTAATCTTTTAATGCGACAATAGCAGGTTTCATAATGATTAAGATGGCGATAACGTTTACCCATACCATTAAACCTAAACCAACATCCCCCATCGCCCAAGCAAGATCGGATGTTCGAACGGTACCATAGAAAGCTGCTACTAAAATCGCAATTTTGGCTAGCCAAATAAAAATCTTCTCGGCTTTCCCTTTAAATAAATAGGCCACATTTGTTTCTGCAATATAGTAATAGGCCATAATTGTGGTAAATGCAAAGAAGAATAAAGCAATCGCTACAAATGGTGCGCCAAAGCCTGGTAGTGAGGATTCAACCGCATACTGTGTATATGCAGCGCCTTCTTTAATGCTTTTCGCAAACGTCATTTGTTCTTCTCCAGTTAGACCATTTTGATTGAATTCACCAATATGAATGAACGAAACCGTACCTTCTGCTGCTTTTTCATCTTGCACATTATACATACCAGTAAATAAAATCATAAATGCAGTAGCCGAACAAATTAATAATGTATCAATGTACACAGAAGCTGCTTGCACAATACCTTGTTTAGCAGGGTGTGAAACTTCTGCTGCAGCGGCTGGATGCGCACCAGTTCCCTGACCAGCTTCATTTGAATAAATACCTCGCTTAACGCCCCAAGCAATAGCTGAGCCAATAATCCCACCAAAGACTTCCTGAGCACCAAAAGCACTTGAGAAAATTAATGCAAATACAGTAGGCACTTCTGAAATATTCATAACAATAATAATGATTGCCATAATAATATAAGCTAACGCCATAAAAGGTACAATTATTTGCGCAGCATTTGCAATCGATTTAACCCCACCGATAATAATTGCACCTAATAACACAACAATAATAAGTCCAGTAATCCATGTCTCAATACCAAAAGCGTTTTCAACGGCACCAGCAATCGCATTCGATTGCACACCTGGCATTAATATTAACATTGCGATTAATGCAGCAATCGCAAAAATAATGGCAAACCATTTTTGGCCCATTCCTTTTTCGATATAAAAGGCTGGCCCTCCACGATATTCAGTTTCTTTCTCTTCTTTATAAATCTGAGCTAATGTCGACTCAACATATGCAGTGGCAGCACCGATGAACGCAATTGCCCACATCCAAAATACTGCTCCAGGACCGCCCATCCCGATTGCTGTAGCAGTACCTGCAATATTACCTGTACCTACACGACCTGATAAGGCAATTGACATTGCTTGGAAAGATGATATCCCTTTATCAGACTTTTCTCCTTTAAACATTAAGACAAACATATCTTTAATGTGTCGAACTTGTAGGAACCGCGTAATAATTGAGAAAAATAGTCCGATTAATAAAATACCATAAATAAACCACGGTCCCCATAAAATATCATTGAGTTTTCCAACGATAGCTTCCATTAAATCCCCCCAAATTTTGAATGTCCTTCCATTTAGAAATTATAGTATTACACTTTTCAGAAAATTACAACATTATTTTTCAAGTAACTATAGTCTAAAGAACCATTATTTATATTAGAGGGCAATCATTTATTCAATTATATATCCAATTCGACGAAGAGCATTATTGATAAAATCACGTATATAAACAAATATCTCTTCACGCTCTACCTCATGAAATAGATTATGATAGCACTTCGCCCATTCTTTAAATTGAAATTCAGTAAATTCCTGTTGATGTAGCCAAATACGTGTCTGTCTCGTTTCAGTAATGCCATCCTTTTCTCCTGTCATAACAAGCATTGGCATATTCGGAAACTCTGCCTTAGACATGATGACTAAATTGCGCATCATTTGTTGTAGTTCACGATACCATTTTACCGAGACAACTGACTTAAAGGGAAAATCATCTTTCATTTCATTCCTACCTTCCACATTGCGCGTCAATTTTTCAAATGTAATATCATGTGTTATTTTGACATTTGCCGTTAAGGCACTTAGGCTTGTTAAAGCATTAGACATTTTCCCTGGCAGTAACTTCAAGTTCAGCCAAGGTGAGGTTAAAACAATCCCTGCACACTCATATTTTCTTTTGTGCATCGTATGTAATACTAATGTTGCACCGAGGCCATGTCCTATTAAAAAAACAGGTAAATCATATGAAAAGGCATTTTCAATTAGATGCCTTGTATATTTATTATATTCTTTAAAGTCTTCATCATGGACACGCGCAAGTGTTGCGTTTGCGCCATGATTCGGTAAATCTCCCATGACTACGTGGAAGCCTTCCATTCTAAGTTTTTCTATAAGCCATGCATACCAGCGGTGATTTTCATAAGCACCATGAAGTATAGCAATCACAGCTTTAGCGTTTCCATCAGCTTCCCATTTCCACATTCACATAGTCCTCCTAAAAAATAGTTACACAATGATTATAACTAAATATATTTCACATTTTAATTTTATATTTCCAATAAGTTGCGTATTTGATACGATAATATTACATCAAAGAAAGAAAAGAGGCGATTTCTATGATCTATCCTTTTAAAGATAAATCACCAACAATCGATCCATCTGTTTTTATTGCCGACTATGCGACCGTTACCGGCGACGTTACGATAGGTGCTGAAACGACAATTTGGTTTAATACTGTTATTCGAGGCGATGTATCTCCTACGATTATTGGTAAACGCGTAAGTATACAAGACCTTTGTTGCTTACATCAAAGTCCAAAATACCCGTTAATTATCGAAGATGAAGTAACAGTTGGTCACCAAGTCACTTTACATAGCTGTACGATTCGAAAAAATGCCTTGATAGGGATGGGCTCAATTATTTTAGATGGGGCAGAGATCGGAGAGGGTGCATTTATTGGTGCTGGCAGTCTTGTACCTCCAGGCAAAGTCATTCCTCCTAATAGCTTAGCATTAGGACGTCCAGCAAAAGTTGTACGTGAATTAAATGCTGAAGACAAAGAAGATATGGAACGTATCGTTCGCGAATACGCAGAAAAAGGGCAGTATTACAAATCCTTGCAAAAATGAATTCTAATGAAAAAGAAGGGGTCTAAGAAATATTCTTAGTCCCCTTTCCTTTTAAGAAAGTATACCTTTATGAAAACATATCTATGCTTTTTTGAAAAGCGACTTATAGACTAGCTTTCTCTTTTAATGCGTCAGCCTTGTCAGTATTTTCCCAAGGCACGTTTAAGTCTGTACGACCAAAGTGACCATAGGCTGCAGTTTGTTTATAGATAGGGCGACGTAAATCAAGCATTTTAATGATACCAGCTGGACGTAAATCGAATAGCTCACGAACCCATTCTACGATGTCGCTTTCTTTTACTTTGCCTGTCCCAAACGTGTCTACTGCGATGGATACAGGCTGTGCTACACCAATGGCATAGGCAAGCTGTACTTCAACACGTTCTGCTAAGCCGGCTGCAACAATGTTTTTTGCTACGTAACGTGCTGCATATGCTGCTGAACGATCCACTTTTGTAGCGTCCTTACCAGAAAATGCACCACCACCATGACGAGCATAACCACCGTATGTATCGACGATAATTTTACGACCAGTAAGACCTGCATCACCTTTTGGTCCACCGATTACGAAACGGCCTGTTGGGTTGATGAAATATTTCGTATTAGCATCTAGTAATTCACTCGGAACAACTGGTGCAATTACTGATTCTTTTAAA
The DNA here is from genome assembly GCF_050272295.1 of Lysinibacillus sp. NPDC048646. NCBI lineage: Bacteria > Bacillati > Bacillota > Bacilli > Caryophanales > Bacillaceae > Lysinibacillus > Lysinibacillus sp. NPDC048646. The sequence goes on from NZ_JBNNLZ010000009.1 coordinate 128,045, forward strand.
TCTGCTTGAATTTGTTCAAGTGTTGCTTCTTCATCATGCTGAGTTGAAATAACAATTGTATCCACACGAACAGGAACATTATTTTCATCATATTCAATCGTCACTTGTGTTTTACCGTCCGGACGTAAATATGCTAATTCACCTGATTTACGTACTTCTGTTAAACGACGAGACAATTTATGCGCTAAACTTATTGGTAACGGCATAAGTTCAGGCGTTTCGTTACAAGCGTACCCGAACATTAGCCCTTGGTCACCTGCTCCAATGGCTTCGATATCTGCATCTGTCATAGTACCTTCACGTGCTTCTAATGCTTGGTCAACACCTAGCGCTATATCAGGTGACTGCTCACCAATCGCCACTAGTACAGCTAGGTTTTCAGCATCAAAACCATATTTCCCACGTGTATAGCCAATTTCAGCGACAGTATCGCGGACAATGCCTTTAATATCTACATAAGTAGAAGTAGTAATTTCCCCTGCTACTAATACTAAGCCTGTTGTTACAGTTGTTTCACACGCTACACGTGCATTTGGGTCTTCTGCTAAAATGGCATCTAAAATGGCATCCGAAATCTGATCACAAATTTTATCTGGATGTCCTTCTGTTACACTCTCTGATGTAAACAGTCGACGGTTTGTCATTTGGTTTCCCTCCTATTACTCTTACAAATAGTATTTGCGAAATTAATACGGTACTCATTACCCACATGTCAAGTTCGCCCCTAAAGGGTTGAACTCCAAGCCGTTGTTGCTGTCGTTTCACTTTCGCACAAAAAAACAGTTGTTGCTGTCGTTTCACTTTCGCACAAAAAAACAGTTGTTGCTTTTAACACGAGGATTTCGAAAGATCCGTCATTATAATAAGGAAAGAAGTGCATATACTTACCTTTACATTCATTTTTACAAATAAAAAAATCCTTTTCTCACGTGTACTATACATGAGGAAAGGAATAATGACTTCGTAACCTTTCACTCTTATCGTTCAAGGGTTTTCCCCTTGCATCAGGTTGGCACCAACGCATGTCGTGAAATAGTTCATGCAGGTTGCCGGGTTTCACAGGGCCTGACCCTCCACCAGCTCGGGATAAGAGTATCCGTTCAATTTCTCATCTTACGTAAAAGGTAGAACGTTGTCAATCGTTTTATGTCGTTTTCTTGAAAAGTAATAAAATCACAAAAATAATTTCTGAATTAGTATAGATTATTTAAGCAATTGTGTTATACTATTTTTGAAATTAAGAAAAACTCCCTCGAACACAAGGGAATACTATAAAAAAGGATGGTATTTAATCGATGAATTCAGTAGAAATTGCAAACGAACTGAAGGAATTATTAAGCGGCGGGAACATTAACGTTCAACTTTCAGTACCACAATTAGTTGAAAAAGCTACATCTCGTGGTGAAGCAATGTTAACAGTAGATGGCGCAGTGCGTGCAGAAACTGGTAAATACACTGGTCGTTCACCTAAAGATAAATATATGGTAGAAGAAGCAGATACAAAAGATAAAATTGACTGGGGAAAAGTAAACCGACCAATTTCGTCTGAAGTATTTGACAATTTATATGTAAAAGTTGTCAAGTATTTAAAAGAACGTGACGAATTATTCGTATTCAAAGGATTTGCTGGTGCTGACAAAGACTCACAACTTGGCATCCAAGTAATTAATGAATACGCATGGCACAATCTTTTCGGTCATCAATTATTTATCCGTCCAACAAAAGAAGAATTAGCTTCTCATGTTGCTGACTTCACAGTTATCTCAGCTCCTAACTTCAAAGCAGATCCTGCAGTCGATGGTACAGCTTCTGAAACTTTCATCATTGTATCTCTTGAAAAGAAAATCATCCTTATCGGTGGTACTGAGTATGCTGGTGAAATGAAAAAATCTATTTTCGGTATTATGAACTACTTATTACCAGAACAAGGTATCCTTTCAATGCACTGTTCAGCAAACGTTGGTGAAGCTGGCGATGTAGCATTATTCTTCGGCTTATCTGGCACTGGTAAAACAACATTATCAGCTGATGCTGACCGCAAATTAATCGGTGACGATGAACATGGTTGGTCTGATAACGGCGTATTCAACATCGAAGGCGGTTGCTATGCAAAAACAATCAACCTTTCTGCTGAAAATGAACCAGAAATCTACAATGCTATTCGCTTCGGTTCTGTTTTAGAAAACGTAGCAGTTGACCCAGAGACTCGCGTATGTAACTATGATGACGGTTCTTTAACAGAAAATACTCGTGTTGCTTATCCAATCCAATACATCGAAAATATTGTTGATCCGTCTGTTGCAGGTCATCCAAAAACAATCGTCTTCTTAACAGCTGATGCATTTGGTGTATTACCTCCAATCAGTAAATTAACAAAAGAACAAGCAATGTATCACTTCTTAAGCGGTTTCACTTCAAAACTTGCTGGTACAGAACGTGGTGTAACAGAGCCAGAACCAGTATTCTCTACATGTTTCGGTTCTCCATTCCTTCCACTTCCAGCAACTGTGTATGCTGAAATGCTAGGTCAAAAAATTGATGAGCACGGTGCACAAGTATTCCTAGTAAATACTGGTTGGACTGGAGGCGAATACGGCACTGGTAGTCGTATGAAGCTTTCTTACACGCGTACAATGGTACATGCTGCAATCGATGGGAAATTAAACAACATAGAAACAATTCAAGATGCTGTATTCGGTTTACACATCCCAACAGCTGTTGAAGGTGTACCAACAGAAGTGCTTAACCCACGCGATGCATGGGCTGATAAAGCTGCTTATGATAAAAAAGCTGCTGAACTTGCTGGTCTATTCAACGACAACTTCAAGAAATTTTCAAACGTATCTGAAGCCATCACAAAACTTGGTGGGCCATTAAAATAAGTTAGACGCCAAGAGGAGACGAATACATTCGTCTCCTCTTTTTCCTTTATAATGATCTCACAAAATCATAAATAGCCTGATTCATATCTGGCTGTTTATCGCCTACCATGGAGTAATGATTGCTCGATGTTACAAACGTTTGAATATTTTTTGTATAGTTCACTGTATCTTGAAATAGCGGTTCTGCAAACAATGCAGGTAATGGGCCAATTGCACCGGTCGCCATCACTAAAAGCACAGGACTCGCAACTTTTGCTGCTATTGCCTTCGGATCATAATCTGCAAAACCTTGCAAATCCTCATTTATATTTTGGACATGCATTCTACTCTTCCAAATACCATCTATCTCGACAACCTCGTACAACACCGCTTGCTCAATCTCTTCAGACCATGTGATACCTAACATTGTATATAATTGCTGCATTTCTTGTAAGTACTGGTCCTTAAACAAATACGTTTTGTGCAGTCTACCAAGTGAGGGCTGTAGTATTGCACTAAGTGCAGGGTCAATTTTACATGCCCCATCTAAGTAAATTACTCCTTTCACATGTGGATGCTCACTAGCAATAATCGATGTGATAAATGCACCCATTGAATGTCCGATAAGTATCGGCTCGTTGATTGCTAGCTTTTCTAGTAATATGGATACATCTTTAGCATGTTGTAATACAGAACTCGTTTCTGATGGGTCACTTTCCCCTCGCCCTGCCAAATCCACAGATACCGTTTTAAAGTCTGCTTTTAACAACTGAACTAAATGATAAAAATTATGCTGATGTCCAGTTAAGCCGTGTAAAAATACAATGGTATTGTCTCCTTGCCCATCAAGTGTAACCGCCAAATCTCTTCCACCAACATCCACAAGTAATTGCTCCATTCCTTCACCCCTTCTAATAATAGAAAATTCTAACAAATTAATGATAGCACGAGAGAAAGCTAAATAAAAAGCGGAAGTACAAAATCTTTCTTTTACTATCACTGAACATAATTAAAGGCAGTCTCAAAAGACGATTTTCTTCGCTTCAACGGCTACCTTATCTTGGTTATATAATTCTTTTTTCTTTCGCACCTTTCAGCCACATTGGAAACTCATCAAGTAATTGCTCATATAAGCGTTCATCAGTTATCGTTTCCATACTATCTAGATGAAAGAAATTGGCGTTATCAATGAAGCGCCCCTCCATCGAATCTAGTTTACGTAAAACATCAAAGTTCGAATCCCCTATACCTACAAACTGCCAAAATAGCGGTTTAGTAGATGATTCTACAATGAAGCGTTTTATCCCATTCTTACATCCACCATCATTAATAAAAACAATAAATGCAGGATCTTGACTTGGCTCTTCATTCACATATTTTTTTATAACATCTTCCATAACAAGTGGCTCATCATTTCGCCCAAATTTATGTACACCTACATTATTTAGAATTTCACGCTCAACATATCCAACAAAATCTTTTTCTGTTACTGCTGGTAATCTTGAAAATTCATTATCATATACCCAGACATCCAATGCCCCGTCATCATCAAACTGACTCGCGACTGCAAGTACTCGTTCTACAGCTTCTTGAACGACTCCCTGACGATAAAGCTTACGCATAGAATCTGAAATGTCTAGTACTATTCCAACACGTGCTACAACTCCCTTTAAATTCTTTTTCTCTAATACGAGCTTAGCAGTTTGCTTTTTCAAATTAATGGAACTCACTTCACAACACCTCCAATAGTAAATATATTACAATTGAATTATATATCATTCCTATAAATTTGGAAATACACATTAATTTTCTACAAAAGAGGGGACTGTCCCAAAAGTCCTTCAAACAATAACAATCGTTTCCTATATGGCAAAAACCCGCTTCGCATTCCGCGGGCAAGGCACGAGCCACATCAGGGCAACAGTTTTTTTTGTGCGAAAGCGAAGCGTCAGCAACAGGTTTTTTTTGTGCGAAAGCGAAGCGTCAGCAACAGGTTGTTTTTTGTGCGAAAGCGAAGCGTCAGCAAGATAAATTGTCAAGGAGGACGTGACAATTTTAGCCTTCGTTCCCCATAATCTTCCTGTTGGGTCTCTGCCCTAGCTTTTCCAAAGAAGTCTACGACGATTTTTACTTTTTGGACAGCCCCCATACTATTTATTGTACCTTCATCCAATTACATAGCATTCGTACTACTAATCGATTCACCTCAGAAGGGAAAAAGTGTGTAAATTTTTCATAGTACCATGTCTCATAAATTTTTTGAGCGTCCTTTAAATAAAATTCTAGTTGTCTTGCATGTTCAATATCAACATTTTCATCGCGTAGTCCATGAATAATGAGGACAGGTGCTGTAATATGTTCGACCTCAAATAACGGGGTCCTTGCATCGTAAGCTTCAGGAGCACGATTCGGGGTGCCTCCTACAACACGCTTCATCATACGTCGCATATCTGTACGCTCCCAATATGTTGCGGTTGCATCAGAAACACCTGCCCATGTGACCACAGAAGTAATATCCTTTCGTAAAATGGCTGTCCAAAGTGCCATAATCCCACCACGTGAAAACCCAAATACATGGATATTATCATTACAAAATCGTTTTAATACATCTACACCATAAACGGCATCGAAACGATCTTGACCCGCAAATTCATCGCGACCTTCGCCACCTCTATTACCGCGATAATATGGCGCAAAGACGATAAATCCTTGTGCAGCAAACTGTGCCACTCGCGCTGGTCTGACCATGCCTATGTTTTGCATGCCACCTCGTAAATATAAAAAGCCATCATATGTACCACTTGCTTTTGGTTCAGCTAATAAGCCCTTCACTCGTAACCCCTGTGACATATATGTAATTTCAGTTAAACGAATAGCAGGATTGGGTGAAGGATAGGCACGTTTTCCCACTATTTCACCATTTGTTGTCATAACGCTTCACTTCCTCTAGCATTTTCTGCATGCCCTCATCCTTCATATGAAAGCTTAAGTTTGGATGGTTTGCAAATTCTTCATCGGTCAGCCACATCATACCTGATGTTTCTAAATCAAAGTCAATTTCCTCTTGACCTGCAAATCGTGCAGTGAAGACTGTTTTACAAAATAATATTTCATCATGAACAGCATATTCCGCAAACCATGTTAGATTTTTCACGTGTACACCTGTCTCCTCAAATACTTCACGTACGGCTGCTTCTTCTAATGTTTCGCCTGGTTCTAACTTCCCACCTGGAATTTCCACGCCACGACGTTTATGAATCGTACATAGCCACTTATTATCATGTTTTAAAAAGACGAGCACATGTTTAGGCTCCACCTTAAACTCACCTCTTGTAAAGCTTAAATCTACTTTGTGGCCATTCAAATCTATAAAAGAGAACACTGTTGTCAACTCCTAAATTTTTAATGTCTTTCTATATTATTCAATGCATCTATAATTTCATACACTGTGTCGAATCTTACTAAAAAGTTGTGACATTCTTCATTTGTGATGTTATAAAATCTCTGTTCTGTTTCTACTTAAATAAGAAGGAATCTCCCTCACGTTTGACATACCATAGAAGCACTTACGTTGCTCAATGAGGAACGTTCTTGTAAGGCGCATCTCCTTACTTTTAGTATCCCCTGAACTCACACCCTTGTTCAATTATTCATTTTACAGCCTATACAATTACTATCGATGAGGGATACATTTATTTTACTATAGTGTAATGATGTAACAACAATCAACCGATAAGATTTTGACAACCCACTCGCCAATTCAATTGAAAAAAGCGTGCTTCAAAACCTTTGAAGTCACGCTCAACTTAGCTATATTACTTGTTGACCATCAAAATAAACAGATGGATTTTTTACTACACACCCTACTATATCGCTGATAATTTAATTAAGCGTAATTTTGAGGCAAGTGCACCTTTACAAAAGCTCGTAACCGATATTACTTACTTGCCGTATGGTCAGAAACAATTGAATCTTTCAAGTATTCAAGACCTATATAATGGGGAGATTATCGCCTATTCGATCGGTGATTGCCAAGATACTGATTTTGTGTTGGATACCTTATCCCAACTAGGTACTTTACCCGAGGGATGTACCCTGCACAGTGGTCAAGGTTCAGTGTACACGTCTTATCGATATCAGCAAGCTATCAAAGGAAAAGGCATGATCATGAGCATGTCCCGTAAAAGTACGCCCGCTGATAATGCCCCATTGAATCGTTTCATTTTGCATTAAAATCTGAAACATTCTACATAGACGGTTTAAGGAGTACTACGACGGCAATCGTAGAACAAGCTGTCAAAGACTATATAAAGTATTATAACTATATCCGAATACAAGCGAAACTAAACAACCAGTCACCGGTAAAATACCGACAACTGGTTGGATGAATGCTTTTTTTACCTCCGTCTTATATACGGGAGTCAGTTCTACTTCAACTTTCTTGCTTTTTTAATTTTGCTGGATATCTAATAATCGTCCACAGCAAATAACATGAAGTCATTAAGAACGATAACTAAGTAGTTAGATACGTCTATTGAAATATGGTAGTTGTTCTACGAAAGCTTTTGTATCCGCGTCCCCATATTCATGCACAAGGGCATAAATTTTTTTCAAACGTAAATCAATGGCATCATTTTCCTGATCTAAATGATATGGTATATAAGGTAATTGCGCACGCCATGCATTTGAAATTTCTAGGAGCTGCATTTGCTGAAAGATTTTTTCAAAAACATCTAATGCTTGTCGATCAACATTAAGCTCAAAATTCCATTGACCTTCATACGGATTAGTATAATACGTTTTATTGGCAAGTGAAAAGTATACGCGTTGACGATCCATAACACGAAACACTCCTTTTTCCATAGTATGATGGCAAAAGAGTTATTTTATTCGTTGGAATGTCAAACTTCCTTCACAACTAAGTATAAAAATTCTTTTATAATAGTAATGATGAACAATGAACGGAGTGAATGCCATGAATTTAACTACTCTCATTATCGTAGCGATTATTATTGTGATTGTCATAACAGTTGCTACCATTTTAAGTGTCAATCGTGCTTATGCCTTTAAACATACAGTTGACGAAAAACCTAAGCAGAACGTACAGCATCATGATGACTAGTTCAATTAGTATATTTTCAAAAGCGAATCTCTTATAATGACAATATTAAATAGAATCTGGAGTGAGAACAATGGGTGTGCCATTACCAATTATTATTATGATCGCCATGATGATGCTAATGTTCGGGGTTTCTGTAATCGTTATCATGAAGAAAAAAGGAGACTTTTTCACACAAACCATCGATGCGAAGCCTGAAGAAAACAATACACAGCATAAGGATAGACAAGTATGAAATATCCCTTTATATGGCTCATTCAGTTATACAGAAAATTCATCTCACCAATGACGCCACCATCGTGCCGCTTTCATCCAACATGCTCTTCTTATGGTTTAGAAGCTCTTCAAAAGCACGGTGCCATTAAAGGACTAATCTTAACTGTTATACGTATTTTAAAATGCCAACCGTTCCATGCTGGTGGCTTTGATCCTGTACCTGAAAAATGGCCTTCGAGAAAGAAATAATTTTCGAAGGTCATTTTTTTCTTGTACTTTTTTTAGATGTGCGTTATTATAGGAACTGTTCAAAAAATAAATCGTAATCATTACTATTTGAAAGAGGTATCCTATTATATGAAAAAAATATTTTTATTTTTCCTAGTTACTGTTCTTGCTGTATTTACAGCAGCCTGTGGGGATAAGTCATCAACATCCAAACAGTCAGAAACAAAAGATACATTGTCCATTTACACAACGGTTTATCCACTCAGCTATTTTACTGAGCGAATTGGTGGCGATTCCGTTGAAGTGTCGTCCATTTATCCTCCTGGTGCTAACGAGCACACATTCGAACCTACTCAAAAAGATATGATGCACTTAGCAGATGCAGATTTATTTTTCTATATTGGGCTAGGTCTTGAAGGCTTCGTCGAAAACGCGAAAAAAACATTAGCTAAAGAAGATGTGACAATGGTTGCTACGGCAGATCATGTATCCGATGAAAAACTAGCTGTCAGCACTGGTCACACACATGATGAAGAAGGCGAAACTACTCATGAACACGACCATGCTGCCACTGAAGAAGAGCATGCACACGAGGAAGAAGGTCATAGTCATGAGGATCATGATCATGGTGATGTCGATCCCCATGTATGGCTATCTCCTGTGATTAGCCAAGATTTAGCACTTGCCATTAAAAATGCATTAGTTGAAAAAATGCCAGCACAAGAAGCAACATTCACAGCTAATTACGAAGCATTAGTAAAAGAGTTACAAGACTTAGATAGCGAATTTAAAACAATGGCTGAAAAGGCCGGGGAGAAAACATTCTTCGTCTCACATGCAGCATTCGGTTATATTGCTGGTGAATATGACTTAACACAAGTTCCGATTGCAGGTTTGAATTCACAAAATGAGCCTTCTCAAAAGGAATTAACTGCGATTGTTGCTAAAGCTAAAGACTTGCACATCCACTATATTTTATTTGAGCAAAACGTATCTTCTAAATTAGCAGAAGTGATTCAAAAAGAAGTTGGTGCGGAATCACTTATTCTGCATAACTTAAGCGTTTTAACAACTGATGATGTAAAAAATAAAGAAACATACTTCACGCTCATGCACAACAATATGGAAACTTTAAATACAGCATTAAACGCGCATTAACATGCACGTGAGAAAGGAGGTGCCCCGAAAGCAAGATGGGCCACCTCCTTTATTATGACTAATTTCTCTTGTGGCATACTTTTTTCCGATCTGTGTATACTTGTTAACACAAGATGAGCAACTTCAACTTCTTCTAATGTTGGAATTGCTGGTAAGTAAGCTAACGTTCTTTCAAAAATAATTTGCTTATTCATGTCGTATGGAACCATCTGTATAGGTTTGTCACTATGTGTATACCTTTTTTCTAAGTGACTAGGCTGTTCTTCTAATTGCATCGTGTAAAGTTTATTTTGCCCTAAAATAGACAGGCCACGGTCATTATTTAAGCTACTATAAGCTACAGGTATCGTCATTACTTCAACCTTACTGTCCTGCTGCAAAACAGTATAGTCTTCACTTGTTGCTGCTGGGTAACTTGCATAATCCCATATATGATCCTGTGCTAACTGCCTATCTGACAGTAGAAAATAGTTGTAACGCACTTCGCCTTGACGATCAGGCAATGGATCATCCCATGTAACGTCAATATGATACCATGCCTTTTCTAACTTCACTAATACCCATGCATGAAGTTGATCTCCTACTTCTCCCGTTACATATTGCACCTCAAAACCTAGCATCTCTAACATCCGAAAAAGCACTAAAGCATATGCTTGGCAAACCCCTTTGTTTTCCGTAAGCAATGTGTAGGGAGAGTATTGACTTCCTTTCGTTTCCTTCGAGTATTCCGAAGTGAGGACAATAAAATCATGTGCAGCCTGTAATTTCTTCAATTCGCTTAATCCATGCATAGGCGCAATAATATCCGTCAATGTCCGCTCTACAAAATCCTCCTCATCCTGAGAAATATGATAGGTAAATTGAAATTCAATGACAATATTATTGGCATAGCCATCATACTTCCATCTAAAACTAGAAATATTGGCATAATAATAAGGGTCCTTTATTGCATGTTTTATAAGCTCTGTTAGTTCATCTTTCAATGCTGAGGTATCACCTGTATAACGTATATCAAACTCAGTAGCAAATTGCTTTACTTCCTTTTGAATCTGATCTTGTAGTGTCTCTATTGTATTAGCTGTTGCAATCGTTTTTTGTTCATAATTTGCGAATACTTGCACATGACTCATTTGTAGAACAAATAATATAATGATGACATTATATATATATTTTCTCATCTGAGTCAGTCTCCTTTACTAAATAGTTTATGCCGCTCGATACATATTATGTTAATTTATTATTAAATTACCCTAAATAATTGGTGTATAAAATGAAACTGCAATCTAAAGAGACTTTGAATAAACAACAAAAGAAGCCATCATTTTAATGAAGGCTTCTTTCATGTGGAAGTAATTCCACTAATTTTCTTCGTAGCAGCTTTTTGGCACCATTGCGTGGGAGTTCATCGATAACGATGATTTCTTTAGGTACTTTATATTTAGCGAGGTTATTTTGACAAAACGCTTGTAATTGCTCAATTGATACTTGTTCCTTCAAAACGACAAACGCTATTGGTACTTGGCCCCATTGATCATGATCAATGCCACAGACCCCCGCTTCCTGTACAGCAGAATGAGCCAAAAGTACATTTTCAATTTCGGCAGGATAAATATTTTCCCCACCAGAAATAATTAAATCAGCACGACGATCTACAACAAACAAATAGCCATCCTCATCCAAGTAACCAACGTCGCCTGTATGGAGCCAGCCCTCTATGGTAGAACTTTTTTGCGCAAAACGACCAATATAACCTGGTGTTACATGTGGCCCACGTATACAAATTTCCCCTTCTCCGTGTGCATTTGGCTCTAAGATTTTAATTTGATTGAAAAATAATGGCTTCCCTGCTGAACCAATTTTATGCAGAGCATCTTCGCTTGCAAGTGTAGCGGTTTGCGACGAAGTCTCCGTCATACCATATGTTTGCGCTACTGCAAGATGTAAAGCTCTTGCACGCTTTAAATAATCCATTGGTACAGGGCCACCACCAGCCAGTATCATTTTAAAATGCGGCGAAGCTTGTGCACTTCTCTGCTCAAGAGCAGATAGAATTCGTTCTAGTGTCACAGCAACCACCGACATATAAGTCACAGATCCATCAATAATATTTTGAGCGATAGCGTCCACATCAAAATGTTCGTAAAGCTGCACTTTATTGCCGTACAGTAACGACCGAACTAAAATAGAAAAACCACTTATATGAAAGAGTGGCACAGCACATAGCCATGTATCATCAGCTTGTAAACCTAAATTCAGTACAGAGGCCGTTGCACTTGCCTGATGATTCCCAACTGTTTGACGAACCCCCTTTGGGAAGCCTGTAGTCCCAGATGTATACATAATTGATGTAGTTTGTGCTAAAGACCATTCTTTCGCAATATCAACGGCTTGCTCTGTACTTTGCTCAACAGCAGAAAATAAATGATAAGCTAAGGAATCTGTCGGTATTTTTTCTGCATCTTCATCTGCCACGATTACCGTTACAGCTTCCGAATCTTCTAGTTGATAAGCAATTTCTGACTTTGATAATCTACGATTTAGCATCACCATTTCACATTGCAAATGCATACATGCGTACATCATTACAATAAGCCCGGATGTGCTCGGCCCCATGATAGCAATTCTATCTTTTTGTTTGACACCGAGCGCTGTTAATTGACGTGCACGTTTCATGGAAAGCTCATTTAATTCTTGAAACGTCCAAGTTTGTCCTTCATATGTGAGAGCGCTACGTAACGGCGTTAAATATGCGCGCTGTAAAAGCCAATTTGGATACATCTTTGTTCCCTCCGATCATTCACAATCTAAATCTTACCGCTTTTTGATGTAATCCGTCTATCCATCTGTTTTTTATCCTTATCCATCACTTTAAAAGATTCTATCCATCACTTTTCACTTTCTATCCTTATCGACCAACAAATACATAAAAAAGCTCGCATCTACTATGAGATACGAGCCGTTAATAGATCTAAATAATCAAGGGAATCTTGGGAATTGACCGAAGTCTGGTTGACGTTTTTCTTTGAAAGCATCACGACCTTCTTTTGCTTCATCAGTCGTGTAGTAAAGAAGTGTTGCGTCGCCAGCCATTTGTTGAAGCCCTGCTAAGCCGTCTGTGTCTGCGTTCATCGCTGCTTTTAAGAAGCGTAGTGCAGTTGGAGACATTTGCAGCATTTCTTCACACCATTGAACAGTTTCGTCTTCCAATTGCCCATAAGGAACAACTGTGTTAACTAGTCCCATATCAAGTGCTTGCTGTGCATCATATTGACGGCAAAGGAACCAAATTTCACGCGCCTTTTTATGACCAATGATACGTGCAAGATAGCCTGAACCGTAACCAGCATCGAATGAGCCAACTTTTGGTCCAGTTTGTCCGAAACGAGCATTGTCAGCTGCGATTGTCAGGTCACATACCACGTGTAGTACATGGCCTCCACCGATTGCATAACCTGCGACCATCGCTACTACTGGTTTTGGAATCACGCGGATTAAGCGTTGTAGGTCAAGTACGTTTAAACGTGGGATTTCATCGTCCCCTACATAGCCACCATGCCCGCGTACCTTTTGGTCTCCACCTGAGCAGAAGGCATGTTCCCCTTCTCCTGTTAAAATAATGGCACCCACATTTTTGTCATCACGCGCGCGTGAAAATGCATCGATCATTTCCATTACCGTTTTTGGACGGAATGCGTTGCGAACTTCAGGACGGTTAATCGTTACTTTCGCGATACCGTTATAGAACTCATACTTAATATCTTCGTAAGTATGTAAAGTAGTCCATTGACGTGTCATTGTATTGCCTCCTCATTAATCAAATTCGCCTCGAAACAAGCGAGACGTTAACGTAATAATAACATTACGTTAAATTCTCCATAACTATTGTAGCAAACTCAGCGGGATTTTCCACATGAATTGCGTGTCCAACGTCATTTACTGTCACATGTTGCGCATTTTTTAATAACGCTTTCATTTCTAGTGCAATTTGACAAAATTTTTCGTCAAGTGCGCCAGTAATAAGCAACACAGATAAATCCATTCGTGCTAAAAAAGGCCAATTTGAAGGTTGTTTACCAGTTCCTATTCCGCGTAAGCTGCCGACTAAACCACTTTTCCTTTGGGTGAGTCGCTCTGTTCGAATGGCTTCTCGTGTCATTGCAGATAATCGTTTCTGCGAGTCAAATAAGGGGGTATTTTCCCAATCACTAACAAAGGATTCCACACCATTAGCTGCAATTTTTTCAGCAAGCATATAATCTCGCTCACAGCGCTCCAGACGTTCTTTAGATGTCCGTAAACCTGGAGAAGCGCTTTCTAAAATTAGCTTCTCCACACGTGCTGGATGAGTAATTGCATATGATAATGCAATACGTCCACCCATTGAATAACCTAACAACGTAAATTTTTCTAGCTGTAATTGAAGGAAAATCTCCTCTAGATCATACAGTTGTTCAAGCATGGAGAAGCGGTTCATTTGCTCAGGTACAGCCGTTTGTCCATGCCCTATCAAATCAATTGCCACAACACGCATATTTGGCATTGCATTCGCTAAATTTCGCCACGTCTCCGTACTTCCGGTAAAACCATGCAAGGCAACGATCGTTTGCTGTGCTTCCTCATTCCATATATCTATGTGCGTCTCAATGCCTCGAATCTTTAGCTTTGCCATGCTTTTAACCCTGCATTAATGAGATTCCAAAGCGCACGATGGGCATAGACATTTTCTTCTCTATCCGTAAAAATTTCTAGTAAACGTAACGGACGTTTTTTCACTATGTTAAATTTCGAAAATAGCTCCGAAATTTCCTCTACGCGGATATATTCCATATCATACATATGTGCAATAGCACGGAATTCAAGTGCCGTTGGTGTGCCAAATAAATCTTCATAATGTGCTTCTACTGTTGATTGTGGGAGATAAGAGAAAATGCCCCCACCATCATTATTCATAACAATAATGGTCATATTGCATTGTTGGTAGCGCGATGCTATGAGCCCATTGACATCGTGTAAAAACGCTAAATCACCAATGAGAAGATAGGTTTCACGGTCATTCACCTGACTAATGCCCATTGCTGTGGATACAACACCATCTATACCATTTGCCCCACGATTGGCAAAAATACGAAGATCTTTCGTCGTTTTCATTAAAAATGTATCAATATCACGAATTGGCATACTACTGCTAACGAAAATATCACTACCATTAGGGATTAACTCTAGTAAACGACTCACCATCGCGCCCTCATCAATTGCTCCTGCTGTATAGTGTTCAATATACTCCAGTGCTATATCATTGGCATCTTGCCACTCTACTAAATACTCCGCTTCTAGCGCTGTTTCAGGAATACCTAACTGTACGAGCCAATCACCAATACTCGCATGAATAAAGTGAGTCGATACACCTGTAGAATCTCTGAACATCGGATCTTCATCCACAACTATATAAGCTTGTGGCTGTGACTTCGAAATAAATTGCATCATAAATTTCGATACAGGCTGTGAACCTAAACGTAACACCGTTTCTGGTTCAACAAGTGCTTTAAATTCTTCACTTTTCATAATCGCATCATAAGCTGAAATGATGTATGGTAAACAATCTTCTGGCACAGATGTCCGCATATTTGATAAGCTCTCCACAATAAACGGCCATTTCAATTGACGGACAAAGTCCCATAAAATTGTTAAATCTGTCCCAAGTGCAAGCTCACCGATAACTACAAAGCCTCGTTTTGTCGTGCGTAAAATTGACGCTAGCTCCTGCTGTGTTGCCACGGAAGGCTTTAACTCAGCAATGCTACTTTGCTTAAATGATGCTTCAGGCAATTCTTCACGAAAATCGATCAGCAATGGCTCACGGAACGGTACATTAATATGCACAGGTCCCGACGGTGCACTTGTCGCTATGGCAACTGCCCGAGCAAGGTGACGCTCAATAAATGGCAGTGTCGGTGCAGCGTCATCTGGCAGCGGGAAATCAACACTCCACTTTACATGTGTGCCATATAAATTTGGTTGATTGATCGCTTGAGGTGCCCCTACTTCTCGTAATTCGTGCGGACGATCTGCTGTCATTACGATTAATGGTACACGTGCATAACTTGCCTCTACAATCGCTGGGTAGTAATTCGCTGCAGCTGTACCTGATGTACATAATAAGACAACCGGTTGTGCTGTAGCTTTAGCAATACCTAGTGCAAAAAATGCGGCAGATCGTTCATCAACTTGGCGATACATTTTAAGCTGCTTTGTTGATGCAAAAGCATAAGCAAGTGGTGTCGAACGTGACCCCGGGCTTACGACAACATTTCGTACACCAGCTTGTACTAGTGATGCGACTATTTTATAAACATAATCAGTTAGTATCTTCCGTTCACTCATGTAATTGTCCTCCTAACGCACGAAGCATCGGACGGAATTTCACTAACGTTTCATCATATTCAGATTGTGGTTCTGAATCAGCTACTATACCGCCACCTGCATATAAAT
Source organism: Lysinibacillus sp. NPDC048646 (assembly GCF_050272295.1). Classification (NCBI taxonomy): domain Bacteria; kingdom Bacillati; phylum Bacillota; class Bacilli; order Caryophanales; family Bacillaceae; genus Lysinibacillus; species Lysinibacillus sp. NPDC048646. Next base: position 144,116 of record NZ_JBNNLZ010000009.1, read on the forward strand.
AAGCTTTATCATTTATTAATGCTGCCGAACGAATAGCGACCGCAAATTCACCGTTCCCCTCTGCATCCATCCAACCGATTGGTGCAGCGTAAAGCCCACGATTCATCGGCTCATATTTACGTATAGCTGCCAACGCTTCCTGTCTCGGCACACCACCTAAAGCAGGAGTTGGATGCAAATACTTCGTCAATTGCAAAATAGTTGCGCCATTATTTAACTGTCCTTCAACTGGTGTATATAAATGTTGAATATCTCTAATTTTTAGTAAGCGTGGACCATTTGGTATTTGCACATTGATACAGTTTTTGCGGAAAATATCTGCAATCATATCCACAACATATTGATGCTCGCCGCCATTTTTCGGATCATTTAATAAGCTTTGTCCATAGGCTTCATCTTCATCAGCTGTTTTACCACGTTTAATCGAGCCCGCCACACAGGAGGAATAAGCATGACCATTTTCAACTTTCACTAGGCGTTCCGGTGACGCACCAAAAAACAATAATTCGTGACGCTCTAATCCGAATAAATAACTTTCTGGCTGTTCGTGAATGATTTGCGATAGTATTTGTGGTGATGCTACCTGCTCTTTAAACTGTAGTGCAAGTGATCGTGCAATAACCACTTTGTCGGCTTTCTTCGCCTTAATCAATGCTGTCACTTGGTCAATCGACGCTAGATACGGCTTCTTATACGGCTCGAAATAACTTGTCATTTCAGGTTTTGAATACGTTTTCAGTTCTTTTACCTGCGCGGCGTGAATTAAATGATCACGCTCTTTACGTAGTGCTTCGAATTGTTCTTCTGCCTGCTTTTCTTTTGTCATAAGATGTATGCTCACATACGCTTTGTCATCACGCAAAACAAGCTGATAAGTTGCCAGTGCAAAATATGCTTCAGGAAAGTCCGTCCACTCCCCATCCACATTATTTTGCGGATCAAATGTAAAGCCACCAAATAAAATGGGCTGTAGCTCAGCCTGCCCTTTCACACATTTTTTTGTTAAATGCTTCCACTCCGCCTCTACTTCGTCAAAGCGATCATTTTTTGCGTTATTTTGAATCGTATGGGCATGTCCTAATCCCACTAATGTCATTGTTTTTTCTCTATTTTGCCAATAAAATCGTTCACCTTTATAACGCTCCTCACCTGCTGCATAAAATGCTAGCGCCGATAAGCGACTTACTTCGATTGTTTCCATATAAAAATGAAGGTTTTGGCCCAAAGAGTCCACTTCTATTTCTGTGGCTTGGTACCACTTCTGTTGCATGAAAATTACCTCCGTTGTTGCAATGTACATAATCAATCAAGCCTCGTTGTCATTGTATCTGTCATTTTTCTTTCAGACAGATATACAATACTGCCAGATGTTGAATTGTCCTTTGACCTGCAAAATGTTGGTCAAGTCGGTATAGACACAGCACTTTACAAATTAACGATATCACTCTGTTAGTTTGCCATTGTAGTTATCGCTGAAAGTACAACACATCTGGAACAGTGCCGAGCTATACCATCATTCAGTGACGTTTGTACATCCATTGAATCATGTTTAATGCGCTAAAATAGCCGTCTTTCACTATTTGACGGCCCTATTCTTATATTTCCAGTTCATAAATGCATGTTCTATTGTATCATTTTTTTCAAGTGAACAGTATGTAATAAGCTGTGAACCTATCCATTTTCTCTTTCTTCGTATAAAATAAGAAGAGTCTACAATAGTTAAAGGAGAGAAAGACCTTATGACCAAAGTCATTGAAGCTGATAGGGGTTTTAAAGTTTGGTGGCATCTAACACGTCCACATACTTTAACCGCTTCATTCGTTCCAGTATTTTTAGGAACTGCGATTGCACTCGCAATTGATAAAGAAACCATTAATTTCGGACTATTTTTTGCTATGCTTATCGCAAGTATGCTTATTCAAGCAGCAACCAATATGTTCAACGAATACTATGATTACAAACTAGGACTTGATAATGAACACTCTGTTGGTATCGGTGGAACGATCGTCCGTCATGGTGTTCAGCCAAAAACGATTATGATGATTGCCTTAAGCTTTTATGCAATAGCAATGCTTCTTGGCGTTTATATTTGTGCCTCAACCTCTTGGTGGCTTGCTGCCGTAGGACTCGTTTGCATGCTTATTGGTTTTTTATATACTGGGGGACCGTATCCTATTGCCTATTCACCATTTGGAGAAATTATTTCTGGCGCTGTTATGGGAATGGGTATTGTCTTAATCGCCTTTTATATTCAAACGCTTACAGTAACACTTGATGCGATTTTACTCTCAATACCAAGTATGATTTTAGTAGGTGGCATCATGCTTTCCAATAATATTCGTGACATCGTTGGCGATACGGAAGGTGGTCGTAAAACACTTGCCATTTTAGTAGGCCGTGACCGTGCTATTTCTGTATTATCTGGCTTTTTCATCGTTTCATACTTATGGGTACTTGCATTAGTAGCAATTGATGGTATTACTTTTTGGGCGCTTATTATTTTCCTAAGTGTACCGAAGCCGCTTCGTGCAATCCAAATTTTCCGCGATAAAAAAGAAGCCAAAGAAGTAATGCCTGCGATGAAGTATACAGCGCAAACAAATACAATTTTTGGCTTCCTTTTAGGAGTCGGTCTACTGATAAATTATTTTTTCTACTGATGAAGTAAAATTTCAGGTGTGGTAAATGTGCGGTAACCTTAACGGGTTGCTGCCTTTTTCATATATTGACGAATATTTGCACTTGCAATACCGCGGACCTCTTCGTCTGTAAAATGTGCTCGTAAAGCTTCCAATAAATTTTGTACCTCCCCAGCATGTGCTAATCCCTGAACTGTACGGTCAATTCCGTCATAGTCTGAACCTAAGCCGATATGTTCAACTCCTACTAGATTCGCTAGATGTTTCACATGTGTAACTAAATCATCTAATGTCGCGTTTTCGCCGATAAAATCAGGAAAGTACACTACATGGATATGGCCACCATGCGCTACAAGTGCCTTGGCTTGCGCATCTGTTAAATTACGTGGATGGTTACAAAGCGCACGCGCATTGCTATGACTGGCGATAATATGCTTTGCAAATGGCAAGACATCCCAGAAGCCCTGCTCATTTAAATGAGATACATCTATAATAATATCCCGCTTATTTAGTAAATTCACGACTTCTTTTCCAAATGGTTTTAAGCCAAGTTTGGCATCTTGATCTGCACCATAGGCCACAGCATTTTCCTCATTCCAAGTGAGCCCTACAAGCTTCACACCTGCATCTATAATGGCAGACAGCTTCGCTAAGTCCTCACCGATAGGACTACAGCCTTCTAAGCTTAAAATAGCACCTATTTCATGTGGAGCTAATGTATCTAATTGTGACCATTCTGTAATATGCACCATACCTTCAGTTTGTAAAACATGCGTATGGAAAGCTTCAATTTGACGCATAACTTCTAAAAATTTCAAGCTCTGCGGGATGTCAGGTTGAATAAAAATAGCAAATACTTGTGCTTTGACCTGCCCTAATTGTAGCCTTTCTTTGTTTGCATGCAAACGTACATCATCTGCAAATTTTGCGATTTCTAGCTCTGTTAATTTCATTAGTACATCGCAATGTAAATCTATAATTTCCATGTCCTCACCTCTTACAGCTATTATACTGCTCACGGACAGGAATGCTTAAATTAATTTAGCTTTTATCAGAGAGTGTATCCGAAGAGCCAAACGCTTCAACCTCTTCGAAATCATCCGATTTTGGTGATGCTGATATTACTTCTTCTTCTACTGGTCTTAAGTCCTCCTCTTTTTGCTCCGCATGCTCTACACACGTCAATGCTTTCGGCATAGCTTCTAAACGTCCAAGTGGAATGTCCTCTCCACAGACACTACATTTGCCGTATGTCCCATCTTGCATTGCTTGCAACGCACGTTTAATCTCCTCAGCATCGTCACCTCGGTGCTCATCGATCGCCATTTCAGTTAGTTGATCTGTTAAATCACTCGCATTGTCCGCTGGATGATTATCATAATTAGATAATTCGGTCGCTTCTGGTCGCTCTGATTCCTCAAGCTGTTGCACTATTTCCTGCAATTCTTGTTCTAATTGTTTCTTTAACTTTTCCTTCACTTGTTGGTTCAAAAAAATCTCCTCCTCATGCTTTCATTTTTTCCTAAATTGATGTTTCTAAAACATAAGCATGACAAGAGATTATTTATTTTTGTGCATATACCATTATTACATCATGTAAAAATTGCGTTGCCCCCGCTGTTACTCGCTCATCATAGTAGGCTGTGAAACGCTCATCAGCGACATACATCTGCGCTAAACCAGCATGTGCCTCCTTTGAATACTGCGACCATGAAAAACATAGCCAACGCTTATGAAGCTCTGCTACCTCCATAGCTACATCATTCTTTGTATCGCCGATTGCCATTGCCTCTTTTAAGCGCTCAAATAATTGCTGTTCTAGCTGCTGCATAGCTGTAAATTGTTCCTCCGTCATATTCTTCAACTTTGCATTTGATGCCTCTACCGTGTCATCCCCATATTTTTCACGAATTTCTTCACCATATTGCTTTTCATTGTCGTTCATTAGCTTATCTTTAAAGCCTTTAAATTTCTCTTCGTTTGTCATTGGATATTCCTCCTCTAATGATTGAATTGTTTTTTCTACTGTCTGTAATAATTTTTCAAGTTGCTCTTGTTGTTGAAGTAAAGCAATGCGATGCATCTCAAGTGCCTCCTTAGGCTGAAAATCAGGCGCATGAATTATTTCCTGAATCGTAGCCAGCTTCATAGCTAATGCTCTGTAAAATAAAATTTGCTGAAGTAAATCGACCTCATTTTGTCCATAAAATCGATACCCTGCCTCGTTTGTTCTTGCCGGCTTTAGCAAATCAATCTCATCATAATACCGTAACGTCCTCGTACTGACGCCAGACAAATTAGCTAGTTCTTGTATCGAGTATTCCACCACTTTCACCTCCACTACCCATACTCTAAACCTTTACGCAACGTCAAGGTCAAGAGAATAAATGAAAATACAAATAAATTTTTTAGACAAATCCAGTTACCTAATTGACGAGTAGTGTGCATTTAAAATTTCCCCTATCAAGATACATTGCCAGCATTAAAATCACTTAAAAATGAGATTGGGACAAAACTTTAAATTTTAAGAAAGAGGAGCAAAGTCGTTATTAAATTTTCGCTATCTAAAATGAAGGAAAATTTAGACGTTCTTCCTTTTGGAATAAATAAAATTTAGAAGAGAGCACTAGTTGATGGTAGCGAAGGCGGCGACTCTTGGGGGGGTAGCGTGACGCCTGAGACTACAGGCTCAGGCAACGCCCCCGGAAAGCGTCCGCCGTAGCGGACATCAACGCTTACAGCAAAAAAGTGTTAGATCGACAGCAGTCAATCTAACACTTTTTCTCTTTTGTCCCAGCCTCTCCTATTACAATTTTGCATAATCTCCGTGCCACATAATGTTGCGGTAGTTTTCTACATCCGTATCACCTTCTGTATTGAAAAACAATACACGGGAATGCTTATCTATTTGTAAAGTATGCCTTAGCTCTGTGTAATGGTCATTTGTCATCAATTCATAAAAACATCCAAAAGGGGCCGCTCCCGATTCCCCAGCAATGATACGACTATCTTTTCCAATTGCATTACCTAAGACTCTCATACCAGTTGCAGCGACACTCTCGTGACAGCACATCCCTATCTTCGTATAGGTTTTTAAAATTTCCCAGGCCATTGGATTTGGTTCTCCACAAGCTAGTCCTGCCATAATAGTTTGCATGTCTCCTCCAACCGTTACAAAATGCGCATCGCCTTGTTTAAAGCTTTCATAATAACAATTTGCCGCATAAGGTTCGACGAGAACAAACGTAATTTCTTGTGCATAACATTGCGTTAAATAAGCTACGACTGCACCTGCAAAAGACCCTACGCCCGCTTGTAAAAATACATGGGTAGGCGCCTTTTCCAGTTGCTCGACCACTTCTTTTACTAACGTTGTATAGCCTTGCATAATCCACAGGGGAATTTCCTCATAACCTTTCCACATCGTATCCTGTATAATGACCCAGTCGTTGTCTTTCGCAAGATTTGAGGTATAACGAACCGTATCGTCATAGTTCATAGATGTTATTTCTGCATAAGCGCCTTCATTCTTAATATTTTGTAAACGCTCTTCTGCACTACCCGCAGGCATATAAATTCGTGCTTTAAAGCCAAGCTCTCTAGCAGCCCAAGCCACCCCACGCCCATGATTGCCATCCGTTGTTGAAATAAACGTTAAATCCCCAAGCTGTTCTTTTACTTCAGGAGATTTTAACTCTTCAAACGACAGCTCATCAATATTTTTATCTAACATCTTAGCAACGTACTGTCCAATTGCATAAATGGCTCCTAACACTTTAAAGGCATTTAAGCCAAATCGATAAGACTCATCCTTCACAAAAATATGACGAACTCCTACAAATGAAGCTAAAGTATCTAAACTACGTAAAGGTGTATTTTCAAATTTCTCATATGTAAGATGAAATCTCTCAACACGATTCACTTGCTCCTCCGTAAAATTATGTAGCAGCGGTACTACTTGTTCTAGGTTCTCCTGTAAATGATATTGCTGATTGCGAGCCCACATTATTTTGTCGTTCATCTATATCCTCCTACTAGTTGTTCTATCATCATCTTAGCTTAAATAGTTAACAAGATAAACCCGTTGATGAGCTCTCTGATGGTCAACGACAACGAGCATGGATTGGCGATGACACTTGCACAGAATACAGATATAATCCTATTAGATGAACCAACAACTTACTTGGATTTAACACATCAAATAGAAGTACTCGATTTGCTTTTCGTTTTAAATCAGTAACAAAATCAGACAATTATGATGGTCCTTCATGATATTAATCTTGCCTGTCGCTATGCTAATCACATCATTACTGTTCGTGACCGTGCAGTATTTAAACAAGGAAAACCTGAAGAGATCATGACTACCTCGTTGGTGAAGCATGTATTTGATCTTGAATGTCAAATGACCGCTGACCCGATTTTTGGTACACCATTATGTAATCCTTTTGGTAAAGAGCGTAGAATCTTTTAATTTAAATCATTGTATCTAGTAGGTTATCGTCATTTTCAAAAGCAAAAGGAATTTTTTTGTTCCCCCAAAATTAAGTATGAGGTTGAAAAAGTGTACATAAGTATGCTCAATGTTATGGCCCCTGATAGATGTAAAATATTCATTAAAAAATACAGTAGATAAAATTTATATCTACTGCATTTTAGTATGGCCCACGTCAGGCCATTTATCTTTTAGGAAAACAAACACATGTCATAAGAAATACTTGGTTTAATCCCTATTATTTATCTTTGTACTGTAATTGTTTGTGAAGTGAAATCTAACTTATTTCCATTATAATCTGTAATAGCATTACGTGGTGAAGCTTGAATCGTAACATTTCTACCGTTTTCAAAATATCCATTCTGAGATATTGTAATCAGCACTCTATCATTGCCTTGAGCATAGGTACTTGCTGCTACCGAAGAACCATTCACAATAATATCAAAGTCCATACTATTAACGTTTATTACTGGCTCACTGAAAACAAGTTCTAACGTTTGTGAATTGCTAACATTCACATTCACAACCTTTGGTGCAATATTTTCTTTAAGATTAACTGTAGTTCGCACCTCATCGAATGATTCCATAGAGTTTGCTGCTCTTAAGCCTTTAATCGTGAAATTTCGTGTACCATTAAAATAATTCGAATCTTTTTTTACTGTAAGCTTAATGCGATTTAAATTGGATGCCTCTACAACTGCACTTTCTACTTGCGCGTTATCAATAATGTAATTTTGCACGTTTTGAGCAAGTGCTGGATCAACAGGATAATTGAAATTTAAATAAACAATATTATTATCTTTAATAGAATAATCTGTCGCAGATGTTTGAATTGGATTGTACTGCGTTAATGTCAGTTTATTACCATTAACACTTAAATCACCGTTACGTGTAAATTTTACATTTTGCACTTCATTGATAGGCACACCGTATAAATTTGTAACATTAAATAAAGTTAGTTTGCCATCGTAAATAGCTCCCTTTGTATCATAAGGGCCTAGCAGACCTGTAATTTTAACACGTAATTTTGTAGGCTGATCTTTTACGCTATGAATATCGCTTTGAGATCCTCTTGATACCTCATACAAAATGTGGTTATTCATATAGCTTCCAGTAAATGATGCTTTTGCATATGCACCTAACTGTACTGGCTTATCAAACGTTAATTGTAAATATTCTACATTATCCTCGTAAACTATTTCAGAATTCATTAGGACAGGCGCTCTGTCATCTTTTATAAAGTTATATACAGTTGAGAATGTTGCCGTTTCACCTGATAAGTCAGTAATGACACGGCTAGAAGCTGTCCCAATCGTTGTAATGCCTTGAAGTGTACTTTTTGGATCAACCGTCACATTGATTAAACGACCATTTTTAGGATCTTTCTCTACTTTATTCACGGAAATTGAAGTCTGTCCGTTTTTAATTAAAAGATCATATGCATAAAGTGGTTGAATCTCTTCTGAGAATAATAACTGGAATGTATTTGGACCAGTTTGTGTGACAGAAGATAGTGTTGGCGGAATACCATCCTTATCCCCTTTTTTCACTGTTACAGTTGCAGGGTTTGGTGAAATTATATTCCCTGACAAATCTGTAGCCGCTACAAATGTAATCTGCATAGCTGTACCTGCTGTTAAATAACTACCATTCACTGTTGCCGCTGATAAATCAAAGGTTGCTTCAGTTGCGTTTTGTTCAATACTTCCTACTACATTCATTACCTTTGTTCCATTTGGTAATGTGAATTGAATGCGTTCATTTGGAAATGCTGCCATTGGCTTAGAAAACTGTACTTTTACGATTGAAGAGTTGTTTCCTTGCGTTGTTCCCAGAATAGTAGGTGGTTGTGTATCTCCAGCAATGACAAAATTCGCATCTACTCTTTTAAGCAGTAAGCCCTTTTCAGATTTGATGTTGTTTAACACATAACGATGTGTGCCTTTTAATGGCTCATTTACTGTAAAGATGATTGATTTTCTATCAGCACTGATTTCTGTTTTCACAACTGATAATGCTCTTAAAGTATCCACATTAGAGAAAGTCGCAATATTATCCTGTAATTTTCCATCTGTTTTTAAGACAGAGAGTGGGTCAATTGCTAGGTTGAAAACAACTTTGATCTGAGAGGCATTGATTCCCTCAATGGATTGCACCTTCAGCTCATTGACTTCATATGTAACAACAGCTGAATAGGATTTATCATTAATTTTAAAATCTACCTTTGTTTCCACATTTTCAGTAAGTGGCGTTGCTAATGTTACCTTATGGCTTGTCCCATCTGTTAATGTAACCTGTAGTGTATTGGCATCTACAACTTTAACTGTTTGGATGAGTAAAGGTACTTCATGTTCTTTTAGCATATCAGTGACATTTGTCATAGTACGATGTAAAAAAGATGCAAAGTGACCACGTGTTAATGTGTTGGTTGGATTAAATGCCTTAACATTTGTAATCTTTGCATACTCTAGTGCAATAATTGCCTCACGATTCTCTGTTGAGGACGTATTTTTTAAATCTGTAATAGAAGATTTATAGTTTTCTTCTTTATACTTCGCAATTAAATCGATATCGTATACTGTTTCAATAGCACGTACTAAGTAAGAAGCCATTTGTTCACGTGTAATATTCTCGGAAGGTGATAATTTGTTATTAGTACCTTTGGAAATACCTGTATCGTATATAAGTGCTGCATATTGTAATAATTCTTTATCTTTTGTAGATGCTGGCTGCAAGTCTGTAAAACGTACTTTTTTATTGTAATCTGCTGGCACTTGATAGTGTTCCGATACAAGCCATTTCCCTAAAAATTTTGTGACATTGCCACGCGTAAGGGGTGCGTTTGGTCTAAATGTACCATCAGTATATCCACCTACAATTTTTGCATCCGCTAGTGCCAAAATCCCCTCTTTATGGTCACTCTTTGCAATATCCGTAAAGGAGGCTGCACTTGCAGTAGGAATAACAGCTGCCGCAACTAATACAGCAGATGCTGTACTCACAATCCATTTACTTTGTTTCTTTTTCACATTAATAACCTCCTACTAATTCTATTCATCTCTATTATAAAAGAAAAATAGATTTATTCCAAAGGATATACCAATATTATAGAAATTTACCATGGAATATTTGACTAATTACTAGTAAACAATTAGCAAATTGAAATTATTTTTAGATGAATTGACAGAGAAGATGATTATAAGAATGAATTTTTAATAGACTCATGATTAAACAATATTGAAAAGCTTTAAGTGAAAGAAGAGGTCGATTCAATACAGTGTACTCTACTAACATGTGCCTATCATCAAATCATGGAAAAGATTCTTGACTGTAATCAAGTCTTAGAAGTAACGATTACTTCGTCGTGGGTACTAGCAACACAATTTTGATAAGATCTATGAAGAAGAATTAAAAAGCTTTACAGGCGTTTAATAACTGAATAAAAATATGTGTTGGGTGGAAACAACAAACGAGGCGTTTATGGAGCTACTGTTGTATTAGATTTAAAAAGTATCAAAAAAAACACAGTAGATGTAAAAAACATCTACTGTGCCTTAGTATGACCCCTACGGGATTCGAACCCGTGTTACCGCCGTGAAAGGGCGGTGTCTTAACCGCTTGACCAAGGGGCCAATGGCGGAGAAGGAGGGATTTGAACCCTCGCGCCGGTTACCCGACCTACACCCTTAGCAGGGGCGCCTCTTCAGCCTCTTGAGTACTTCCCCGTAAATAAAAAAATGGCTCCGAAGGCAGGACTCGAACCTGCGACAACCTGATTAACAGTCAGGTGCTACTACCAACTGAGCTACTTCGGAATAATGGTGGGCCTAAATGGACTCGAACCATCGACCTCACGCTTATCAGGCGTGCGCTCTAACCAGCTGAGCTATAGGCCCATTTGGAGCGGGTGATGAGAATCGAACTCACGACATCAGCTTGGAAGGCTGAGGTTTTACCATTAAACTACACCCGCATTAATGGTGGGTCAGGACGGAATCGAACCGCCGACACTTAGAGCTTCAATCTAATGCTCTACCAACTGAGCTACTGACCCATTCGTTCCATGCTAAGCTGCAAATCTCTTTGTCAGACACTCTCGTTCATTCAGTCACGTTCTTAAGTACGCTCCTTCATTCACTCGTTTGCTTCTTCGACCTTTTTGCTTATCATGAACCTCTTATTTAAAAAATGGCGGTCCCGACCGGGATCGAACCGGCGATCTCCTGCGTGACAGGCAGGCATGTTAACCGCTACACCACGGGACCATTTGGTTGCGGGGGCCGGATTTGAACCAACGACCTTCGGGTTATGAGCCCGACGAGCTACCACTGCTCCACCCCGCGACAACATTATTTATACCGAGTTTTTAGAACACCATTTATAAAATACAAACTGGAGGAGGTAGAGGGATTCGAACCCCCGCGCGGTGTTACCCGCCTGTCGGTTTTCAAGACCGATCCCTTCAGCCAGACTTGGGTATACCTCCGTAACAATATATAAATGGTGGACCTTGCAGGACTCGAACCTGCGACCGGACGGTTATGAGCCGTCTGCTCTAACCAACTGAGCTAAAGGTCCTTTAAGATGGCGGCAGAGGGAGTCGAACCCACGACCTTTCGGGTATGAACCGAATGCTCTAGCCAGCTGAGCTACGCCGCCAGGATCTTTATACTGGTTATAATTTTATGGTGGAGCCTAGCGGGATCGAACCGCTGACCTCCTGCGTGCAAGGCAGGCGCTCTCCCAGCTGAGCTAAGGCCCCAATGAAATGGTCGGAATGACAGGATTCGAACCTACGACCCCTTGGTCCCAAACCAAGTGCTCTACCAAGCTGAGCTACATTCCGAAATATATATGGCGCGCCCGGCAGGAGTCGAACCCACAACCTTCTGATCCGTAGTCAGACGCTCTATCCAATTGAGCTACGGGCGCTAATTACTAAAATAAAAATGGTGCCGAGGGCCGGAATCGAACCGGCACGGTAGTCACCTACCGCAGGATTTTAAGTCCTGTGCGTCTGCCAGTTCCGCCACC
>NZ_JBNNLZ010000010.1:0-153691 GCF_050272295.1 Lysinibacillus sp. NPDC048646
GTCACACCCGTTCCCATACCGAACACGGAAGTTAAGCTCTTTAGCGCCGATGGTAGTTGGGGGCTTCCCCCTGTGAGAGTAGGACGTCGCTAGGCAAACCGTAAAAGTCGAGGATTTATTTCTCGGCTTTTTTTGTTTTATGAATTTCTATAAATTATTTCTACCCAAAAGTTAATGGTACAATAAGTAAAATCCTTATATAATTTCCTTCCTTCTTTTCGAATCCTAATCATAAAATTCAAAAGCCTTATTCTTATGTAAATAGGGGTGAAGCCATGGAGTTATGTATATTTTGTGAGATTATTTCGAAGGTAGAGAAAGCCTTTATAATTTATGAAAATGATTTTGTTTGTTGCTTCTTAGACAAGTTTCCAATAAATAAAGGTCATGTATTAGTCGTTCCCAAAAAACATTATCAAGAATTCAGTGATGTAGACTCACAGAGTCTATCAGAAGTTATACTCACTGCTCAAAAAATTTCCATACTACTGGAAAAGCTATTAATTACTGATGGTATAACGAGTATGCAAAATAATGGGATTTTCAAAGATGTTGAACATTATCATATGCATATAATTCCACGTTTTAATGGCGATGGTTTTTCTTGGATTGAACCAGAGATAGTTGTAAGAGAAGATGAATTTGAAATGCTAACAATAAAATTGCGAAATTTATTGTAGTGCAATAGAAAGATTTTCATTGATTTATCTGATTTACAATTTGTGCTTGCCGTAAATTTTTTTAGTTGTTGATATAGAAAATGAATGATTCTGTACCAATAGAAATTCTCATGTCTTCACATCCTAGAAATATCTAGCCCTTTTCGTTCGAATTTTTTGCGATAATACTAATTGTTACAAAATCGTGTATTCCTGAAATGTCATATCAGGGTATAATGAATTTCAAGCGAGGAAGAATATTAAAGATAAGTGATTGGAAGGAAGAATAATTTGGGGAAAAAGCAAATTTGGTATGAAGTAGAAGAAAATGAAACGATTGACGAATGCCTGACGAGAATGCGTCAAGATGGTTATCTAGCGATGGGAAGAAAAGAGGAACCACTTTTTCATATAGTAGATGGAGAACCAACTTATTTACGTCAAAAAATACAATTTAAAGCGATGTTGTGTCAAGAATTTGAATGAATTTGACTTAAAACCGAACAATATTAATTGGTGAAAATAAAACGTTCGCATTTTTACATTGACGATAGTGTTTTCACTTGTTAAAATGTGATAAGGAAAAACAATTAAATCCCTCATATATGCTAGAGGATTGGCTCTAGTGTTTCTACCCGGCACCGTAAATGCTGGACTATGCGGGAAAGCAACTTTTGGCATGTTACGGGAAGGTGTGTGTACAGATGTGTAAATCTGCATATTCTTTTCATAATAAGTCCTCAAGTAAGCTGCTTTCGCGTGTACTGTAGAGAGTAGTTTATTTGAGGATTTTCTTTGTGGACAAAAGTAAAGAAATGCAGTGGCTATTGAATAATAGAGGCTTGCACAAAAATCGATCATTTTTCTATCGTTTAAAAGGAGCGACAATTCATGAATCCGAAAATCGGTGTCATTATGGGTAGTTCAAGTGACTGGGAAACAATGAAGCATGCATGTGATATTTTAGATGAATTACAAGTACCGTACGAGAAAAAGGTAGTATCCGCACATCGTACTCCTGATTTAATGTTTGAATACGCAGAAGCAGCACGTGAGCGAGGCATTCAAGTAATTATTGCAGGTGCTGGCGGTGCGGCACATTTACCAGGGATGGTAGCAGCAAAAACAACGTTACCAGTTATTGGTGTACCTGTACAATCTCGTGCGCTTAATGGGCTTGATTCACTATTATCTATTGTCCAAATGCCAGGTGGTGTTCCTGTAGCAACTGTTGCGATTGGTAAAGCAGGGGCGACGAACGCAGGTTTGCTGGCAGCGCAAATTTTGTCGACAACTGATGTAGAGCTTGCTAACAAACTAGATGCTAGACGCGAGGCGACGAAGCAACAGGTATTAGAAAGCACAGGTGACTTAGTGTGACAAAAATTATTTATCCCGGACAAACGATCGGTATAATCGGTGGGGGACAACTTGGTCGTATGATGGCACTTGCTGCAAAGGAAGCTGGCTTTAAAATTGCAGTACTAGAACCTACAATGGATTCGCCTTGTGGACAGGTTGCAGATATTCGGATTGTGGCACCGTATGATGATGAGTCAGCATTAGAGGAACTTGCAGAAGTAAGTGATGTTATCACGTATGAGTTCGAGAATATTGATTATGACGGCTTAAAGCGTTTGACTCAAATGGCTTATGTACCACAAGGAGCAGAATTAGTTCGCATTACACAAAATCGTGTAACAGAGAAAGCTGCGATCGTGAACGCGGGTTGTCCAGTAGCACCTTACGTAGTGGCTGGGACATATGAAGAGCTAGTAGCCAATATCGATACCATTGGATATCCTTGCATTGTGAAAACAGCAAGAGGTGGTTATGACGGCAAAGGACAGCAACTTCTAAAATCAGCAATAGACCTACCGTTAGCGGAAGAGCTTTTCGCACATTCACAGTGCATTGCTGAGGGGTTTGTACCGTTCGTAAAAGAGGTATCTGTCATTGTACAACGGAATGGTGATGGGGAATCGTATTGTCAGCCAGTTGGTGAGAATATTCATGTGCATCATATTTTACATGAAACAATTGTACCAGCGCGTATCAAAGATGAGACAGCATTAGCAGCTGAACGAGAAGCTTTGAAAATTGCAGATACCCTTAATTTAGTAGGGACATTGGCGGTAGAAATGTTCGTTTTAGAGGATGGTGGCATTATTATTAATGAATTGGCACCAAGACCTCATAATTCAGGCCACTATTCAATAGAAGCATGTAATGTATCACAATTCCATCAGCATATTCGTGCTGTTTGTGGTTGGCCGTTGCGCAAGCCACAACTATGGGCACCATCAATTATGGTGAATGTTTTAGGGCAGCACGTGATGCCACTAAGTAACTCAATTGCAAAATATCCTGATTGGTCATTGCATCTTTATGGGAAAGCTGAAGCTAAGGTGAACCGTAAGATGGGCCACGTAACGATTATGACAAAAGATTTGGAACATACTTTAAAAGAAATCGAGCATTCTGGCATTTGGTCAGAATAGAAGGAGATACGCAATGATTGAACGTTACACAAGACCCGAAATGGGTGCAATTTGGACAGAACAAAATAAATACCAAGCTTGGTTAGAGGTTGAAATTTTAGCATGCGAGTCTTGGGCAGAAATAGGCGATATTCCTAAGGAGGATGTAGCTAAAATTCGTGAGAATGCTTCATTTGATGTAGATCGTATTTTAGAAATTGAGAAAGAAACACGCCATGACGTAGTAGCCTTTACGCGTGCAGTTTCCGAAACGCTAGGTGATGAACGTAAATGGGTACACTATGGCCTAACTTCGACGGACGTAGTTGATACAGCACTTTCTTATATTATTAAACAAGCGAATGACATTTTACGACAAGATATTGTGAACTTTATTGATATTATTGCGGTGAAAGCAAAAGAGCATAAGCATACGGTTATGATGGGTCGCACACATGGTGTTCATGCAGAACCAACAACTTTTGGTTTAAAGCTTGGCTTATGGTATGAAGAAATGAAACGTAACCTAGAACGTTTTGACGCAGCATCGAAAGTGATTGAAACTGGGAAAATGTCTGGAGCAGTTGGCACATATGCAAATATTGACCCACGTGTTGAACAATATGTTTGTGACAAATTAGGCTTGGCTGCATCTCTGATTTCAACACAAACACTACAGCGTGATCGCCATGCACAATATTTAGGAGCATTAGCATTAGTTGCAACGTCCATTGAAAAATTCGCAACTGAAATTCGCGGGTTGCAAAAATCCGAAACACGAGAAGTAGAAGAAGCTTTTGCAAAAGGACAAAAGGGTTCATCTGCAATGCCGCATAAGCGCAATCCAATCGGTTCTGAAAATATGGTTGGTATGTCACGTTTAATGCGTGGTTATATGGTAACAGCTTATGAAAATGTAGCACTATGGCATGAGCGTGATATTTCACATTCATCTGCTGAGCGTGTGATTTTACCGGATGCGACCATTACACTGAACTATATGTTAAATCGTTTTGGTAACATCGTGAAAAATTTAACAGTATTCCCTGAAAACATGAAACGTAATATGGGTAGCACATTCGGGCTGATTTACTCTCAACGCATTTTATTGACACTAATCGATAAAGGCTTAGTGCGCGAAGAAGCGTATGATACAGTACAGCCATTAGCAATGCAGGCATGGGACGAGCAAGTTCAATTCCGTACGTTAGTCGATGCAAGTGAAAAAATTACATCGTATTTAACGAAGGAAGAATTGGATGAGTGCTTTGACTATAACTATCACTTACAGCATGTAGACATGATTTTTGAACGTCTTGGACTAAACTAACTTTTATTCAATCAGTAGACTAAATAAAGTTAGAGCCGTTGACGGATGTTACGGATTTTGAATTGCCTGTACGATTCAAAATCCGAACATCAATACGTCGAGGCGTATTTCATAATAATCTGGGGGAATGACGAAATGAATAAAGATCAACTTTTGTATGAAGGTAAAGCAAAAAAATTGTATGCAACCGAGGAGCCCAATGTACTCCTAGTTGAATACAAGGATAGTGCAACAGCATTTAATGGTGAGAAAAAAGAAGAAATCGCAGGAAAAGGCGTATTAAATAACCGCATTACTTCATTAATTTTCGAAAAATTACAAGCAAACGGAATTGCGTCACATTTCGTAAAACAATTGTCTGATACAGAACAACTTGTGAAAAGGGTCGAAATTATTCCAATCGAGGTCGTAGTACGTAATATTGCGGCTGGTAGCTTAGCTAAACGTCTTGGCTTTGAAGAAGGCACACCATTAAAGCGTCCAATCGTTGAATTCTATTATAAAGACGACGACCTAGGCGATCCGTTTATTACAACGGAGCATATTGATGTACTTGAACTTGCAACACCCGAAGAAGTAACAGCTATGTATGAAGGCGCATTAGCTGTTAACAAAGTATTGCAACCAATATTCGCAGCTGTGAACGTTACTTTAATTGATTTTAAATTAGAGTTTGGACGTGACACAAATGGAGATGTACTTCTGGCAGATGAGATCTCTCCAGATACATGCAGATTGTGGGATGCAGAAACAAAACAAAAGTTGGACAAAGATGTCTTTCGTCGGGACCTTGGTAATTTAACTGAAGTATATACTATTATTCTTTCTAGACTCGGAGGCAAATAACAATGAAAAAAGTTAAAATTTACGTAACATTACGTGAGAGTATTCTAGATCCACAAGGTTCGGCAGTACAAGGTTCTTTAGCAAAAATGGGTTACGGTGAAGTAGAAGAATTACGTATTGGTAAATATCTAGAGCTTACAATCAGTGATTCAGCGCGCGATATAGACACGTTAGTAAAAGAAATGTGTGAAAAAGTTTTAACGAATGTAGTAATTGAAGATTACCGTTACGAAGTCGGGGAGGCTAACTAATCATGAAATTCGCAGTACTCGTATTCCCTGGGTCAAACTGTGACATCGATATGTATCATGCGATTAAAGATGAACTAGGTGAAGAAGTAGAATATGTATGGCATACAGAAACGGATTTAAGTAGCTTTGACGGCATTTTAGTACCAGGTGGTTTCTCTTATGGTGACTACTTACGTTGTGGTGCAATGGCAAACCAATCAAACATTATGGCGGAGGTTAAAAAGGCAGCAGATGCTGGAAAACCTGTGTTGGGTGTATGTAATGGATTCCAGATTCTAACAGAAGCAGGTTTATTGCCTGGTGCATTACTTCGTAACAAAAACTTAAAATTCATGTGCCGTACAATCCAGCTTAAAGTTGAAAACAACAATACATTATTCACAAATCAATATGAGCAAGGTCAAGTAATCAATATTCCAATCGCCCACGGTGAAGGTAACTATTACTGTGACGAGGAAACATTACAAAAACTAAAAGATAACAATCAAATCGTGTTCACATATTCAGGAGAAAATCCAAACGGTTCTTTAGCAGATATCGCAGGGATTATTAACGAGCGCGGCAATGTATTAGGTATGATGCCACACCCAGAACGGGCTGTAGATGCACTTGTGGGCGGAGCAGACGGTCTAGCAGTATTTAAATCAATTGTGAAGCAGTGGAGGGAAAATCATGTCAACAACTAAGTTTGAGCCAACAGCACAGCAAATTAAAGATGAAAAGCTATACGCTGGTATGGGGATGTCAGACGAAGAATTTGCAATGGTAGAAGGTATTTTAGGTCGACTGCCAAACTGGACAGAGACAGGTCTTTTCTCAGTAATGTGGTCTGAGCACTGCTCATACAAAAACTCAAAACCAGTATTACGTAAATTCCCTACGAAAGGTCCTCAAGTATTACAAGGTCCTGGTGAAGGTGCGGGTATCGTAGACATCGGTGATGAGCAAGCGGTTGTATTTAAAATGGAATCACATAACCATCCATCTGCGATTGAACCTTATCAAGGTGCAGCAACTGGTGTTGGTGGTATTATCCGTGACGTATTCTCAATGGGTGCACGCCCGATTGCAATGTTGAACTCTTTACGTTTTGGCGAATTGAAGTCAGCGCGCGGTAAATATTTATTTGAAGAAGTTGTTGCTGGTATCGCCGGTTACGGTAACTGTATTGGGATTCCCACTGTAGGTGGCGAAATTCAATTTGACCCTTGCTATGAAGGAAATCCACTTGTTAATGCTATGTGTGTTGGTTTAATCGACCATAAAGATATTCAACGTGGTATCGCTGCTGGGGTTGGCAATACAGTCATGTACGTTGGCGCGAAAACGGGGCGTGATGGTATCCACGGTGCGACATTCGCATCTGAAGAATTAACGGAAGACTCAGAAGACAAACGCCCAGCGGTTCAAGTTGGCGATCCATTTATGGAAAAGCTTTTGCTGGAAGCATGTCTAGAGGTTGTGAAATCTGACGCACTTGTTGGTATTCAAGATATGGGTGCAGCTGGTCTTACGTCATCATCTGCTGAAATGGCTTCAAAGGCTGGCTCAGGTGTAGAGATGAATCTAGACTTAGTGCCGCAAAGAGAAACAGGTATGACAGCTTACGAAATGATGTTATCCGAATCTCAGGAACGTATGTTATTAGTTGTGAAAAAAGGTCGCGAAGATGAAATTAAAGCGATTTTCGAAAAATATGATTTAGATGCAGTAGCTATTGGTGTCGTTACAGATGACAAAATGCTTCGTTTACTTCACAACGGTGAAGTTGTGGCAAATGTGCCGGCGGATGCACTTGCAGAAGATGCACCAGTCTACTATAAACCATCTGCTGAGCCTGTTTACTATGCAGAGTTCCAAGCAATTGAAAACACTGAACCAGTCGTAAATGATTACCAAGAGACGTTAAATGCACTTTTAAAAGCACCAACTGTTGCTTCTAAAGAATGGGTTTACGATCAATATGATTACCAAGTACGAACGTCAACTGTCGTTGCTCCAGGTTCAGATGCTGCAGTTATTCGTGTACGCGGCACAAACAAGGGTCTGGCAATGACAACAGACTGTAACTCTCGCTACATTTACCTTGACCCAGAAGTGGGTGGTGCGATTGCAGTAGCAGAAGCAGCTCGTAACATTGTAGCAACTGGTGGTACACCACTTGCAATTACAGACTGTTTAAACTTCGGTAATCCAGAGAAACCAGAAATCTTCTGGCAAATTGAAAAATCAGCGGATGGTATCTCAGCAGCTTGTACAGCACTGAATGCACCCGTAATCGGTGGTAACGTATCACTTTATAACGAGCGTTCTGGTGAAGCTGTTTACCCAACACCAACAATCGGGATGGTTGGTCTTATTGAAGACCTAGCACATGTGACTACACAAGAAGTGAAGGCTGCTGGCGATGTTGTCTTTGTTATCGGTGATACAAAAACTGAATTCGGTGGATCAGAGCTTCAAAAATTATTAAATAATGGTGTTATCTCAGGAAAAGCACCCACTATTGACTTAGAGGTTGAAGCAGCTCGTCAACAAGCCTTACTAAAAGCAATTAAAGCTGGACTTGTACAATCTGCACATGATGTGGCGGAAGGCGGTCTTGCAGTAGCGATTGCTGAAACAACATTTGGAGCTAATGATTTAGGTGTTGATGTGACATTAACTGGTTCAGCAACAACTGCATTATTCAGTGAAACACAATCTCGTTTTGTAGTAACAGTCAAAGAAGAAAATGCGGCTGCATTTGTTGAGACTGTAAAAGATGCACAAAAAATCGGTGTCGTAACAAACGATGCGCTTGTTAAAATCAACGGGGACAACGGTGTGCTTGTAGAAGGTACAGTGGAGGAATTCCGTTCTAATTGGAAAGGAGCAATCCCATGCTTGCTGAACTCAGAGGCTTAAACGAAGAATGTGGGGTGTTTGGTATTTGGGGGAACCCAAATCCAGCACACCTTAGTTATTACGGGCTACATGCTCTTCAACACCGTGGACAAGAAGGAGCTGGTATCGTCGTTTCTGACGGTCAGCACCTTCGCGCGGTGAAAGGCGAAGGACTAGTTAATGATGTATTTAATGAAGATAAATTAAAGGCAGTCGACGGTAAAGCTGCTATTGCACATGTCCGTTACACAACTGCTGGTGGTGGCGGTATCGAAAATGTTCAGCCATTACTATTCCATTCATCAACTGGTAGCCTTTCAATTGCTCATAACGGTAACTTAGTCAATGCGACTCACTTAAAACAATATTTAGAGCGTCAAGGCAGTATTTTTCATTCTAGCTCTGATACAGAAGTGCTGGCGCATCTTATTAAGAAAAGCTCGCATTCACCATTCCGTGCAAAGGTGAAAAATGCCCTGTCATTATTAAAGGGTGCGTATTCATTCTTAATAATGACAAAAGATGAAATGCTTGTTGCACGTGATCCACATGGTTTACGTCCGCTTTCTCTAGGAAAGCTTGGAGATGGTTGGGTCGTTGCTTCTGAAACTTGCGCGTTCGATTTAATCGGTGCTGAGTTTGTTCGTTCTGTTGAACCAGGTGAATTGTTAATTATTAACGATGAGGGCGTGAAGTCTGATCGTTTCGCTGATATGGAAAATCGTGCAATGTGTGCAATGGAATATGTGTACTTAGCACGTCCCGATTCTGATATTGATGGCATTAATGTCCATATGGCACGTAAACGTATGGGGAAACAGCTTGCACGTGAATGTGCACATATTGAAGCTGATGTAGTAACAGGTGTTCCAGATTCTAGTATTTCTGCGGCAATTGGTTTCGCTGAAGAAAGTGGAATTCCATATGAGTTAGGCTTGATTAAAAACCGCTATGTAGGTCGTACATTTATTCAGCCAACTCAGGAATTACGTGAACGCGGTGTGAAAATGAAGCTTTCACCTGTTGTGCAAGTCGTAAAAGGCAAACGAGTAGTGATGGTTGATGATTCAATCGTTCGGGGTACAACATCACGTCGTATCGTAAAGATGTTAAAGGATGCAGGTGCATCAGAGGTGCATGTTGTGATTTCTTCGCCACCAATGACTGACCCTTGTTATTACGGTATTGACACTTCCACACATGAGGAATTAATTGCGTCTAGTCATAATGTCGATGAAATTCGTGAAGCTATTGGGGCAGATTCTCTTACATTTCTTTCAGTTGAAGGAACGGTGGAGACTATCGCACGACCATATGATGATGAAAATCGTGGCCTTTGCTTAGCATGCTTTACAAGCAAATATCCAACTGAAATTTTCCCTGATACAATCTTACCGCATGAAAAAGAACTACTACGTTAAGGTTATGTACAAGCAATCTAAACAAGCCTTTAGCAGATGTCACAGTTGACTATTGTATGATAGCGAAGTAATAGCTACGAATACTGAGCTAAAAGCTAAGGCGTATTTGATTAAAAGGAGGATCTTTTGCATGTCAAAAGCATATGAACAAGCAGGTGTAAATATTGAAGCGGGCTATGAAGCCGTTAAACGAATGAAGTCTCACGTTGAGCGTACGAACCGTCTAGGTGTAATGGGTACGTTCGGTGGCTTTGGCGGTATGTTTGACTTGTCAGAACTAAATCTACAAGAACCTGTTCTTATTTCAGGTACTGATGGTGTTGGGACAAAATTAAAATTAGCATTTATGGTAGACAAGCACGATACAATTGGTGTGGACTGTGTTGCAATGTGTGTAAACGATATCGTAGCGCAAGGTGCTGAACCACTGTATTTCTTAGATTATGTGGCACTTGGTAAGGCAGAGCCTGCGAAAATTGAACAAATTGTTAAAGGTGTAGCAGATGGTTGTGTGCAATCTGGTGCTGCATTAATCGGTGGAGAAACTGCTGAGATGCCAGGCCTATACGAGGAAGACGAGTACGATTTAGCAGGATTTGCAGTAGGTGCTTGCGAAAAATCAGCAATTATAACAGGCGAAAAAATCGTAGAAGGTGACGTACTTGTGGGTCTTGCTTCAAGCGGTGTGCATTCCAATGGTTATTCATTAGTTCGTAAAATTGTCTTTGCTGATAATGATCTTGCAGTTAATGCTGTTGTTGAAGGTTACGAAGACCTTGGTCCAATCGGTGAAGCGCTATTAGTGCCAACAAAGTTATATGCAAAACCAGTACTTGCAGCTTTAAAGGCAGCAGATGTACACGGTTGTGCGCATGTAACAGGTGGTGGCTTTTATGAAAACTTACCGCGTATGATGCCAGAAGGTTTAGCAACTGAAATCGACTTAGGTTCTTGGCCAGTTCTTCGTATTTTTGAATTCCTAAAAGAAAAAGGTCAGCTAGAGGACAAAGATTTATACAATGTCTTCAACATGGGCATTGGTTTTGTTTTAGCAGTACCAGCAGAAGAGGCAGAAAAAGTAATTGCTACTGCACAAGCAAATGGTGAAAGAGCATACAAAATTGGTCGCGTTGTGAAAGGCGAAGGTGTTGTATTTAACGGCACTCATGATGGGAGTTTAGTGTAATGGCTGCAGCTACTAAAATTGCCGTATTTGCTTCAGGCAGCGGCAGTAACTTTCAAGCCATTCAAGAAGCTATTGAAAATGGCGAACTAAATGCCAAGGTCGAGCTTGTTGTCACAGACAAGCCCGGTGCATTTGTTGTATCACGTGCTGAAAAATTTGGTATTCCAGTTCTAGCATTAAATCCGAAAGAGTTTGCATCGAAGGCAGATTACGAGACTGCAATTATCAAAACGTTGCGTGAATGCGGTGTGGAATGGATTGTGCTTGCAGGCTATATGCGCTTAATAAGCGCAGTACTTTTGTCGGCATATCAGCAGCGTATCGTCAATATTCATCCATCATTATTGCCTTCCTTTCCTGGGAAAGATGCAATTGGGCAAGCGATAGAGCATGGTGTCAAAATAACGGGTGTTACGGTGCATTTCGTAGACGAAGGCATGGATACAGGGCCGATTATTGCACAAGCTGCTGTGTCAATGGTAGATGACGATCGTGAGGCAACGGAAACGGCGATTCACAAAGAAGAGCATTTGTTATATACAAAGGCATTACAACAATTATTCAAGTAATAAACCCATTTGAAATAGTAGTTAGGTCGCTGAGAAGATGCGGAGAAATGTTTAATTCTCCGCCCGCTTTACTTCAAGTGGAAGGGATTCTATCTGTAATGATGTTGTTCCATATAGATTTAACTGTGTTCAATTAAGATATGCGAGACATTTTCGTGGCTAAACACGAAATAAAATTAGGAGGATTTCGTTGTGACAAAACGTGCATTAATCAGTGTTTCCAATAAAGATGGTATTTTAGAGTTTGCTAAAGAGTTAGTAGCATTAGGTTATGAAATTTTATCAACTGGTGGTACGAAAAAAATGTTACAAGACAATAATGTTGCTGTAACAGCAGTCGATGAAGTAACAAAATTCCCAGAAATTTTAGATGGTCGTGTGAAAACTTTAAACCCAATGATACACGGTGGTTTATTAGGGAAATTTGACGATGCTTCTCATCAAGCGCAAATGAATGAGCATGGAATTGAACCAATTGAGATTGTATGTGTCAATCTTTACCCGTTCGTTGAAACAATTTCAAAGCCTAATGTAACATGGGATGATGCCATCGAAAATATTGATATCGGTGGTCCAACAATGCTTCGTTCTGCAGCGAAAAACCATCAATATGTTACTGTAATTGTGGATAGCAATGACTATGCAACCGTATTAGAGGAACTACAAGCAAATGGTGCAACAACTATTGAAACACGTCGTAAGCTAGCTGCAAAAGTATTCCGTCACACAGCGGCTTATGATTCATATATCTCAAATCATCTAACAGAAGAAGAATTCCCAGAAAGCTTAACGATGACATATGAGTTAAAACAAAATTTACGCTATGGTGAAAATCCTCATCAAAAAGCGGCGTTCTATCAAAAGCGCCTTGGCTCAGATTTTTCTTTAGCGTATGCAACGCAACTACACGGCAAGGAGTTATCATACAATAATATTCAAGACGGCAATGCAGCACTTCAAATTGTTAAAGAATTTGAAATGCCTACAGCAGTAGCTGTTAAGCATATGAATCCTTGCGGTGTTGGTACGGGCGTGACTATAGAGGAAGCTTTCGACAAAGCTTATGAAGCAGATTCAACATCAATTTTCGGTGGAATCATTGCTTTGAACAAGGAAGTAGATGCAGCAACTGCTGAAAAATTAAGTCATATTTTCTTAGAAATTATTATTGCACCATCATTCTCGCAAGAAGCGCTTGATATTTTAACACAAAAGAAAAATATCCGTCTGTTAACGATTCCTTTCGAGCAAGCGAAACAAGATAAATTGAATGTTGTTTCTGTAGAAGGTGGTCTACTAGTACAAGAGCCAGACCGTTATGGTTTTGCCAATGCAGATATCAAAGTTGTAACAGATCGTGAACCAACTGAACAAGAATGGGAAGCATTACAACTTGGCTGGGTTGTTGTGAAACATGTAAAATCTAATGCTATTGTTGTCACAGATGCGCAAATGACGCTAGGTGTTGGAGCTGGACAAATGAATCGCGTCGGTGCGGCAAAAATTGCATTTGAGCAAGCGGGTGAAAAAGCAAAAGGTGCAGCATTAGCATCTGATGCGTTCTTCCCAATGAGCGATACAGTGGAAGCAGCGGCAGCGGCAGGGATTACGGCGATTATTCAACCAGGTGGTTCTATTAAAGATCAGGATTCAATTAATAAAGCGAATGAATTCGGCATCGCGATGGTATTTACGGGCGTACGTCATTTCAAACATTAATAATAGAAAAGTCGAAGCCGCAAGATAATAGAGATGTTTTCTGCGCGGTATTAAAAAATATACAGACACTTAGACCGAGATGTTGGTTCATCTCGGTCTTACCCTCATTCAGCATAAGACGCTCACTTCTATAAGTGGGAGGTGAATAGAAGCGGTTTTTTTCAGCGAATGTCTATACATATGCTGACTGAAGATAGAGCCTCCGGTGGATATACGAGATTTAGTTGCATTGTACAAGCATAATGCAAATTCTCAATACATCGTTTATTTGCGCGAAAGCAAAGCGTCAGCGGCAAATACGCCAAGGTAAAATTGAATTGTAAGAGGAGGATTTCCTAAAAATGAATGTATTAGTAATCGGAAGCGGCGGTCGAGAGCATGCAATCGCCAAGCAATTTGGTATTTCGCCATCTGTAAATAAAGTTTTTGTAGCTCCTGGAAATGATGGGATGCGTGGTGACGCTGAAGTTGTTGCAATTGACACAATGGATTTTGCGGGACTTGCACAATTTGCAAAGGAAAATGCAATAGATTTAACATTTGTAGGTCCAGAGCAGCCACTCGCTGTAGGTATCGTGGATTTCTTTATTGATCGTGGCTTACGTGTATTTGGCCCCACAAAGGCTGCAGCACAAATCGAAAGTAGTAAATCGTACGCAAAGGATATAATGAATAAATATAATATCCCAACGGCTGTACATGAAACATTTTCAGAAGCAGAAAAGGCTATTGCATACATTAAAGAACAAGGTGCACCAATTGTTATTAAGGCGGACGGTTTGGCCGCTGGTAAAGGTGTAGTTGTAGCCATGACTGAAGAAGAGGCAATTGAAGCAGTTCAGGACATGATTGGAAATCAGCGTTTTGGTGAGTCATCATCTCGCGTTGTCATTGAAGAATTCCTTGATGGGGAAGAGTTTTCATTTATGTCATTCGTCCATAAGGGGCAAATCTATCCAATGGTTATTGCTCAGGATCATAAACGTGCTTATGATGGTGATAAAGGGCCGAATACGGGTGGGATGGGTGCTTATTCACCAGTACCTCAAATCTCACATGAAGTTGTGGACGTAGCGTACAAAACGGTTGTGGAGCCAACTGTTAAAGGTATGGATGCAGATGGTGTATCGTTCACAGGGATTTTATATGCGGGTCTTATTGTAACGAAAAATGGACCAAAAGTGATTGAATTTAATGCGCGTTTTGGTGATCCAGAAACACAAGTTGTGCTACCACGTATGATTTCCGATTTTGGTGCATTTATGACAGCATTAATGGATGAAAAACCGTTTGATTTACAATGGTCAGATGATGCAATGTTAGGTGTTGTAATTGCAGCTGAGGGCTATCCTGGTGATGTGGAAAAAGGAAATGTCTTACCGAACTTAAAGACTTTATCTGCCTCACATGCTGTATACCATGCAGGCACAAAGCTAGTCGATGGAAATTTTGTTGGAAATGGTGGACGTGTCCTACTTGTTGGTGCAAAAGCTCCTACGTTAAAAGAAGCACAAGAAAAAGTTTATGCTGGGATCACAACAGAGGAATGGGCTAACTTTTTCTACCGTAAAGATATCGGTTGGCGTACTTTTAAATAATGGTAGCCAGGCGTTCAATTAAACCTGGTGCATCATGTAAATAAGAAAACTCTTGAAAATTAAAATCAGTGGTTGACGCTTAGTCACTTCATAGTAAAAGCCGTCTCAACTGTAAGTTGAGACGGCTTTTTTGACTAAGAAGGATTTTGTGCTTTATTTGTAGTGCTATTGCTGTCTGAGGCATTTTGTTTTTGAGAAGCACTGTTGTCAGTGGACTTAGCAGCCGAATTAGTATCTGACGACGTATTACCAGAAATAGCAGAGGAGAAATCCTGCATGAGCTTATTGATTTGGTCAGAGGACATAGAATTTTGTCCATTGAACATACTTTGCATAGAGGTGTTCATGGCACTTTGCATATTGGAGCTTAGCAAAGCCTTAGTCGGACAATATTTAAATATCCCTTCGGCCATTTTCATGGCACCTAAAGCAATCATCAATCGACCTTTTGTGCAGTTAGGATTTCGTGACACTCTGGCAATGCCAAATGCAGTCATGCTTGTACCACAGGCAAAACGTGAAAAGGCATTTTTATCACTTAAATTCGCTTGCAACATAAAATTTCCTCCTTTAGTCATAGTGGGAAAAAAGCGGGGTACAACGATTGAAACAAAATGATTGCACAAAGCACTATTGTATGCGTTTATGCAATAGTAGTATGTGTATGATATGAATAACTAAACCTGAATATATATGCTCCAAATGGCAATAAAAGCCGCTTTTTGGTTTTTGTCGGAAAACCTCGTGAAATTACTTGGTTGCAGAAAATCCAGAGGATCTTTGTAGTGTATGGGGGGATTGGAAAGGCTACACGTAACTGTATATGCTATGATGCCATTATAGCATCATTAAAATTTTTAGAGAACGATAAAACTTTTCTCGTACAATCTGAGCCAGTAGGTATTTTCCGTACACACGAAATGGCACCGCGCTTAAAAAATGATAGAAACAATCTCCTAGTTAAATTGAAGGCATTTTTATAGTATTAAAAATATAGTAAATAAAATAAATAGAAAAAACTTGCTTTGACAAAGTGGAATGTTACGATATAGATACAAAATTCTACAGAAGAGGAGTATAGAAACATGGATTATCATTGGAAGATAAAAGACGTTAGAAATCATATTAATATTATTAATGGCGATAGTAAGCCAGATATTGTTTTTAAAAATGCACGCTATTTACATAGTATGCTCAAACAGTGGGTTGAAGGTAATATATGGGTGAGTGGGGATCGAATTGTTTATACAGGGCAAGAGATGCCAAAAAATGTACAGGGAACAGAGATTATCGATGTGGAAAATAAAGTAATTGTACCGGGATATATTGAACCCCATGTGCATCCTACTCAACTATATAATCCACAATCTTTTGCTAACTATGCAGCTCAAGGAGGCACCACTACTTTTATTTCAGATAATTTAACGCTTTTATTAATGTTAAAAGAAAAGAAAGCGTTTTCATTAATTGAGAAATTAAATACACTGCCATTCATTTTTTATTGGTGGGCTCGATTTGATGCACAAACTGAAATTTATAATGAAGAAGAAATTTTTACAACATCATCTGTTAATCAATGGCTGGATAGATCTGACGTACTATTAGGGGGGGAACTAACGGGATGGCCACGTCTGCTACAAGGAGATAATCAAATGCTCCATTGGATTTTACAAGCAAAGCACATAAATAAAAAGATTGAAGGCCATTTTCCAGGCGCCTCTTCAAACACATTAGCGAAGATGAAACTGGTTGGTGCAGACGGAGATCATGAAGCAATGACTATTGAAGATGTGGAAAAACGAATCTTACATGGTTATGCAGTAACATTGCGTCATTCTTCTATTAGGCAGGATTTAGTGGGCATGTTAAAAGGTGTGATAGATAAACAACTTCCTATTTTCGATCATCTCATGATGACCACTGATGGTTCAACGCCGAGTTTTTATCGAAAGGGCGTTATGGATCAATGTATTCAGCTGGCTTTGGATGCAGGGGTATCACCAATTGATGCATATCAAATGGCTTCTTATAACATTGCTCGGTACTATGATTTGACACATTACCAAGGGATCATTGCGACAGGTCGAGTAGCGACGTTCAATATTTTGAAAGATGAACTTACACCAACGCCAGAAAGTGTTTTATCAAAGGGAGTTTGGTTGAAGCGGGATGGTATAAAGAGTGTTACCTTCGATGCAGTCGATTGGCAGGAAGAACAGAACTTTGAAGTAAGCTTTGATATGGAAGAAAATGATTTTCAATTCTCTACACCATTGGGCATAAAACTTGAGAATGATGTTATTACGAAGCCCTATAATGTTACTGCTCAAGTAGTGGATGGGCAAATCATCGGAGATATAGATGAGTGTTTTTTAATGCTTGTGGATCGCAACGGTAAATGGCGTGTGAATACCTTTATAAAGGGATTTGCTTCGAATATTGACGGATTAATTTCTTCGTATTCCAATACAGGGGACTTTATTTTAATCGGGAAAAATATACATGCCATGCAAAGGGCCTTTGTTGAATTTAAAAAGATGAAAGGTGGAATTGTCTTAGTTGACAAGGATGCGGTTATTGCTTCCATTCCTTTGTCCATTAACGGCTTATTGTCGGAAAGCAACTTTGAGGAATTAATGGAACAGGAACGTGTTTTAAAACAAGCACTTATGGATCGAGGCTATTACCTAGGTGATGCTATTTATTCTCTATTATTTCTACAATCCACCCACTTACCTTATATTCGCATTACGCCAAAAGGTATTTTTGATGTAATGAAGAATAAGATATTATTACCAGCAGTGATGCGTTAATCGAGGAAGGGGAATGGTTGTGTTTAAATCCAAGAAATTATTTATGGCATTAGCATTTAGCGCTTTGTTCATCGGAGGATGTTCAAAAGATGCATCAGAAGTGGAAGCAGATATTGCGACACCTGAGAAAGAACCAGTTATTGAAGAGCCTGTTCAGGAAGAACTTGAAATTGCTCCATTAACAGGTGAAACTGTCGCTGAAGAAGTGACACAGCGTCCAATTATTGTGACGATTAATAATCACCCTGCTGCTCGTCCACAATCTGGTTTAGCAGCAGCAGATATGATTTATGAAATGTTAGCAGAGGGAGATGTTACTCGTTTATTAGCAGTCTATCAAAGTGAGTTACCAGAAAATGTAGGACCAGTTCGTAGTGCACGTTCTTACTTTGTCGATATGGCGAAGGGTTTTGGTGCATTTTATGTAGCTCATGGTTATAGTCCAGAGGCAAAAACAATGCTTAGCAATCAAGTTGTCGACAATATAAATGGCATGAATTATGATGGAACACTTTTCAAACGGTCAAAGGATCGTGTGGCGCCACATAATTCATATATTACTGCTGAAAACATATTAAATGGTGCAGAAAAAGTTGGCGCTTCAATGATTTAC
The DNA here is from genome assembly GCF_050272295.1 of Lysinibacillus sp. NPDC048646. Lineage (NCBI taxonomy): Bacteria > Bacillati > Bacillota > Bacilli > Caryophanales > Bacillaceae > Lysinibacillus > Lysinibacillus sp. NPDC048646. The sequence goes on from NZ_JBNNLZ010000010.1 coordinate 18,372, forward strand.
AGTGAAAAAGTGCATCAGGCTTTTTATGAACCCGATGAACGTGGTAAAATAGGCATTGAAACAAGTCAAGTTGACATTTACTATGGAAATAATGAGTATTTCCACAATTCGTATGTGTATGATCATCAAAACAATCGTTATGGACGACAATCGGCTGGCGTTGACACAAAGGATATGTTAACAGGCGAAGCACTAACATTTGCGAATGTTTTATTCTTTGAGATGAAACATCAAACAATTGATAATGTAGGTCGCCAAGATATTGATTTAACATCTGGTGGAAATGCGTATGTTTTTCAAAATGGCAATATGAGAGAAGTTAAATGGGCTAATATTGATGGACTACCAATGGCTGTTGAAGAGTCTGGGGAGCTTGTAAAGTTAGTACCAGGAGAGTCTTGGATCCATTTCGTACCATCTTCACCAGGGTTACAAGCAATGGTGAAAACGCAGCCTTAAAGGGAGGGAAATTGCATGCAAATCGAAAAAATTCGAGGGCATCAAACAGATCAGTTATTTAAAGCGGTGTTAGAGCTGAAAGACATCGAAGAATGTTATAAATTTTTTGATGATTTATGTACGATTAGTGAAATTCAATCGCTAGCACAACGTTTTGAGGTTGCACATTTATTACGTCTAAAGAAAACCTACGAATCCATTAAAAAGGAAACGGGTGCAAGTACAGCAACAATTTCACGTGTACGTCGTTGTTTTGATTATGGGAATGATACATATGATGAAATGTTAGGTCGTTTGTATCCAGACGAAAAGCCATTCCAAGCACCAAAAGAATAATAGGTAAGAGGCTGAGTAGAGTTTCTGCTCAGTCTTTTTTATTTTTTTGTCGAGAGTCATAAGCTATACTTGTAAACGAATAGATAGAAAGTGATAGGTGGTAAAATAGATGGATTATTTAGAGTGGAGACATGTGTTCAAGTTAGATCCAGCTAAGGAAATTTCAGATGAGGCACTCGAAAAAATTTGCGAATCAGGAACAGACGTAATTTTAGTTGGCGGCACAGATGGCGTAACTTTAGATGGTGTATTAGATTTGCTTGTGCGTGTTCGTCGCTTTGAAGTACCAATAGCACTTGAGATTTCAACGATAGAATCGGTGACGCCGGGTTATGACTATTATTTCATTCCGACAGTATTAAATAGTGATGATCCGAAGTGGATTAAAAATTTACATCATGAAGCCATCAAAGAATATGGCGATATTATGGTTTGGGAAGAGCTCGTCGCTGAAGGCTATTGTATTTTAAATCCAAATTGCAAAGTAGCTGAAGTAACTGGAGCGAAAACAGATTTATCGATAGAGGATGTAGTTGCTTATGCACGCATGGCGGAAAACTTCTTTAAACTACCTGTATTTTATGTGGAATATAGCGGGATGTATGGCGATATTGAACTCGTACGCGCTGTTAAGAATGAATTGAAAAATACAAAGCTATTTTACGGTGGAGGCATTACCTCTACTAAGCACGCTGAAGAAATGGCAAAATATGCGGATACGGTAGTTGTTGGTAATATTATTTATGAAGATTTAAAAGCCGCATTAGCGACTGTTAAGGCAGTTAAAAATACGCTATAATTAAGAACAAATGTTTGAGTGATTTTATTCGGTGGTAATTTAAACACCATCTTAATGAAATTACAATCTCCGGCGGGTGTCTTGGATACTATGCGTGCGAATCTATAGCGACAGGTACAGCTTTTGAAAACAGATTTACCTAAAAAACACAGTTTCAACGAATAAGGCTAACAAATTTGCAATGGTAGAAGACCACGTTCTAGGGCTTTATCGCAAAAGGGCATTGCGTCCAAGCCTTTTGTAGAACTACGCACATTTCAAGATTAGGACGACGGTTCGCTATGGGGAATTTGATTGGAGGTGCAATATGGAGCAGTTAACGAAAAACTTATTAGCAGGAATGAATCCTGAGCAAGAAAAAGCTGTGAAAGCAACAGAAGGGCCACTACTGATTATGGCAGGTGCAGGCTCTGGGAAAACAAGAGTTTTGACGCATCGTATTGCGTATTTGATGATTGAAAAGGAAGTGTATCCATCAAAAATTTTAGCAATCACGTTCACAAATAAAGCTGCGCGTGAAATGCGAGAACGTATTGATGGTATCCTTGGAAATGGAACTGGTGACAGCATGTGGGTATCGACGTTCCACTCAATGTGTGTACGAATTTTGCGTCGTAATATCGATCAGCTTGGTATGTCACGTAATTTCTCAATTTTAGATTCTACTGATCAGTTATCGGTCGTAAAAAATGTCATAAAGGAAGAAAATATCGATCCGAAACGGTTTGAGCCCCGTGCTATTTTAAATGCAATTAGCTCAGCTAAAAATGAATGCATCACAGCCGATGACTATATGGCTAATATGAATGACAATAATCCGTATGAAAAAACGATTGCACGTGTCTACAAAGGCTATGAAAAACGTCTACGCCGCAACCAATCACTCGATTTTGATGATTTGATTATGACGACAATTACATTATTCAAGCGGATACCGGAAGTGCTTGAATATTATCAAAATAAATTTCAATATATTCATGTGGATGAATATCAAGATACGAATAAATCTCAATATTTACTCGTTCAGCTACTTGCAAAGAAATTTCAAAATATCTGTGTCGTAGGGGATTCTGACCAATCGATTTATCGTTGGCGTGGTGCGGATATCGGAAATATTCTTTCATTTGAAAAAGATTATCCAAATGCCAAGGTAATTATGCTAGAGCAAAATTATCGCTCCACGAAACGCATCCTAAAAGCAGCAAATGACGTCATTCAAAATAATACGACGCGTTATCCAAAAGAACTACGCACAGAAAACTTAGAGGGTGAAAAAATCGCTCTGTACAAAGCCTATAACGAACAAGAAGAAGCGCAGTTCGTCATCCAAACGATCCAACAGCTTATGAAAAAAGAAAATCGCACATTTGATGATTTTGCTATTTTATATCGAACAAATGCACAGTCTCGCGTAATGGAGGAAGTGCTTGTTAAATCTAATATGACTTATCAGATCGTCGGTGGCACAAAATTCTATGATCGCAAAGAGATTAAGGATTTACTGGCGTATTTACGCCTAATTGCCAACAATGATGACGATTTATCGCTTGCACGAATAATTAATGAACCAAAGCGTAGTATCGGAGCTACTTCTTTTGAAAAGATGGCACGTTACGCAATTGACCAAGATCGCTCGATTTTTGATGCGATGAATGATCTAGTGTTTATGGGGTTAACGGGTAAAGCGGCAGCTTCAGCAGAGCAATTTTATGCGATGATGAAAGGCTTTACGGAAATGCAAGAATATTTATCTGTAACAGAGATTGTGGAGCAGGTCATCGAGAAATCTGGTTATCGTGCAATGCTACAAAACGAAAAGACGATTGAAGCAGAAAGCCGTTTAGAAAATATTGAAGAATTTTTATCAGTAACAAAAGCATTTGAGGAGCGTAGTGATGATAAGAACTTAATCGCTTTCTTAACTGATTTAGCACTTATTGCGGATATTGATTCACTCGATAAAGACGATACATCGAAGGGAAGCATTATTTTAATGACGATGCATGCCGCAAAAGGCTTAGAATTTCCTGTAGTCTTTATTATTGGGATGGAAGAAAATATCTTCCCGCACTCTCGTTCACTTGACGATCAGGATGAAATGGAAGAAGAACGGCGTCTTGCTTACGTAGGTATAACACGTGCAGAGGAACGTTTGTATTTAACTTGTGCACAATCCCGTACGATTTTTGGACGTTCGAGCTTCAATAACGCTTCTCGTTTCTTACGTGAAATTTCAGAGGATATTACGGAATCAATATCTAAAGGTGGTACCAAACCTGAAGTACCATTTGCAACTGCTAATCGTTCATCTAGTAGCTATCAAAAACGTACACTTGGTACTGTACAGCAAACACAACCTGCTACTGCCCGTTTACATTCAACAGGTGGCGACCAGTTTGGTTGGAAAGCGGGAGATAAAGCTGTTCACAAAAAATGGGGGACAGGTATGGTTGTGAGCGTAAAAGGTGAGGGTGATAGTACAGAGCTTGATATCGCATTCCCACAACCTATCGGTATTAAGCGATTGCTAGCACAATTTGCACCTATTGAAAAAGCGTAAGCGGAGGAACTTAAATGAACGAAATTGAACAGCGTATTGCGGAGCTAAACAAATTATTGCATGAATACGGACATGCCTATTACGTGCTGGATAACCCTATCGTTGCTGATAGCATATATGACCAACTACTACATGAACTCATTGCATTAGAAGAAGCGAATCCATCGCTTATTTACCCTGATTCACCGACACAACGGGTTGGTGGTGCAGTAGTAGAAGGTTTTAAAAAAGTAACACACGATTATCCGATGTTAAGCTTATCAAATGCTTTTAATGAAACGGACATACGCGAATATGACCGTAAAATTCGTCAAGCAATCGGTGAAAATTTTTCATACGTCTGCGAGCTGAAAATTGATGGTCTTGCCATCTCCTTAAAATATGAGAATGGTGTTTTTGTTCAGGGAGCGACACGTGGTGATGGTGTTATCGGTGAGGATATAACAGCAAATTTAAAAACGATACGTGCAGTGCCACTACGTTTACAAGAGCCAATTACAATTGAAGTACGCGGTGAGGCGTATATGCCGAAAAAATCATTCGACAAGCTCAATATGATGCGAGTTGAAAATGGGGAAGAATTATTTGCCAACCCACGTAATGCCGCTGCTGGTTCCCTACGTCAACTGGATCCTAAAATAGCGGCCAGCCGTCAGTTATCAACTTTTATTTATGCAATTGGTGGAGACGGTGAGGCGTATGGTATTGACGGGCATGGAGAGATGCTTGATTATTTAGAGGGTCTTGGTTTCCCATCAAATAAAGAACGTCAGCACTGTACAACAATCGATGAAGTACTATCGTTTATCGAAAAGTGGACGGAGAATCGCCCAAATTTAGCGTATGAAATTGATGGCATCGTTATTAAGGTAGATCGATTTGCACAGCAGGATGAACTTGGTTATACGGCAAAAAGTCCTCGTTGGGCGATTGCCTATAAATTTCCGGCCGAAGAAGTTGTAACAACATTACTGGCAATTGATTTAACTGTAGGGCGCACAGGCGTTGTCACACCGACTGCTATTTTAACCCCTGTACAAGTTGCTGGTACGACAGTGCAACGGGCTTCTTTACACAATGAAGATTTAATTCGCGATAAGGATATTCGCATTGGAGATACAGTCATAATCCGAAAAGCTGGCGATATTATTCCACAAGTTGTCGGTGTATTAATGGAGCAACGACCAGAGGATTCTGTACCTTATGAAATGCCTGCAAATTGCCCTGTGTGTGATAGTGAACTGATTCGTATAGAGGGTGAAGTAGCCTTGCGCTGTGTGAACCCAGCCTGTTTTGCACAAATTGCGGAGAGCATTAAATATTTTGTCTCACGTAACGCCATGAATATTGACGGCCTCGGTGAGAAAGTCGTGGAGCAATTATTGCGTGCAGATTTAATTCATGACGTTTCCGATTTATATCAGTTAACAATCGAACAATTGGTTGAGCTCGAACGTATGGGGGAAAAATCAGCAACGAATTTAGTAAATGCTATTCACGCATCAAAGGACAATTCCATGGAGCGTCTCCTCATCGGGTTAGGTATCCGACATGTTGGTGAAAAGGCTGCGAAAATTGTCTCAGAGGAATTTGAGACAATGGAAGCGGTTCTGGCAGCTACTGAAGAACAACTCGTGGCTATTCATGAAATTGGTGATAAAATGGCGTCCTCACTCGTTGAGTATTTTGCAAACGAAGATGCACGAGCTGTAATAGCTCGCCTGGCCGAAGTTGGCATTAATATGACATATAAAGGCAAAAAGGTAGAAGTAGCAATAGGTGATAATCCATTTGCCGGGAAAACGATTGTCTTAACTGGTAAACTTGAGCAATTGACACGCAATGAGGCAAAGGCGAAAATAGAAGAGTTAGGTGGTATTGTCACAGGAAGTGTCAGTAAAAAAACTGACCTTGTCATTGCTGGGACAGATGCAGGATCGAAACTGACAAAGGCCGAGCAACTCGGCATTGAAGTGTGGAATGAAGAACGACTAGTGGAACAACTTAGCATTATTTAGATGTGGAAAGTGAAATTTCTACTTCTCAAGGAGTCAAATTCTTAAAATAGCTGAAAAAAATTTCCAAACAAAATTGATTATTTGTAAAGGAGTACTAAAATAATGAAGTCAATTCGACTCATTCCAGCAATAGTAGCGGCTGCAATGCTAGTCGGCTGTGTCCCTTCTAATAAGAAGGAAACAGAGCTTACACAAGAGACGCAACAGGAAAAAGCGGAGACAACGATTATTCCAAGCTTACAGATTGATGAATCTTTTTATAGAACGCTAAGTCCCTATAAAAAAAGTGCCAGTCGTGGATCAGTCGTTTCAAATATTTACACGAAGTATGATATGAAGGAAGTTGAAACAGGTTTAATGCGACTTTCGCAAAATGAGTTTGATACTGAAAACTACTACTTCCAAGAAGGTCAGTATTTAGCAGAAAGCACAGTAAGTAACTGGCTTGATCGTAGTTCAAATAAGGAAGATGGTTTAAATCCGCCAACGACTGCCACAATGACAGCTGAGGAACGTGCAACGAAGGCACCTGTTTATTTAGCCCATATTGTTGAGCAAAATTATTTAACAAAAACAGATGATGATAAAGTAAAGCTAGGTGGTATTTCCATAGGGCTTGCATTGAATTCTATCTACTATTACCAAAAAGAAAAATACGGTGAATATTATGATGAACCAATTCCAGAAGCAGCACTTGTGGAGCAAGGGAAAAAGATGGCTGCAGAAATTGTTTCACGTATGCGTTCACGTGATGAGCTAAAGGATGTGCCAATTGTCGTGGGCTTGTTTAAACAACAAGCGCGCAATGAAATTATTCCAGGCACCTATTTCACTTACGGTGTCTCGAAAGAAGGACAAAATGGTTTAGGCGATTGGCAGGTCATTGATGAAGAATATGTAATGTTCCCAACAGATGACTCACAAGATATCTATCGAGATGTTAGCAATAACTTCAAGTATTTTAAGCAAGATGTGGATAAATACTTTGCTAATTATACGAGTGTTATTGGAACAGGTTTCTACCAAAATAAGAAAATACAAAAACTAACGGTTGAAATTCCTATCCAATTTTTTGGTACGGCTGAAATTATAGGCTTTACTCAATATTTGACAGGCGTACTTATCAATCAATTCGATAATATAAACGTAGAAGTTAGTATTACATCGATGAATGGTCCAGAGGCGTTAATTATGAAAGAAGCGAATGATAAAGATCCTTACGTGCATATCTATGAATAAAATATAGTCAGCCTTGTGCTGGCTATATTTTTATGAGCAAACAAGGGTGCATCTAGCAGTGCAACGCTCGGGTTCTGCGCAAAAGGCTCCGACTGTATCAGGTAAAGCTCGAACCCAAGTTAATCATTGCTTGAGCGGGCTGAAATTTACTTTTCACAAGGACTTTTTTCTTTGTTCCAACATACTGTGACGTCTATAGACAACACTTTGTCATAGTAGTGAAAGTTTCTATATTTTTGGTGAAAGTTGTGATTTTTAATACGAAAAATGTTATGATAATTGGCATGGTTAACTTTATTCAGCCCTATTGTTATCAATAAAAACAATGAATCTGATTACTATTCGGAGGTGTGAAAAATGGCGAAATTAACAAAAGAAGAGGTTAAGCACGTTGCGAATTTAGCACGTCTTGCAATTACTGAAGAAGAGGCAGAAAAATTTGCTGAGCAACTTGGTAAAATCACAGACTTCGCAGAGCAATTAAACGAGCTAGACACAACAAATGTTGAACCAACAACTCATGTATTACCATTAGTAAACGTAATGCGTGAAGACGTGGCAACAAAAGGTTTAGACCGTGAAGTAATGATGTTAAACGTGAAAGAACAAGAAGATGGTCAAGTAAAAGTACCAGCTATCATGTAATACTAAAACATAGGAGGATTCCTCATGACGTTATTTGAACGTTCAGCAAAGGAGCTACAAGCTGATATAAAAGCTGGTAACTTAACAATCGCTGACTTAACAAAAGAAGCATATGAACGTGTTACAAAGCTGGATGGCGATGTACAAGCATTTCTAGCTTCAAACGAAGAAAAAGCAACTGCACAAGCAGCTGAAATGGACAAAGTACCATTTGAAGAGCGTGGACCACTTTTTGGTCTTCCAATTGGTGTTAAAGACAACATCGTAACAGAAGGCCTAGAAACAACATGTGCTTCTAAAATTCTTGAAGGTTTCATGCCAATTTATGATGCGACAGTCGTTAAAAAATTACGTGAAGCCGGTATGATTACAATCGGTAAATTAAACATGGACGAATTCGCGATGGGTTCTTCAAACGAGAACTCAGCTTATAAAACAACGAAAAATCCATGGAACTTAAATCACGTACCAGGTGGTTCTTCAGGTGCATCCGCAGCAGCAGTAGCGGCAGGTGAAGTACCGTTCTCACTTGGTTCAGATACAGGTGGTTCAATCCGTCAACCAGCTGCTTATTGTGGTGTTGTAGGAATGAAACCTACATATGGTCGAGTATCTCGTTTTGGACTTGTGGCATTTGCATCTTCTTTAGATCAAATTGGGCCGATTACTCGTAACGTAGAAGACAATGCGCTTTTACTTGAAGCAATCTCAGGCTTAGATGTAAACGATTCAACTTCAGCAAACGTAGAAGTACCAAACTTTGCAGCAGCACTTACAGGAGATGTAAAAGGCTTACGTATCGCTGTACCGAAGGAATTCCTTGGTGAAGGTGTTGGCGAGGCAGCACGACAATCTGTTGTGGATGCACTAGAAGTACTAAAAGGTTTAGGTGCAACAGTGGAAGAAGTTTCTCTTCCTCACTCAAAATATGCACTTGCTGCTTACTATATCCTTTCTTCATCAGAAGCGTCTTCTAATCTTTCTCGTTTCGACGGTATCCGTTATGGCTTCCGCGCTGAAAACGTTGAAAACTTAATGGACCTATACAAAGAAACGCGTGCGCAAGGCTTCGGTGATGAAGTAAAACGCCGTATTATGCTTGGTACTTACTCTCTAAGCGCAGGTACGTATGATGCTTACTACAAAAAAGCACAACAAGCACGTACGCTCATCAAAGCAGACTACGACAAAGTATTTGAAGATTTTGATGTGATTATTGGACCAACTGCACCAACACCAGCATTTAAAATTGGTGAAAATGTTGATGACCCAATGACAATGTACGCAAACGATATTTTAACAATTCCTATTAACTTAGCGGGTGTACCAGCGATTTCAATTCCTTGTGGCTTGGAAAATGGTCTACCTTTAGGCTTACAAATTATCGGTAAACACTTCGATGAAGCAACAATTTACCGTACGGCTCATGCTTTCGAACAAGCTACTGAGTTCCATAAACAAGTTCCTCAAATTTGGGAGGGAAAGTAACATGAACTTTGAAACAGTAATTGGTTTAGAAATTCACGTTGAGTTGAAAACTGAATCGAAAATATTCTCTGCTTCGCCAAACCATTTTGGCGCTGAGCCAAATACAAACACATCTGTAATCGATCTTGGTTACCCTGGCGTATTACCAGTGTTAAATAAAAATGTTGTTGACTATGCGATGCGCGCAGCACTTGCGTTAAACATGGAAATTGAACAAGAAACGAAATTCGACCGTAAAAACTACTTTTATCCAGATAATCCGAAAGCCTACCAAATTTCACAATTTGATAAGCCGATCGGTAAAAATGGCTGGGTTGATATTGAAGTAGACGGCTACACAAAACGTATCGGTATTACGCGTCTTCACATGGAAGAAGATGCTGGTAAACTTTCTCACGCAGGTGATCATTCATTAGTTGACTTCAACCGTCAAGGTACACCACTTGTAGAAATCGTTTCTGAGCCAGATATTCGTACACCAAACGAAGCTTATGCGTATCTAGAAAAAGTAAAATCAATCATTCAATATACAGGCGTTTCTGACGTACGTATGGAGGAAGGGTCACTTCGTTGTGATGCCAATATTTCTATTCGTCCATATGGTCAAGAAGAGTTTGGTACAAAAACAGAGCTTAAAAACCTGAACTCATTCAACTTTGTTCGCCGTGGTCTTGAACATGAAGAATTGCGTCAAGCGGACGTATTACTTTCAGGCGGTGTTATTGAGCAAGAAACACGTCGCTTCGATGAAAAAACAGGTAAAACAATACTTATGCGTGTGAAGGAAGGAACAGATGATTATCGTTACTTCCCAGAGCCGGACTTAGTACGTCTATCAATTGATGACGAATGGTTAGAGCGCGTAAAATCAGAAATTCCAGAGCTTCCTGATGCTCGTAAAGCTCGCTATGAATCAGAACTAGGCTTAACAGCTTATGATGCTGGTGTCCTTGTAATTTCTAAAGAAATCTCAGACTTCTTTGAAGCAATGATAGTAGATGGCGTAGATGCTAAGCTTTCTGCAAACTGGTTAATGGGTGATGTTTCTGCTTATTTAAACGCAGAACAAAAGGATCTTAAAGATACAGCGCTAACACCAGAAAACCTTGCTGGCATGGTGAAATTAATTTCAGATGGCACGATTTCTTCTAAAATCGGTAAAAAAGTATTTGCTGAATTAGTAGAAAACGGTGGCTCAGCGGAAGAAATCGTTAAAGCTAAAGGTTTAGTTCAAATTTCAGATGAAGGTGCGTTACTAGCTATTGTTTCAGAAGTGTTAGATAACAATGCACAATCTATCGAAGACTTTAAAAATGGTAAGGATCGTGCGATTGGCTTCTTAGTTGGTCAAATTATGAAAGCAACTAAAGGACAAGCGAACCCACCAATGGTAAATAAATTATTACAACAAGAAATTGCAAAACGATAATTGTTTGTTGTTGCACGGAGCCAAGAGAGTATAATAGCTTTCTTGGCTTTTTATATAAAAAAATGTACATACTAATAAAAGTAGCACTAAATAGTTGTCTAAAAAAAGTATTCATAGCAAAATATAGAATAGATTATCATTACAATTATTAGGGGGAATTAAATCCATGAAAACTGAACAGCAGTATTTCAATGAAGCATTAACAATTCAACAATATATGGACAATATGGATACACTAAAAGAAGATAGCTTCCGGATTTATGATGATTTTGAGGTACCAACTAATGATGGATTTATCAAACTACTGAAGGACAAGCAACCAAAGATTTTAACAATCACAGAGGATTGGTGCGGTGACGCCATGTTAAATAATCCTATTATTCGCCGTGTAGCTGAGGCAGCAGGATTAGACATGCGTGCGGTATTACGTGATGCTGATACAGATTTAATCGACCGTTATTTAACAAATGGTGGACGTGCGATTCCAATGTATGTATTATTAAACGATGCTGGGCAAGTTATTGGCAAATGGGGTCCACGCGCACCAGAATTGCAGGAGTATGTTGTCAACAAACGCGCGAGCCTACCTGACAAAGAAGACCCTATATTTGAGGAAGCTCAAGAAGCGCTATATGCAGAAATTCGTGAAGAAAATATGACGAACAAGGCGTTTTGGACATTTGTTTACGAAGATTTCAAGAAACAGGTTACAGCAGCATTGCAATAAAGAGTAGCTAGTATCGAGGCTTACGATAGCTTCATCAAGGAATGAAGGTAGGTATTTAAACAGCCGTTATTTCTTGAAGAAGCAATGCAACATTTCAACAAATAATTCGTTGAAAGAAATAGAATCTAATGAAGCAGGAAGGTATGTTATGAAACGAGCAAGAATCATTTATAATCCCACATCTGGACGTGAAGCGTTTAAAAAGCATCTACCAGAAGTATTAGAAAAACTTGAGGTAGCTGGTTATGAAACATCATGTCACGCAACAACGTGCGAAGGTGATGCAACACATGCAGCAAAAAATGCAGTAGAACGCGGCTTTGATATTATTATAGCAGTTGGTGGAGATGGTACGCTAAATGAAGTTGTTTCGGGTGTGAGTTCATTTGAAAAACGCCCAAAAGTGGGTCTCATTCCAATGGGCACAACCAATGATTTTGCGCGTGCCGTGCATATTCCAAGAAATATAGAAGAAGCCGTTGAAATCATTATTAAAGGCGATACGTTACCGGTTGATGTTGGATTATTAAATGGAGAACGCTATTTCATCAATATTGCTGCTGGTGGCCGTATTACAGAGCTAACCTATGAAGTACCAAGCAAAATGAAAACTATGCTAGGGCAACTAGCTTATTATGTAAAAGCAGTTGAAATGATTCCATCTATTAAAGCATCACATATGCGTATCGAATATGATGGTGAGGTATTTGATGGAGATGCAATGATGTTTTTATGCGGCTTAACAAATTCAGTAGGTGGCTTTGAAAAATTAGCACCTGATGCAAGCATTAATGATGGATATTTTACATTAATTGTATTGAAAAAGGTGAGCTTACCTGAATTTATTCAGCTTGCTGCAATGGCGTTAAGAGGCGAACATTTAAATGATGATCGGGTTATTTATAAAAAAGCAAGTGTCGTGAAGGTGACTACAGAAAATGAAGTCCATTTAAACCTAGATGGGGAATATGGTGGAGATGCGCCTGCGACGTTTGAAAATTTAAAGCGCCATATTGAAATATTTGTGCCGATAGAAGATATTCGCGAGGAAGACCGTATTTAATAAAATCAGTATTCATCTCTCAAGTTCGTGAGCTGAATGCTGATTTTGTTATTTAGGGGTCATTCAACAGGTATAATGACAGCATGGTATCATTAATTTCCTAAAATTGGGTATTGTGAACGAAGTAAGAAAAATGTTTGACGAATGTGCGTATATTACTTGAACAAAATTTGAAACCTTTATAATAGGCTGAAATTTCGGTCCATTATAAAGGTTTTTTTCGTTGCAATAGTGGAAAATGAGGGTATGGGAAAGGAAGTGTTGCCTTTGTATAAGTCACAAGAAAGAAAGCTTATGTTGTTAAGTTTTGGCGTTGCGATTATCATGCTACTTTCCATTCTTGGTAAAGTATTCGGAAGTTAGGAGGGCAAAGAAATGGTAAATGAATCAGCAGTCTTTTGGAGTAGAGCATTAACGGAACTGACCCTATCTTTCCATATTATTTACGCAACGATAGGCGTGGGTGTACCGCTGATGATTATGATTGCACAATGGACTGGATATAAAAAGAATGATGAGCACTACATTTTATTAGCCAGACGTTGGGCACGTGGTTTCGTTATTACGGTTGCGGTAGGCGTCGTAACAGGAACTGCGATTGGCTTGCAATTATCATTACTATGGCCTAATTTTATGCAACTAGCAGGTCAAACAATTGCTTTACCGCTATTTTTGGAAACGTTCGCATTTTTCTTTGAAGCTATTTTCTTAGGCATATACTTATACACTTGGGATCGCTTTGAAAGTCAGAAAAAGCATATGCTCTTACTGATTCCAGTTGCGATTGGTGCTTCCATGTCTGCAGTATTTATTACGATTGTGAATGCGTTTATGAATGCACCCCAAGGCTTTGACATCGTTGACGGGCAGCTTGTTAATATTCAACCCTTTATAGCGATGTTTAACCCAGCAATGCCAACAAAGGTAGCCCATGTATTGGTTACTGCATATATGACAGCAGCATTTGTATTAGCGGCCATTGCAGGTTATCGTATGTTAAAAGGTTCGGATCATGTATATCATAAAAAGGCATTGTTATTACTTATGAAGGTTGGCCTAGTTTTCTCAATTGCAGCAGCAATTATTGGTGACTTCTCAGGAAAGTACTTAGCAGAATATCAACCAGAAAAATTAGCGGCAGCTGAGTGGCATTTTGAAACGGAAGATAAAGCATCACTTATTTTACTCGGAATAATGCAAGATGGAGAAGTGAAATATGCCATTAAAGTACCTTATGCATTAAGTATTTTAGCGCATAATAATCCAATGGCAGAAGTAATCGGTTTAGATCAATTTGCCGAAGAGGATCGCCCTCCACTCTATATTCACTATTTATTTAATATCATGGTCTTTATTGGCATGTTTATGGTGTTAGTATCACTACTTTATGTGTTAGGAAAAGCACGTGGTTGGCAATTCATCCATGCTCGTTGGTATCGATGGATTATTGTTGCAGGCGGTCCGCTGTCAATTATTGCAATTGAAGCAGGGTGGTGGCTTGCTGAGGTCGGTCGTCAGCCGTGGATTTTATATGGATTAATGCGTACACCAGAAGGCGCTACAACAAGCGATCATGTGGATTTAATGATGCTACTATTTTCGGGCGTTTATGCAGTATTAGGAATCGGCAGTATTGTCGTATTAATTCGTATGTTTAAAAAGAACCCTATTGAACGTGAAATTGAAGATCGCCATTCTGAAAAAGGCGGTGATATCCTATGACCTTAGAGATTCTAGGAATTTCGGTATTGTGGATTTTCTTATTTGGCTATGTGATTGTAGCATCAATAGATTTTGGCGCAGGGTTCTTTAATGCCTATAGTTTACTGATCGGGAAGAATCACATTCTGACGAATATTATAAAACGCTATTTATCGCCAGTGTGGGAAGTAACGAACGTCTTTTTAGTATTCTTCTTTGTGGGGATTGTCGGTTTTTTCCCGCAAACAGCCTTCTATTATGGAACGATTTTACTTATACCAGTTAGTATTTCGGTAGTATTGCTGGCGATTCGAGGCTCATACTATGCGTTTGAGGCATATGGTTCACGTGGACATATCGGTTACACGCTAACGTATGGTGTGGCAGGTTTACTCATTCCCGCATCGCTCTCTGTCGTATTTGCGATTGCAGGCGGTGGCTATGTGGATATTGTAAATGGGCAACCAGTGCTGAATTATTTTACATTGTATACAAGTACATTTGCTTGGAGCATCGTTGTTTTGAGCATTGCCGCTGTGTTGTATATATCAGCCGTGTTCTTAACATGGTACGCGCATAAAGCAAATGATAAAGCAGCAACAAGTTTAATGCGCAAATATGCCCTGATTTGGGCACTTCCTTTAATGATTAGTGCGATTGGGATAATGTATGAAATGAAAACAATCAACCCAGAAAGCTATAGTCATATGGTGAACTTATGGTGGATGTTTGCCATTTCAGCCGTACTATTTATCATTACGGTGGTGCTATTATGGCAGCGCAAAAATTATGGGCTTGCTGTAGGGCTTTTAATTGCACAATTTGCAGTGGCCTTCTTTGCGTATGGCATCGCTCAATATCCGTATTTACTGTATCCATACTTAACAATTTACGATGGCTTTACGAGCACACAAATGGCGATCGCCTTAATCATCGCATTTATTTTAGGCTTATGTCTGCTCATTCCATCTTTATATTTATTGTTGAAACTTTTCTTATTCAACAAAAATTATGTAACTGGGAAAGAAGATAATCACGCATAGGAGGTAGGTTGTAGTGATGGATAGTTTTATCATTTTTTATGCACCATTTATAGTCGTCATTATCGGTATTGCTGTTGCTTTCTGGTGGGCACCGAGAGATTATCATGCAACGAAAAACGAAAGAAAGAGTCGCGAATAGCGGCTCTTTTTTAACTCTAGTTATGTAAATGAGCGCTATCCAAAGCTAGGGTGAAGGTTGAGAACGCTCGGGTAAAGGTGAGGACCGCTCGGGTAAGTGGAGTTACCGCTCGGGTAAGAGGAGTTATCGCTCAGGTAGAGGCTGGGACCGCTCGGGTAAGAGGAGTTACCGCTCAGCTAGAGGCTGGGACCGCTCGGGTAAGAGGAGTTACCGCTCAGCTAGAGGTTGGGACCGCTCGGGTAAGAGGAGTTACCGCTCAGGTAAAGGTGAGGACCGCTCGGGTCAGCGAGAAATCGCCCAGGTAAAGCTGGGGACCGCTCGGGTAAGAGGAGTTACCGCTCAGCTAGAGGCTGGGACCGCTCGGGTAAGAGGAGTTACCGCTCAGCTAGAGGTTGGGACCGCTCCGGTCAACCGAGAAACCGCTCAGGTAGAATTCCGTAACGCTCGGGCCGTTACTTTTACTTTCCAGCATACCTGAGAAATTCAACCCATGTTCTTTTTTCATCTGCCTCTGCATGCTACAATAAGGAGATTGAAATGGAGGATGTTCGAATGTCAGCACCCGTAAAAAAGAATGATCGACTCACAGTTTATATAGAAGATTTAACGCATGACGGAAATGGCGTAGCAAAAGTCGATGGCTATCCGTTATTTATCCAAGGCGCACTTCCTAACGAAACGACAGAGGTGCATGTTTTAAAAACATTAAAAAACTATGGCTTTGCCAAAGTCATAGAAATCATAAAGCCCTCACCAGACCGTGTAGATGCACCTTGTGAATATTTCGTCCAATGTGGCGGCTGTCAATTACAGCATTTATCTTATGAGGGGCAGCTTAAGTGGAAAGAAAATATGGTGCGTAATGTGATGCAGCGCATTGGTAAAATTGATGCGCCTGTATTAGCTGTAAAGGGTATGGAAGATCCATGGCATTATCGTAACAAAGCGCAAATTCCTTTGTCGATAAATGAAGCAGGACAAGCAATTGCCGGTTTCTACAAAACGAAAACACATAGCATTGTGGATATGGAGCGTTGCTTGATTCAGACAGGAGAAGCGGATGCTATACTTGCAGGTTTGAAAAAGGAATTAGCTGCAGTCGGTATTCGACCGTATAATGAGCAAACTCATGAAGGCATGCTACGTCATGTAGTCATTCGCAAAGCACGAGCAACCGGTGAAGTTATGGTCGTCTTGGTGACGAAAAAGAAAAAATTCCCTCAAAAAGAAGCAGCTGTGGCGATTATACAAAAACTTGTGCCCAATGTTACATCGATTATGCAGAACATTAACAGTGACAAAACAAATGTTATTTTCGGTGATGAAACTGTAAATCTCTGGGGCAAGGACGTTATTATTGATACAATTGGCGGTGTTCGATTTGAAATTTCAGCTCGTTCATTTTATCAAGTAAACCCTGAGCAAACTGAAGTCCTATACAAACAAGCACTAGACTACGCTGACTTACAGGGTGATGAGCGTGTCATTGATGCATACTGTGGTATTGGCACGATTTCACTGTTCCTTGCACAAAAAGCGAAGGCTGTGATGGGGGTCGAAATAGTTCCACAGGCAATTGAGGATGCAAAGCGTAACGCAGCGCTTAATGGCTTTACAAATACGTATTTCGAAGCAGGTCCAGCAGAGGAAGTCATCCCACGTTGGTATAAGGAAGGCAAGGAAGCAGATGTGCTTGTTGTGGATCCTCCACGTAAAGGCTGTGACGAAGCATTACTGACAACAATACTAGAACAACGCCCAAAACGTGTTGTTTATGTATCATGTAATCCAGGTACCTTAGCACGCGACCTACGCATTTTAGAAGACGGGGGCTATAAAACACAGGAAATTCAGCCAGTTGATATGTTCCCGCACTCGACGCATTGTGAAGCTGTCGCGTGGTTGGAGTTGGATTAATAGAAAAGCAGTTGATATAGAAAAAAATCTATACCATCTGCTTTTTTTGTTTATAAAAATACCATTCAGGACCGATTTTCGTTAAAATAAACATTGCCGATTTTCACAAATTATAAATGGCCAAATGTATTTGTGTTTGATAATAAGTTATTAAGCATGATATAAGTGTAAAAGAAGTAGAACATTTGGCTTTATATTTTTTGACCGAGAGTTTGAAGTTGTATCCATAGTGAGAGGATTTGAGTTTGACATGATAGATAATTTTTGGCGTGATTTACCACGACCTTTTTTTGTACTTGCACCAATGGAAGATGTGACAGATGTTGTTTTTCGTCAAGTAGTAAGTGAAGCCGGTCGACCGGATGTATTTTTTACAGAGTTTACAAATTCGGATAGCTATTGTCATCCAGAGGGCATGAAAAGTGTGCGTGGCCGTTTGATTTTTACAGAAGATGAACAGCCAATGGTGGCACATATTTGGGGGGATAATCCCGAATATTTCCGTCAAATGAGTATTGGCATGGCAGAGCTAGGATTTAAAGGCATCGATATTAATATGGGCTGCCCTGTACCGAATGTGGCATCGAGAGGGAAAGGTAGTGGCCTTATTCTGCGTTCAGACGTTGCGGCAGAACTTATTCAAGCAGCAAAAGCGGGCGGACTGCCTGTCAGCGTGAAAACACGACTTGGCTATAACGATGTAAATGAGTGGAAGGAGTGGCTAACGCATATTTTAAAACAGGATATTGCGAACCTTTCTATTCATTTACGTACAAGAAAGGAAATGAGCCAAGTAGATGCGCATTGGGAGCTAATTCCGGAAATCAAAAAATTACGTGACCGTATCGCACCAAATACGCTACTAACCATCAATGGCGACATTCCTGACCGTCAAACTGGGCTGCAGCTTGCTGAACAATATGGTATAGATGGCGTTATGATCGGGCGAGGTATTTTTAAAAATCCGTTTGCTTTTGAAAAAGAGCCAAAAGAGCATAGCAGCAAAGAGTACCTTGATCTTTTAAGACTGCAGCTGGATCTTCAAGATCAATATGCGGAAGCACTACCACGTTCAATCACAGGACTTCATCGCTTTTTCAAAATTTATGTCAAAGGATTCCGTGGAGCGGGTGAATTAAGAAATCAATTGATGAACACGAAATCAACAGATGAAGTGCGTGCATTGCTCAGTAACTTTGAATCAAACAATGTTGATTGATGATGGAAATGTGTTGCCACATACACTCCACACATGTCGAGTGTGTAGTAAAGCTAAGTTTAAAAGGCTGAAAGTAACGAAAGCCTTATAAATAGAGTAGCAGAAGTTTAAAACAGGATTAGCTGTAATGGTTATTGATTTTAATATTAAGTTAAAGAAGCGGTTGCTTTAATTTTTTGATGGTACGGAAATATCTTCCGTGCCATTTTCTTTTGTAATTGGCTTAGTTATTTACCGTCCTCTGATTTTATCCCGCACTAATTGCCCGTAGCGATTGGTGAAGACTAATAATCAGTGAGGGATAAAGAAAATCCACACTGACTAAAGTCTCACATTATAACAGGCAGTAAGACTCCCGCCCAAAATTCAACGAAAGCAAAGAACTGATTAAAGTTTCACATTATCCCGCATTAACTGCCCGTAAAAGTAAGATCCCACCCACTAAAAAAGTTTCACATTATCCTTCTTTCACACAGTATATTTAACTACTAAAAATCTCATTTTTCCGACCTTTAGGAATACTTTTTATCTATTCTGAGTAATATTGAAGATTAATATTGACTTTTTATCTATGGTTTATTAGCATGTTTACAGATAAAAATAACCAATTAATTATTTAATTACCATATATGTAATTAATTCTAGCGTAGGGGTAAAAAAAGGTAAATTAATAACAAAAAGCATCAATTAATTGCTAATGAGTGAGCGATGACAAAACTAGGGAAGTAAGAAAATACTAGGTTATGAGATAGAACGAATAATAGAAATGAATCGAAATAAAGGAGCGTGAACAAATGGATTTCATGGATGAAGAAGTTATCGAAATGACGAAACATGCAAGGCAGAAGAAACGAATGGAGAACATCGAAAACCAATTATTACATACTGATATTGTTAAAGCGATTAAAGAAGGTCAGCTAATGATCGAAGATGAAACGATTGAGTTTACAGAAATTAGTTTTTATGAGGATCAAATCCGGATGTGCCTTCCTGCAACATTTGACGTGATGGAACCTGAATTAATGGATATTAAATATCCATCAAGTCGTAGACCGGATTATATCTATACAAGCGAAAGTACGTCAATCAACGTCACGATGAAAATCATGGAACAACAGATAAAAGCAGAGGAATTGGAAGATTTCACACAGACCATGATGAATATACTTCAAAAAACGCAGCCAACTGCAAAAATGTTGGATATCGACATGAATGAAGTTAACGGTGTACAAATTGGTTACTTTGATTTCATCATGCCAGCACTAGATAACAAAATTTATAATTTAATGTTTTTGTTTAGGGTAGGCGAGAATGTGACGATGGGCTCGATTAATTGTTTGAAGAAAGAGATGAATATTTGGAAACCCATTGCTTACGGCATGATGGAATCTATCTCGGTTGAAAACAAATTATTAGATAAAGAGGGTGTTGTTTGATGGATCGGATGAAAAAGGAAACAGCCTTAACGTATAAAGATATGATTGTGATGCCCTATAATATTCGCGTCAATCAAATCGAAATTACTCAACAAATGAATGAGCATGCTACATTGCATTTAACGGGCGTGATTCCAGATGAGCTCGAAGATTCTTATGTATATATGACAGATGCAGAAACGGCTATTGAAGTATTGCAAATCGGCAGTAATGGACAAACTATTCCTATTTTTAATGGGCTAGCGTTAGATGTACAAGTGAAATCAGTCATGGGCACATATTATTTGGAGGTTAAAGCCGTTTCGCATACGTATGTGTTAGATGTTAAGAAGAAAAACCAAACCTATCAAAATGCGAGTATGCCCTATAGTGAATTAATAGATGTATGTATTGCCGATCAAAAAGGTGCAGATTTCATGGATTATGTCACAAATGGCGCTAGTCTTGGTAGCTTCACGATGCAATATTTAGAGACAGATTGGGAGTTTCTTAAACGAATGGCATCACGATTTCATACAGGATTGGTGCCAGACACTGTTCACTCAGCTGCAAAGTTTTACTTCGGTGTACCATTTCAAGCTGGGAACAAGCAGAAAATAGATGCAATCAATTATCGAGTCAAAAAGGCGATTGGCAACTTCCTTGTCTCCAGTAAAAATCATCTCGACAGTATTACCGACAGTGACTATATGTACTATGAAGTAGAATCGATTCAACTATTCAAAATAGGCAATGAAGTTACTTTTCAATCAAAAAAATTGTATGTCTATAAAATCTTCTCGACGCTAAAAGATGGTTTATTCAAGCATATCTATACGTTAACACCTCAGAACGGTTTCAGTGTCCACACTACTTATAATCAAGCCATTATTGGTGCTTCCATTCAAGGAAAAGTAATTGATGTTGCAGGTGACAAAATTCGCATTCATGTCGATTTCGATGAGGGTCAAGAAAAAGATACGGCCTATTGGTTTCCATATTCAACGATCTATGCATCAGAAGATAATACAGGATGGTATTTTATGCCAGAGTTATCTGATAATGTTAGAATCTACTTCCCAAGCAATCGTGAGGATGCAGGGATTGCGATTAGTTCCGTATCAAAAGCACCTCCACAATCTGGTGCGATGTTAGCAAAAAGTAATCCAGCCAGTCAAGGTGGTGGCGGTCAATCAAGTGCTGCACCATCAGAGGATGGTCGCCAAGATCCAGCGCGGATGGCCGATCCAGATGTAAAAACACTCAGAACCAAGCATGGTAAACAAATCCTACTTGCACCTGATCGGATTGTCATATCTGGTGGAGGGTTATTAATTTCGCTGATGGATGATAATGGAATTTCGATAATAAGTGATAAAAATATTAACTTACAAGCAGCAGAGAAAGTCGTCATCAATGCAAAACAAATTATGATTAATGCGACTGAGAAAATTGAGATGACTTGTAAAGACAATTCAATCAAGATGGAAGACAAAATGGAGATTAAAGGAACAGAAGTACGAGCAAATTAGTGAGGATGTGGATGCATGAAACGAGAAGAAGCATTACAGCATTTTATGGATGAATGCGTGTCAGTTCATGTCAGCCGGTTGCAGGAGAAGGTTGATCGACAGTTTCGCCAAGAGAAGGAAAAATTGCTACAACCAATCATTGACGCACTTGAACAGCTGTTTGCGAATATTAGAGATCAGCAAGAACAGGAAAAGCTAGCGCCAGTTGGCTTTATTCATTTCTCATTATTGCGAACATCATTACTAGAAAACAAGTGTACATATTTGCTAGAAGCATATGGAGAAACATGGTACTACGATTGGGTAGAATGCACGGCACAGTATGAAGCAGAATGGCTTAGTGAGGCGATTATAGATTTACAAAAAACGCTTGAAAAAGAAAGAAAGCCATATCTCTCCATCCAAGCAGCTGATATTCGAGGGATCATACAACAGACAGTGACCCTGTTTCATCAATATATCATTCAATTGGTACGCTACCTCTTTCGCTATCAACAAGAATGCGTACCTGAAATAGATTTTCAACGAGCAGCGTGCTTACGATTTCGTGTCGGTGAATATAAAGGGTTTAGTGAAGATGTTGCGGTCATAGATGAACGGGAACGGGTGGAAAAAAATTTGCTCGCATGGTTAGAGAAAGAAGAGATGGACAAATCGTATACGTTTGAAACCTTCTCAAACCTTCAATTACAGCAGAAACATTTCAACCAAATAGACTTTTCCTATGCCAATTTCAATGGCAGTGACTTAGAAGGTGCTTCATTGAAACAAAGTGTTTGCATGGGTACTAGCTTTGTAGATTGTAGGTTAGTGCATGTTGATTTTTCTTATGCAGTCATTCAAGATGCTGATTTTCGAAATGCCAATTTAGCAGGCGCTGATTTTACGCATGCACAGGGAAAAACGCTGATGCTTTCCGATGTTGAAGTTGCGTGTTACCTAGGTACTGATTTCAGTAATGCAAATTTGGAAAATGCAAGGTTTGAGTTTGCGCAGATTGCAGGCGCCAACTTTACAGGTGCCATTTTAAAAGGGGCCACGTTCTTTAAACGTGATCAAGAGAAATGTCTATTTAGCCCAGACCAGATAAAAGACATTCATTGGATTCATTAACTTTGATGTTATGTGCAAAAGTTATGAGATACAGCAATGATGGTTACAGGAGGAAAAGATGGAGTATTTTATTGTTCGGCAAGATCAAAGTATTACAAATCCAATCATTCCTTTGAAGACAGACCTCGAAGATGATTTTGTCTGTTCGTCTGTATTCGGGGAAGTGATAGAGAAAGAGAATGCGCTATACCTGGATTATTTGGACAAGCCGCGAAGAATTGTGTCTGATGATTTGAAAGAGTTGTTAGCGAAATACGAGGATAACTTAGATTTTACAGCCATTGTCTTTACGGATGTGAAGAAAGGGACACAGCGCGTATATTGGCTTATGGACATTGTGAAGAAGAACTGTATTTCCCATGAGACGACTTATTATCCAGACGGACAAATGAAGGAGCTCGTGATCGACCCTAAGAAAGTGGAACTGGATTGTATTTTTCAAGTCGATAGCAAAAAGGAATCTTTCACCATAGTCAATTTAGATGTGGCAGAAAGTATGTTGCGAAGACCCTTTCTTGGGATCCAGTTGCAGCGAGTAAGACTAGAAAGACGATAAATAATTCTAATAAATCATTCCAAAATACTGTTGCAGGTAGTGTTGGACAGTGTTGAAGCGATATTTAACCACAAACGAATACGAAAGGAAGGATGTCTAATGGCTCAAGTTGTGGAAAATTTGGAGACAGAAAGCACGGAACAGGAGCAATTTAGTTATGTGGTACATGGGGCAATTATTTCCTGTGAGCATGGTAGCCATCTTAATTATTTAAACTTGCCGCAAGATCATGGCGTATATATCAAAGGGAAGGCCGTGATGAATGTGGGGGATCGAAACCCTGAAAATATCCCAACCTTTGGTGTGTGCTTACAGTTGAAAAAACCGTGTACGCCAGTATGTTCCATTGATTGGTTGGAGGGGATGGAAAATGTCAATGTCGAAGGGAAGCAAGCGTTATTAAACCGCTGTCATACTCAATGCTCAGCGGGTGGAGGCAAAATCGATATTGTTCATGACGGGCAAGAGGAATTAGAAATACCGATACAAGGTTTTTAAAAGAAGTGGTCCATTGAAAGGAGGCAAGTAATGAAATCGCTAGAAGAAAATAAAGTACATAGGATTAGTACGTATGAAGATCTTGTGCTCGAATGGCCTTATCCACTTATACATTTAGATAAACTAACAATCAAACATAAGGGCAATGACCATGCGAAATTGTACTTTACAGGAATGATTGCTGAAGAGCAAGCGCAAAAATATATTCAGCGGGTCAGTCATACAGATGAAGTTGTAGTGAGATTTGGGCGAGAGAAAGACATATTATTCTCAGGAAGAATTGAAAATGCGGAGTTGAAGGCATCACAAGGCGTGCATTATGTCTCAGTTGAGGCTGTATCGTTTACGGCAAATATGGATATTGAGAAGCGCTCACGTTCATTTCAAGATGCGAATATGACGTATGTGCAGTTAATCAATAACATCGTGAGCGCCTATCCTAAAGGGGATTACATCGACCAGGCTTCTAACGGTCAAGCCATTGATAGTATTTCGATTCAATATTTAGAAACAGATTGGGCATTTATTAAAAGAATGGCCTCCCGTTTGCACGCGGTTGTTTTTCCTGATTTAAAAGGAAAGGGTGCTCGATTCTGGCTTGGTACACCTCAAAGTAGGAAAAGCATAACCATCGACCATCTGCCTTCTGTATTACGTATGGATGTCGATGCGTACCGGTTGATTACTGAAAACGATGGTACTGATGTCAGCGAAGCCGATTATACCTTTTGTGAGTTTGAAAGCACGGAGCCCCATGAGTTGGGCACGTTGGTGCAATTCAAGGGAAGATCCTATGTTGTAACGGCTAGGGAAACCCATCTTGATGGGGGTGTGTTGAAGTTTCAATATACTGCCCAACCAGAGAAAAGTATTCGTCAGCGATTGGTACGCAATTTGGACCTCATTGGTGCAGCTTTTACAGGAAAGATCATTGATGTCACGCAAAACACAGTCAAAATTCATTTAGATATAGATAAAAACCAGGATAAAGAAAAAGCACATTGGTTTGCTTATTCAGCAGATGCCAATGGCGTTATGTATTTAATGCCCCAAATAGGTGCACGGGCTCAATTGCATTTTCCTAGTGCAGTTGAAGAAGAGGCCATCGTCATCAGCTCGGTGCGTGTTGATCCAGTCACACCAGAGGGGGGGCAAAAGGCAACGAAGAAAATGGCGGATTCTACCGTTAAGTCATTGGCGACCAATGCTGGGAAAGACATGACATTAGGTGTTGGAGATATTACCTTTAGTGCAGTAGATGGGGTATTGGATTTAAAAATGGATGATGGAGAAGGCATAACATTTCTTAGCAACAGTACCATCATGCTAGCGGCAGATGAAACACTCGAAATTAGTGGAATGAAAGAGCTATCTGTGGAGGCGGAAGAATGGATTGCTGTATCAGCACAGGAGCAAAGTCATGTGATCCTTGCAGGTGACACACAGTTAATTAGTACGCTCATTGATCAAGAAGGTACGGAGAAGCAAAGTCAACCACCGAAGTTAAATGAAGAAGCAATCGAAGCTACGTCGAAAGTCGACTTAATTTTCCCGCAAAAGGCAGAAGAGAAGAAAGAGAAGAAAGGCTGGTTTAGTAGTTTAGTAGATGGCGTAAGTTTAGCACTGGATGTCGCTGGGTTTATTCCTGTCATCGGTACATTTGCAGATATTGCGAATGCAGGAATTAGCTTGGCAAGAGGAGATTACATGGGGGCAGCTATGAACATAGTAGGTGCAGTCCCAGTAGTTGGAGATGCAGCAAAAACAGCCTATAAGGCCGGTAAAGCGGCAAAAGTTGGAGATGCAGCCATTACAACCGCAAAAGCTGCGGATAAGGTAGTGGATGCATCAAAAGCAGTAAAAGGGATGAAAGCAGCTTATACGAAAGTTTCTAAAACGCTAGATACAGTAACGGGGCTAGCTAACAAAGGATCTAAGAGCGTGAAGACGGCGGCAGATAAAGTCATCTCCTCGATGGATGAAGTGCTAGCTGTTTCGAAGGCAGTAGACGGTATGAAGGCTATGGCGAAAACGGAGCTAACGAAATTTAATCATGGGGTATTAAAGAAATTTAATTGTACAAAAGGGTTAAGTGATAAATTCTGTAAAAAAGGTTTTGAACCTGTTGATTTAATCACAGGGCGTATGATATATGAAGGTGTCGACTTCGAACTACCTGGACCGATCCCCCTATCATGGGAACGTGCTTGGTACAGTGATAGTAGTCGGGTTGGCTTGTCCGGTCATGGTATGCACTTTACATACGATCTAGCCTTAGAGATATTTGAAGAAGAAGACCTGATTGGGATTGTGGTGACAGATGGTCGCGTAGTTGGCTTTCCAATTTTACCAATAAATTTGTCATATTTTAATAAAAAAGATAGAATGACCCTGACAAATACAGGTGAGGAGTATCATTTGTTTGAGCATGATACACGATTGATTTATGTATTTGAACAAACAATAGAGACGAAATACCGATTAAAAGAAGTAAGAAATGAGCAAGACCATCATATTCAATTTGCGTATAACCTTAAAGGCTTCTTATCCCAAGTAACCGACAGTGTTGGTAGAGTGCTCGAGGTTACGACTAATGAGGCAGGCAGAATGACAGAAGTCGCCTTACGTAATCAGATGAGTCGTGAAGTTTTGGTTCGTTATATTTACAATGATGGACAAGATTTAGTTGAAATCCAAGATGCATTAGGGCAAAGTACGCATATAAAATATAACAATCACTTAATGATGCAAAAAATGGATCGAAATAAAAATAGCTTCTTCTGGCGCTATGATGGGCCAACTACAGGTGCACGAGTAATCAAAACATGGGGAGACGGCAATGTACTTGCAGGTGAGCTTTCGTATCACGGGGGCTATAATGAGATTACCAATAGCTTAGGCCATAAGAGTACTTACTATTTTAACGAAGATAACCTCTGTACGAAAATTGTTCATTCAGATGGTAGTGAAGTCAGTTATGAATATAATGAGGACTTTGAATTACTCCAAGCAGTAGATGAAGATGGTCGTGTGACGACATTTAGCTATGATGAGTGGGCAAATCCAGTGACGATTACTGGCGCAGATGGCAGTACCTTATCCTCCCAGTATGATGACAAGGATAGGATGATTCAGGCTGTTAACGCAGAAGGTGGAAGTAATCAATGGATGTATAATGAAGATGGGACGTTACAGGCAAATATTTTAGAAGATGGCACGAAAACGGAATTCTCGTATAATGAGCATCATTTAATTGAAACGGTAACGAATGCGCAAGGCCATATGGTAAGCTTAGCTTATGATGCTGATCTGAACCTGAGTCAAGTGACGTTGCCAGACGGGACAAGTTCGACATGGGTGTATGACCGTCGTGGTAACTGCACAACAACGACCAATCCGCTAGGGGCCACAGAGAAATTCCGTTATGATAACTTGAATCGCCTTGTACGGGCTAACCTTTCAGATGGTAACGATGTGCAATTAAAGTACAATGCCTATGACGATATTGTTTTTGCGAAAGATAACCATACGCAAGTAGCCTTTGATTACACCATTCTTGGCAGCTTGAAGGCTCGAGAACAAGGTGGCAAGAACGTCAAATTCACCTATGATACAGAAGAGCAGTTAACTGCTGTTATCAATGAAAAAGGCGAAACGTATCAGTTTGAACGTGATACGAAAGGCAATATCATCAAGGAAATCGGCTTTGATGAGATGGAAAGAACATATGAGCGAAGTCAGGCAGGATTAGTGCAGAGGATTCAACGTCCGGGTGATCGTTGGACAGCGTATCAGCATGACGGTTTAGGAAATGTCATTCGCTCAGATTATTATGACGATACCTGGGAAACGTTTGGCTATGACAAAAATGGTTCGTTAATAGAGACTGCCAATGAACATGTAACCGTAAAGTTAGAGCGAGACCCATCTGGTCAAGTCATCAAGGAGTGGCAAAATGACCATTGGATTGCAAGTAGCTATGATGCATTAGGCAACCGTTCCCAAATTACAAGTAGCTTAGGTGCAAAAATCGATGTCGCTCGTAATGTGATGGGGAATGTCTTGCAAATGACAGCTTCTCGTTCAGAGCAAGAACAGTGGACAGCAGCGATGCAATACAATGAACTTGGTCAAGAAATAGAGAGAATCTTACCAGGAGATGTCATCAGCAAATGGCAATATGATGTAACCGGTAGACCGACACACCATCGAGTAAGTAGTCAAAACCGCGATACACGAAGACGCGTCTATAATTGGGACGTCAATCATCGCTTACGAAGCATGGTCAACGAGTTAACAGGTGTAAAAGTTACCTATGGTTACGATGAATTCAGTAACCTCGTGTGGTCCAATCAAGGCGGTCAATTTGACTTCTTATATCGTAGTGTTGATGATGTCGGGAATTTGTATGAAACGAAAGAAAAAACAGATCGTGTCTATGGCGCCGGCAGCAGATTACTAGAAACGAGAGATGCCAAATTCTCTTATGATGAGGAAGGAAATCTCGTTCAGAAAGTCGAAAAGACTGGTGATACGTGGAAGTACGAGTACTATGGTAATGGCATGATGTCGAAGGTCATCAAACCAGATAATGCAGAAGTTACTTTCAAGTATGACTCGCTAGGTAGACGAATAGAGAAGTGTTCTGACGAGAAAA
This sequence comes from Lysinibacillus sp. NPDC048646, assembly GCF_050272295.1. Classification (NCBI taxonomy): domain Bacteria; kingdom Bacillati; phylum Bacillota; class Bacilli; order Caryophanales; family Bacillaceae; genus Lysinibacillus; species Lysinibacillus sp. NPDC048646. The sequence goes on from NZ_JBNNLZ010000010.1 coordinate 46,925, forward strand.
CAATGAGATTCGTGTGGGATGGGAATACGATCCTACATGAGTATTTTTCACAGAATGATTCAGTTGAACTAGAAAATCTAGTTGAGTCACAGAACAAGTCTGAAATACCAGATAATCTAGTCACATGGGTATTTAATGAAGGGTTTGTACCTTCAGCTAAAATTACGAGTGAAGGTAACTACAGTATTATTAGTGATTATCTTGGAACACCTGTTGAAGCCTTTGATGAACAAGGTAAAAAGGTTTGGTCAGCTGAACTTGATGTTTATGGACGAGTGATGGAGTTCACTGGTGAGCAGGATTTCATTCCGTTTAGGTATCAGGGTCAGTATGAAGACATGGAAATCGGATTATATTATAACAGATTCCGTTACTATTCTCCTGTGGAGGGAATGTATACTCAACAGGATCCGATTGGTCTTGAAGGCAAGAATCCATCTTTATATGGGTATGTTCGGGATACGAATAAGAATATAGATAAATTTGGATTATACTCAGATTTATTAGATACTGGTATGGGCCATCATTTGATGCCGAGATCAATAGCTAAGGCTTTAGACATTCTAGAATTAAGTCAAAATAATTCGATTTCATGGTATCCAAATAAGGGGGCTGGAACAGCAGAACTTCACAAAAAATTGCATAAAAAACTTATAGAAGCTGGAATACCTTATCACGGTTCAAAGTTTACTGGTACAGTAGATGAATTTTTTGAAAAAGGTGCTAAAGCATATGAAAAAATTGACGTTAAAGGTTATTTAAAAATCCCTTACACTGACGAAAGATTATTCAAAAATTTAACCCCTGCAGAAGCTTTAGAGAAATTAAAAGAATTACATTCGGATGGAAAAATCCCTTGTAAATAGAAGAAAAGGAGATGTTATGATGGAAAGAATTTTAGATGTCTCAAGTTACGGAATTTGTTTATTTTCATTAGACGTATTAGAAGATTTTTTAAAAAATGAAAAAGTTAGGTCAAAAAAACTTTTAAAAAATTTTCAGGATAATCATAATCGATATTTAACTTCACTTGCTGAGGGTATTTGGATTCCTTTTTTACCAATAGACTCTATAGAATATGTAATCAAACTTGATAATTGTAATCAGTCTTTTGACGATGAATGGGAAGAGAAAATAGTATATCATGACTTCAATATTTATGTTAAAGATACATTATGGATTGCTAGTATTGGTTCATTTTATGAATTCGATAGAAATAAATTTATAGGAAATGATGAAGTATCATATCAAACATTAGATGGAGAGACACTATATTCCGGATTTGGATATAATGTTTCTTCTGGTAAATATTTGGTATCTATAAAGGGCTATGCACGTAAGAAGAAATTAGATTATCCTAATGCAAATTTTGGATTTTTGTTTTCTCTTGTTAAAGTAAATGAATTTAAAGGTTTTAATGATCCACGCGAAGATGAAAAATATAACTTTAATGTGGCAGATGTGAATTAAATCTTATAGACTAAGAAACTGAAAATGCATATACGAAACGACTTTAGAATTATCACAGATAAAAGAAATACTACAGGGTATTATTTTGAAGTTTAATTTAAAAAGGGCAATAAATCCATTTAAAAGGATTTTATTGCCCTTTTGATCTTTTATAATAAAGATCTGAACTTTTTAAAAAACTGTTGATTTAAATCCAACTAAAGCTTAGCTTATGATACTGATCTGAACTTGTGTCAAGTGACGTTAGATGGTAACGATGTTCAATTGCAGTACAATGCCTATGACGATATTGTTTTTGCGAAAGATAACCATACGCAAGTAGCCTTTGATTACACCATTCTTGGCAGTTTGAAGGTTCGAGAACAAGGTGGGAAGAAAGTCAAATTCAACTATGATACAGAGGAGCAGTTAACCGCTGTCATCAATGAAAAAGGCGAAGCGTACCAGTTTGAACGTGATACGAAAGGAAATATCATCAAGGAAATTGGTTTTGATGAGATGGAAAAAACGTATGAACGAAGTCAGGCAGGATTAGTGCAGAGGATTGTTCGTCCAGATAATCGCTGGACAGCGTATCAACATGATGGTTTAGGAAATGTCATTCGCTCAGATTATTATGACGATACCTGGGAAACGTTTGGCTATGACAAAAATGGTTCGTTAATAGAGACTGCCAATGAACATGTAACCGTAAAGTTAGAGCGAGACCCATCTGGTCAAGTCATCAAGGAGTGGCAAAATGACCATTGGATTGCAAGTAGCTATGATGCATTAGGCAACCGTTCCTAAATTACAAGTAGCTTAGGTGCAAAAATCGATGTCGCTCGAAATGTGATGGGAAATGTGGCGCAAATCACGGCTTCTCGCTCAGAGCAAGAGCATTGGACAGCAGCGATGCAGTACAATGAACTCGGTCAAGAGATAGAGAGAATCCTACCAGGAGATGTCATAAGCCAATGGCAATATGATGTAGCAGGTAGACCGACACAGCATCGAATAAGTGGTCAAAATCGTCATACACGAAGACGAGTGTATAATTGGGACGTCAATCATCGATTACGAAGCATGGTCAACGAGTTAACAGGTGTAAAAGTTACCTATGGTTACGATGAATTCAGTAACCTCGTTTGGTCCAATCAAGGCGGTCAATTTGACTTCTTACACCGCAGTGTGGATGATGTCGGGAACTTGTATGAAACGAAAGAAAAAACAGATCGTGTCTATGGCGCCTGCAGCAGATTGCTTGAAACGAGAGATGCCAAATTCTCTTATGATGAGGAAGGAAATCTGGTTCAAAAAGTCGAAAAGAATGGTGATACGTGGAAGTACGAATACTTTGGCAATGGCATGATGTCGAAGGTCATCAAACCAGACAACACAGAAGTTACTTTCAAGTATGACTCGCTAGGTAGACGAATTGAGAAGAGTTCAAATGAAAAAATAATACAATTCGTATGGGATGGGAATAAGATCCTACATGAGTATTTTTCACAGAATGATTCAGTTGAACTAGAAAATCTAGTTGAGTCACAGGACGAGTCTGAAATATCAGATAATCTAGTCACATGGGTATTTTTTAATGAAGGGTTTGTACCTTCAGCTAAAATTACGAGTGAAGGTAACTACAGTATTATTAGTGATTATCTAGGAACGCCTGTAGAAGCCTATGATGGGGAAGGTAAGAGAGTTTGGTCAGCTGAACTTGATGTTTATGGACGAGTGAAAGAATTTACAGGTGAACAAGATTTCATTCCATTCCGTTATCAAGGGCAGTATGAAGATGTAGAAATAGGACTGTATTACAATAGATTTAGGTATTACTCTGCTTCAGAAGGTTTGTATACTCAACAGGATCCAATTGGACTTGAAGGAAATAATCCTACTCTCTATGGATATGTTTATAATCCAAATATATGTATTGATATATTTGGACTATCAAGTTTAATTAGATATAAAACTCATGATAGTTTGACTGCTAAATCAGGTGCAAGACAAACGACGATTAACAGATCTTGGAAATTTGAAAAAGAGTTAATTCAACTTACTAATAAAGGAACAAGAAATTGGACACAAGCAGAAATAGAATTAATTAAAAACACTCCTAATAGGAAATTAGCTAGTGTAATGACAGAAATAGGGTACACGGGGCATCATATTAACAGTGTCGAAGGGAATGGTCAACTAGGGCACAAATGGAAAGGGGATCCTAGAAATATTGTTTTTTTACAAAATCATAACCATCCAAATGGAAATGAGCATGTACACTCGAAACAAGGGCATCGAGGTACAACACAGAATAGTACTAAAGGACGTTTAATAGACCGTCAAGCAATGATAAATAAGTCTATTAAATGTAAATAAAATAATAACCAAAAGAAAGGAAGTTAATATGTCAAGTATAGAACGAGCGTTAAAAAATTTTATACAAACAACAAAAAAATATCCTAGAGTTTCACCTGTTATAAAAACAGGTGAACTTTATTACAGATCAAATTTACCAGATTTAGAAATAAATAAAGAAATACACCTTTCACCTGAATTAGAATATTTTTATAAAAATTGTGAAATAATCTGTGATGTTCGTCATGATGGATATCAATTAGATGGTATAGGTATCGATTTTGGAGATATTAATCTTTATCTTTACTCACCTGATAATTTGGAGCGTAGGCAAGAAGGATTTAGATGGATAGGGATCGGAAAAAATGAAAATCCAAATTGGGATCCAAATTGGCTTGTATTTGCAGACAAGGATGATGATCCAATTGTAGTTGCAACAGACCAAGAGGATTCACCTGTTTTAGCAAGCTATGAAACAAGTGAATTATTTCCAATTGCAGATTCTTTTTCGGATTTTCTAGATTCTCTTTCGGTAGCATTAGTAATAGTACATGAGAATTTTGCGGGAGAGATAATGGATGAAGAAACATTTGAAGTCTATGATGATTTTATTGTAATGTTAAAGTCTTCTTTGATTAATATTTTGAAAAAAGAGGAATATGTTGATAATTTGATTAATTATTTATATATTGGTTAGTTGAAATAATTGGAGGTAGAGATTTTTATCTGTACTGCTCCTATTACAGTATATAACAAGGAAGAATAAGAGAAGTAATTAATAAAAGGTGTTTGGTTTTTATAATTGCAAAAATGTTTTTAAATGATTTGCATTTCAATTTGGATAAATTAGCAAAGGGCAATAAATCCTTTAATAAGGGGGTTATTGCCCTTATTTTTAAGACTTTATTAATTATTAATAAAAAAATATGGAATATGGATCCTGATAGTAATTGAACAAAGGAGAAAATTGGAATGTCTGTAGAAGCCTGCAATGTACAAGGAAATCAAGTATAGTCAGAAGAAAAGCATGCTATTTATGTCGAATGGAATAAATTTAATATCTGAAAGGCTTTATTCCTTTCAGATATTAAGATCAATATGAGGATATTGAGACAGGTCTTTACTACAATAATTTCAGATACTATGCTCCAAGCGAAGGGATTTATACTCAGCAAGATCCAATTGGATCTATGGGAGGAAATCCTACGTTTTAAAGCCATGATAAAAAATCAGCTAGAGATAGATATATTTACTTTGTAAAACAAATTGCAGTCTGCGAAGAGGCGTGGTCTTTGAAATTAGATGGTGGGTTTGTTAAACTTCAGATTAAAGAGGGAAATCTTTGTATGCCTATTTGGCCGTTTAAAGAGTATGCTAATGAAATGTATAATAGATGACGGGGAAACTGTGGACCAAAAAAATTATTTAAATATACTTTCGGAAGAAATATTACCTAATCTATCAGAAGATGAAAATCATGTATTTATATTCAAAGTTCCAGAAGATCCAGAAGTTATAAGAGTATCTGCAGATGACTTTAAAAATAATTTGTTATATGAATGTTCTAAATTAGAATAGAATAAGGGTTGTAAGATTTGGATGTCAACTTTTTGATGAAATTCTAGGTGGGTAATGTTTAAAGAGTATATAAAAAGAGTAGCTTAAATCCCGAGTTGGGTTTTATTGCTACTCTTTTTTAATGAATTTTATTTGCCTTTTTAGTAAAGCTTTTCTATCATATTTTTCTCTAAAATATACTCAACAGTGTTATCAAAATTTTAATCGGATATTGAACAAAAATTTCGAATATGCATTTTTCATTGGATTGCGAGTACCTATGATGAATTAGGGAACCGTTCCCAAATTACAAGTAGCTTAGGTGCAAAAATCGATGTCGCTCGTAATGTGATGGGGAATGTCTTGCAAATGACAGCTTCTCGTTCAGAGCAAGAACAGTGGACAGCAGCGATGCAATACAATGAACTTGGTCAAGAGATTGAGAGAATCTTACCAGGAGATGTCATCAGCAAATGGCAATATGATGTAGTGTCGGGAATTTGTATGAAACGAAAGAAAAAACAGATCGTGTCTATGGCGCTGGAAGCAGATTACTAGAAACGAGAGATGCCAAATTCTCTTATGATGAGGAAGGAAATCTCGTTCAGAAAGTCGAAAAGAATGGTGATACGTGGAAGTACAAATACTTTGGCAACGGCATGATGTCGAAGGTCATTAGACCAGATAAGACAGAAGTTACTTTCAAGTATGACTCGCTAGGTAGACGAATAGAGAAGTGTTCAAACGAAAAAACAATTCAATTCGTTTGGGACGGGAATACCATTCTACATGAGTATTGTTCGCAGAATGATGCAGTTGATTTAGAAAATCTAGTTGAGTCACAGAACAAGTCTGAAATACCGGATAATCTAGTTACATGGGTATTTAATGATGGGTTTGTACCTTCAGCTAAAATTACGAGTGAAGGTAACTACAGTATTATTAGTGACTATCTTGGAACGCCTGTAGAAGCCTATGATCAAGAAGGTAAGAGGGTTTGGTCAGCTGAACTTGATATTTTTGGTAGAATGGAAGAATTCACAGGCCAGAAAGACTTTATTCCATTCCGTTATCAAGGTCAATATGAAGATACTGAGACAGGACTTTACTACAATCGATTCCGATACTATTCACCAAATGAGGGTGTTTATACTCAGATTGACCCTATTGGGCTTGCTGGTGGAAATCCTACGCTCTATGGATATGTCAGTGACCCTAATATTTATATTGATATTTTTGGTTTAAAACAAGGCGGTTCCTATTCTAGTGTTAGAGCAACGAACATAGGAGGTCAGGTACATCATATGCCTGCAAACTCAGTTTCTCCAGTAAGTCATGGGAAAGGACCAGCAATTTGGATGCCTACTCCCGATCATCTTGATACAGCTAGTTGGGGAAGTTATAACAAAGGGAAACAATGGAGAGCATACCAAAAGGAATTGATTGATAGTGGGAAATTCGGAAAAGCGATGGAAATTGACATACGAGACGTACAAAGAAAATTTGGTTCTCAATTTAATGATGGAATAAGAGAAATGTTGGAATACGCAGGAGACAATGGATATATAACCAATGCAGAACAAAAAAGATTAACAAGAAAATATTGTAGATGAGGTAGAAGATATGAGAAGAGAAATAAAAATATTACCCAAAATCGGGATAAACGAAGTAAAGCTATCTATGACATCTTCAGACTTAAACAATATCCTAGGTGAATTGGATAAGAAAAATGTCAATGGAAAAGAATTTTTTCTATATCAAGATGAATATATATTTCATTTTGTAGATGATGTTTTAGTAAGTATTTCTGTGAACAATCCAAAGATTATTTTCTTGAATAAACAAAAAATTGATTTAATGAATGAATCAAAGCAATTTTTATTCAAAGAAAATCCGTATTTTGTTGATGGATGTTATATATTTCCTCAATATAACATGTCGATTTACGGTTTGGATTATCCTGATGATGGAATTCAATTAACAATTTATTCAGACAACCAAAAAAATATTTACGAGAAAGATATAAAATTAGCTTTTCAATTCAGAAGTATTGATAATCAGCTAATAAACTTAAGATATGAAATTACTCCGTATCAATCTGTAGGATTATTGAAATTCGGCATGCAACCGAGTGAAATTGAAAAAATATGGGGAGTTCCGTTAAAAATAAGTAAGAATAATAAAAAGGGTATAACTACAGAAAACAGGACGAATAGTCAAGCAATGTATAATGAACAAGGACAGTTAATTCAACTAGCTTTAAATTGTAAAGAGGAAGTTTTTATAGATAATAAATTGTTATCAAAATTCGGTTCTAATTTGGATAGTTTAAAAAATGAAGAGTATTTTATAAACAGAAACTATAAAATATATTTCAAGTTTGGAATTGCATTAGATAATTTAGGTAACCTATCTTCTAATGATTTTGTTTATATTTTTTCAGAAGAGATGATTCCTTACTGGAAAGATATATATCGCCCTTTAATCTAACATACTTCGCCTCTAGGTGTTAATTGCAAAATAAAAATGCAGAGAATTGTAACTTTACTTAAGTACAATTCTCTGCATTTTCGTTAAAATCTAACTTGTTTTTGTATTTTACTATTTTCAACATTACTATCTTGTCTGTTAGTTCGATCAAGCAAGAAATCAATACTGACATTGAAATAATCAGTATTTGATATTTTGTCTGAACATCTAATTACAACAGACATGGACATATGATCGTCGTGGTAACTGCACCACAACGACCAATCCGCTAGGGGCCACAGAGAAATTCCGTTATGATAACTTGAATCGTCTTGTACGGGCAAATCTATCAGATGGAAACGACGTGCAATTAAAGTACAATGCCTATGACGATATTGTTTTTGCGAAAGATAACCATACGCAAGTAGCCTTCGATTACACCATTCTTGGCAGTTTAATATCCCGAGAACAAGGTGGGAAGAAAGTCAAATTCACCTATGATACAGAGGAGCAGTTAAACGCTGTTATCAATGAAAAAGGCGAAGCGTACCAGTTTGAACGTGATACGAAAGGGAATATCATCAAGGAAATCGGCTTTGATGATATGGAAAGAACGTATGAGCGAAGTCTGGCTGGATTGATTCAGAGAATTCAACGACCTGGTGATCGTTGGACAGCATATCAGCATGATGATTTAGGGAATGTCATTCGAGCTGATTATTTTGATGACACTTGGGAAACGTTTAGCTATGACAAAAATGGTTCGTTAATTGAGACTGAAAATGAGCATGTAACCGTTAGGCTGGAGCGAGACCCATCTGGACAAGTCATCAAGGAGTGGCAGAATGACCATTGGATTGCGAGTAGCTATGATGCATTAGGCAACCGTTCCCAAATTACAAGTAGCTTAGGTGCAAAAATCGATGTCGCTCGTAATGAAATGGGCAATGTTTCGCAAATCACAGCTTCTCGCTCAGAGCAAGAACATTGGGCAGCATCAATGCAGTACAATGAACTTGGGCAAGAGATTGAGAGAATCTTACCAGGAGATGTTATCAGCAAATGGCAGTATGATGTGACAGGTAGACCAATACACCATCGAGTAAGTAGTCAAAACCGTGATACACGAAGACGAGCGTATAATTGGGACGTCAATCATCGATTACGAAGTATGGTAAACGAGTTAACGGGTGTAAAAGTAACCTATGGTTATGATGAATTTAGTAACCTCGTATGGTCTACTCAAGGCGGTCAATTTGACTTCTTACACCGCAGTGTCGATTATGTTGGGAATTTGTATGAAACAAAAGAAAAGACAGATCGTGTCTATGGTGCCGAAGCAGATTACTTGAAACGAGAGAGGCAACATTCTCTTATGATGAAGAAGGTAATCTGATTCAGAAAGTTGAGAAGAATGGTGATACGTGGAAGTACGAATATAACGGCAAAGGCATGATGGCGAAAGTCATCAAACCAGATAACGCAGAAGTTACTTTCAAATATGACTCGCTAGGTAGACGAATAGAGAAGTGTTCAAACGAAAAGATAATGAAATTCGTATGGGATGGGAATACTATCCTACACGAGTATTTCTCAGAGAATGATTCAGCTGAATTAGAAAATGATAATCTAGTCACATGGGTATTTAACGATGGGTTCGTACCTTCACCTAAAATCACGAGTGAAGGTAACTACAGTATTGTTAGTGATTATTTAGGAACGCCTGTAGAAGCCTATGATGAACAAGGTAAAAAGGTTTGGTCAGCAGAGCTTGATATTTATGGCAGAGTAAAAGAATTTACAGGTGAACAAGATTTCATTCCATTCCGTTATCAAGGTCAGTATGAAGATGAGGAAATTGGTTTATATTATAATAGATTCCGATATTATTCGCCAAGTGAAGGGATTTATACACAGCCAGACCCGATTGGGCTTAATGGTGGATTAGTCTTATATGGATATGTACACAATACAAATACTTGGGTGGACGTATTTGGTCTACGTGGTAATGAAAGTTATCCAACATGGACGAAGAAGAAACCCGGATTTGAACGACATCATATCATACCATATCATTTATGGAGTACACATCCATTGTTGTTAAAATCAGGGCTAAACGTTAATGCAGCAATGAATATGATGATGTTGCCAAGATTTCCATCAAAACATCCAAGTAAAGTAACTCACAGTTTCTTTAAACTTGGTACAGATCATCATAATATATACAATCGTGATATGAACGATATTTTGGATGAAAAATACGAGGTTGCCAAAAGAGAGAAATGGAGTACAGATCGAATGCAGAAGGAGATCCGTGATTTACAACAAGGGACTCGTAAAAAGTTAAATGATAGAAATAGCTTCAAAGGATGTAAATAAAAAGGAAAATTATAATCTAAGAATGAATGAAAAAATAATAATATTTTATTTGAAAGAAGGAATGATCAATGAAATTTTCATTTATTAAAAATAATACTAATCTTCAGTTTATCCCAATAAATAGTGATGAAGTAGAACAAGTGGAAGGTGAACTAGGCATTGTTTTTCCAAAAGAACTAAAGTTATTTTTGACGGAGATTGGTTATGGGTCTTTTGTTGGCGAAGATGAGCTAGACGAAAATTGTGTGTTAAGTCCTGCATCAATTAGAGATTTTCGATTAAGACAAGGTTTTTTTGATGCTTATCCAAACTACGATGAAGAAAATAAATTAATCTTCTTTATTGGATGGGAATCAGTGCCTTTTTCAATCGAATTAACAGATGGAGAACAAAATCCTGTATATGATAACGAAAAGAAGGTTGCAAACTCTCTTGAAGAATTTTTATCAAAGATCACCGAAGATCCTGAACACTTCCAACAGGATTAGTGCGAAAGGTTAACATGTTAAAAGCTTTAGGCTAAGGCGATAGCGGATGAGAAATATGTAAAAAAGCATCGTCGTTGTGTTAACGTAAAGAGCTGTTTATAGTTTTAGATTGACTGGAGTATAGACCATGATAAAAAAACTACATCAAAAACGATAAAATAGATAGTTCTGATTTTCTACCTGATTCTGACGCTTATTTGTAAAACAGGCTAGAAAAAATAGCTGGATAGAAACGCAAGTATTGAAGGTATCTTAGAAAATGCAAAAGCTCAGTTTGGCAAACCATCATAGACTAGTTACAAAGTGCAATTATTTTTTCTATGAAAATGATGCGTTTCTAGAATTTTAAAATAGTTTCCTGCATGATTTTTAGTTATTAAAGTTCAATATGGATAATTCAATTTAAAACGGCTATAAATCCATTAATTAGGATTTATAGCCGTTTGTTTTTATGACCGTCGTGGTAATTGTACAACAACGACCAATCCGCTAGTGGCCACAGAGAAATTCCGTTATGATAGTTTGAATCGCCTTGTACGGGCAAATCTTTCAGATGGTAACGACGTGCAATTAAAGTACAACGCCTATGACGATATTGTTTTTGCGAAAGATAACCATACGCAAATAGCCTTTGATTACACCATTCTTGGCAGCTTGAAGGCTCGAGAACAAGGTGGCAAGAAAGTCAAATTCACCTATGATACAGAGGAGCAGTTAACCGCTGTTATCAATGAAAAAGGCGAAGCGTACCAGTTTGAACGTGATACGAAAGGAAATATCATCAAGGAAATCGGCTTTGATGAGCTAACCAAAACGTATGAACGAAGTCAGGCAGGATTAGTGCAGAGGATTGTTCGTCCAGATAATCGTTGGACAGCGTATCAACATGACAATCTAGGGAATGTCATTCGCTCAGATTATTATGATGACACTTGGGAAACGTTTGGCTATGACAAAAATGGTTCGTTAATTGAGACTGCCAATGAACATGTAACCGTTAAACTGGAGCGAGACCCATCTGGACAAGTCATCAAGGAATGGCAGAATGACCATTGGATTGCAAGTAGCTATGATGCATTAGGCAACCGTTCCCAAATTACAAGTAGCTTAGGTGCAAAAATCGATGTCGCTCGTAATGTGATGGGAAATGTGGCGCAAATCACGGCTTCTCGCTCAGAGCAAGAACATTGGGCAGCGTCAATGCAGTACAATGTTCTTGGGCAAGAGATTGAGAGAATCTTATCAGGAGATGTTATCAGCAAATGGCAATATGACGTGACCGGTAGGCCAACACAGCATCGAGTAAGTAGTCAAAACCGCGATACACGAAGACGCGTCTATAATTGGGATGTTAATCACCAATTACGAAGCACGGTCAACGAGTTAACAGGTGTTCGAGTTACCTATGGTTACGACGAATTCAGTAACCTCGTGTGGTCCAATCAAGGCGGTCAATTTGACTTCTTACACCGCAGTGTTGATGATGTCGGGAACTTGTATGAAACAAAAGAAAAGACAGATCGTGTCTATGGCGCTGGAAGCAGATTACTAGAAACGAGAGAGGCAACATTCTCTTATGATGAGGAAGGAAATCTCGTTCAGAAAGTCGAAAAGAATGGTGATACGTGGAAGTACGAATATAACGGCAATGGCATGATGTCGAAGGTCATCAAACCAGATAAGACAGAAGTTACTTTCATGTATGATTCGCTAGGTAGACGAATAGAGAAAAGTTCTGACGAAAAAACAATGAGTTTCGTATGGGATGGAAATACGATTCTACATGAGTATTGTTCGGAGAATGATTCAGTTGAACTAGAAAATGATAATCTAGTCACATGGGTATTTAATGATGGGTTTGTACCTTCAGCTAAAATTACGAATGAAGGTAATTACAGCATTATTAGTGACTATCTTGGGACGCCTGTTGAAGCCTATGATGAACAAGGTAATAGGGTTTGGTCAGAAGAACTTGATATTTATGGACGAGTGAAAGAATTCACAGGTGAGAAAGACTTTATTCCATTCCGTTATCAAGGTCAATATGAAGATACTGAGACAAGGCTTTACTACAATCGATTCCGATACTATTCACCAAATGAGGGTGTTTATACTCAGATTGACCCTATTGGCTTGGCTGGTGGAAACCCGACAGTTTATGGGTATGTGCATGATCCAAATACATGGATTGATCCTTTTGGGTTAGCTAAAAAAGGCGGTGGTTTCACCATTGGTGCGAACACAGCTCAACAAGATGTAATCGCAAGAGGAGTTCATTTTAATGTGCATGGTCCAGGAGTGCCTAATAAGGGAGGCCATTTAACTTTATCTCCATTAAAAGATGCTACTGGTAAGCTAACTGGAAACTTTGAATTAAAATCCGCTGATGGGGCTACAAGTAAATTGACTTCAAAACAAATGAAGCAGATTTCGAGTCAGGTTACAGATTATTTACAACCAGATGGAAACGTGAAAAAGTTATCTGAAACTGCAAAAGGTGCTTTAGATAAAGGTGGAATTAAAGATCCTAAAAGAATTCAACAATTAAAAGATGTTTCTAGTGTTTTAGATGATCATATAAAAAATGGTACTAAACCTAAGTGTTTATAGATTCTAATTCAAGATTTTTATTAAGAGGGAGTTCTTATGGAATTAAGAAAAAAACTAGATAATCAGTTAGAAAAGCTCAATATAGATAATATAGTTACTTATTTTATTGAAGGATCGACTTCATTTGAGAATGATGCGTATAATGAGCCTTATCATTTATTAGAAAAATATAGTGATAATAAATCAGGCGATGAAAAATATGATGTGATATTATCGTATTATATAGAAATTCTTGGGAAACAGGAAATTGAATTAAAACTATATTTTTCAGAAGGAAAAAGGTATTTACATGCAATAGAATTTTATGAAGATTCCCCGAAACTATTTGATTTCCAAAAGCAATTGGAATCAAAAAATATTAATGTGTATGTTTGCACATATGAAGAAATTGATTGGGATTATGGAGTGATCATATTAGATCAAACAAAGGCAATACAATTTAGAGTAAATACATCTTTAAATAAATATGAGATTTTTCAGATTGAGGCTCCGCATGTTGGCGAAGATAAAGCTGAACGATCAGCTAGTATGATTAGAGGAATACAAGTATCATATAAGAAGATCAGTTTTCAAGAATTGAAAGCATCTCGTTTTTGGAAATAAAAAAGGTTTTCTTGCAGATCTAATCTCACAAGCTGATGAAGATCCATTTTTCTGATGAAAATTGGAGATAAAAAGAAGAATTTCGAGAAAAGATGCAATTAGAAATGGAAAAAATCAATCATGGTTGTCTCTTTAATTTATCCATTTGAACTTTGAAATACACCCAGAAATAAAAGAAAGTAAATTAGTTATTTTTATAAAACACACATAAACTAAGGAATAAAAGCCTGCTTTATGTGTGTTTTTGTTAGAAATGGAATTGTTTCATCCTTTGTATTTTGTGCTTGCAATGATGTCAAAGCAATAATATTCCTATGGTATGGTAACACTACACCAAACTAACAAGTGCAGGCAGTTACAGTATTATCACCGACCATTTAGGCAAACCGATAAGTTCCTAATGAAAAGAAGTCTGGAAAAGAGAACTAGACATATATGGCAGTGAAAAAACTAGAAATAACTGAATACAAACAAGTAAAAGAAATCACAGGAGAAACAGACTTTATTCCATGCGAAGCGATACTGGGGGTTTAGACCAAAACATTACGTTTATATAAAGCTGTCAGCAAAAAAATTACATAATTTAATTGAGTTAGACAAAGAAGAATTAACCAAATATGCTCTATTTAGATCTTAACCGCTGTTATCAATGAAAAAGGCGAAGCATATCAGTTTGAACGTGATATAAAGGGGAATATCATCAGAAATTGGCTTTGATGAGATGGAAAGAACGTATGAGCGAAGTCTGGCAGGATTGGTTCAGAGGATTCAACGACCTGGTAACCGTTGGACAGCATATCAACATGACAATCTAGGGAATGTCATTCGCTCAGATTATTATGATGATACCTGGGAAACGTTTGGCTATGACAAAAATGGTTCGTTAATAGAGACTGCCAATGAGCATGTAACCGTTAAACTGGAACGAGACCCATCTGGACAAGTGATCAAGGAGTGGCAAAATGACCATTGGATTGCAAGTAGCTATGATGAATTAGGTAATCGTCGCAACCATAATTGCTCTGTCTTTCTTCTAAGTTTTTTATAGGATATATGCCGATTTTTCAAAAATTAACTATTTGAAAATCTTGTCATTAGCAAATGGCAATATGATGTAACAGGTAGGCCTACGCAGCATCGAATAAGTAGTCAAAACCGTGACACACGAAGACGCGTCTATAATTGGGACGTCAATCATCGCTTACGAAGCATGGTCAACGAGTTAACAGGTGTAAAAGTTACCTATGGTTATGATGAATTTAGTAACCTCGTGTGGGCCAATCAAGACAGTCGTCAATTTGATTTCTTATACCGCAGTGTGGACGATGTCGGGAACTTGTATGAAACAAAAGAAAAGACAGATCGAGTCTATGTTGCCGGCAGTAGATTGCTTGAAACGAGAGAGGCAACATTCTCTTATGATGAGGAAGGGAATCTCGTTTAGAAGGTTGAAAAGACTGGTGATACGTGGAAGTTCGAATATAACGGCAATGGCATGATGGCGAAGGTCATCAAACCAGACAAGACAGAAGTTACTTTCAAGTATGATTCACTAGGTAGGCGAATAGAGAAATGTTCTGGCGAAAAAACAATGAGTTTCGTATGGAATGGAAATACGATTCTACATGAGTATTGTTCGCAGAATGATTCAGTTGAACTAGAAAATCTAGTTGAGTCACAGAGCAAGTCCGAAATACCAGATAATCTAGTCACATGGGTATTTAATGAAGGGTTTGTACCTTCAGCTAAAATTACGAGTGAAGGTAACTACAGTATTATTAGTGATTATCTTGGAACGCCTGTAGAAGCCTATGATGGGGAAGGTAAGAGGGTTTGGTCAGCAGCACTTGATGTTTATGGCAGAGTAAAAGAATTTACAGGTGAACAAGATTTCATTCCATTCCGTTATCAAGGGCAGTATGAAGATGTAGAAATAGGATTGTATTATAATCGATTCCGATACTACGACCCAGAACAAGGGAATTATACTCAAATTGACCCGATTGGACTTGCTGGAGGAAATCCTACGCTTTATGGGTATGTGTATAACACAATCACCCAAATAGATCCTTGGGGTTTAAAGTCAGTAGATTTGAGTGGTACTGATATCACCGGGCGACCATTATCAAGTTCAAATTATAGCGTATGGTTTGAAGCATCGATACCAGAGAACATCCAATCAAGTTCCAGAAGAAAACATTTCCAAAATACAAATCAGCAGTTATACGAGGCTTTACAAAAATACCCTGGTTTGGAAAATTTGCTTCCGCCTGAAGTAGTGAAACATGTACAACCTGGTCCTAGAGGTGCTTTTAAGGATACAAGTCCTCCAAAACATTCTTGGCACCATAATGCACAAAATCCAGAAAAGATACAACTCGTTCCAAGGGGGCAACATAAAGCTCCGGGTCCGGTGCAAGGCAGTCTTCATCCAAACCAAGAGGGTGGATTTAAAAAACTTACAAGTGGGTGTAAAACATGATGAAAGAAAAAATGAATTTAATTAGTGTTAGGGATGTGTTATCGCATCCAGAAAAGAATCCAGAGACTTGGTTCTATCTTCCTCCAAATTTAAGAGAATGGAATTTAAATACAAAGGGGATATTTTCATTAGATAGCTTTGACTTTCCACCCGATTCAGATGACTTTTTACCGGAACAAGTGAAAAAAGATGGGTGGATAGAAACGTTGGATGGTGCAAGTATTGAGGATGTAATTGACAATGTAAATAATCAGTTAGAAAATCCATCACTAGATCAGTTACTCCAAGCGTTTATTTTTTATTTTGAAAATGATGCGTTTATAGTTTTTTAGGTAGTTAGATAATGATAATGGGAAAAGATTTCTTCTCAAATGGCATGTTTGCCGGTTAATTAGTTGCTACTATTCTATCCAAATTCGAAGTACAGCTAATAACCCATTTTTAATTTCGGTAGCGCAATTGAAGGGTTTTCATCAATCTTTGTCGGCTATATTTGTCAAAATTATGACGGTTGTAATGATCTACTTAGGTGCCTTATATTACATTTTCTTTATCGTTATGCTGTCACACTAAAGTATCAAGTGAGGCTTTACAACCAGTGAAATTAATTAATTAATGCATGAAAGAACGAATTCCATATTACAGGAATTCGTTCTTTTTATTATTATAATAAACCTTGGACGTTTTTCAGCCACTTCGGAATCAAAGATGCGTTAGGACAAAGTACACATATTAAGTATGTGAATCACTTAATGATGCAAAAAACGGATCGCAATAAAAATAGCTTCTTCTGGCGCTACGATGGTCCAACTACAGGTGCACGAGTAATCAAAACATGAGGAGATGGCAATGTCCTTGCAGGTGAGCTTTCGTATCACGAGGGATATAATGAGATTACCAATAGCTTAGGCCATAAGAGTACTTACTATTTTAACGAAGATAACCTCTGTACGAAAATTGTTCATTCAGATGGTAGTGAAGTCAGTTATGAATATAATGAGGACTTTGAATTACTCCAAGCAGTAGATGAAGATGGTCGTGTGACGACATTTAGCTATGATGAGTGGGCAAATCCAGTGACGATTACTGGCGCAGATGGCAGTACCTTATCCTCCCAGTATGATGAGAAGGATAGGATGATTCAGGCTGTTAACGCAGAAGGTGGAAGTAATCAATGGATTTATAATGAAGATGGGACATTACAGGCAAATATTTTAGAAGATGGCACGAAAACGGAATTTTCCTATAATGAGCATCATTTAATCGAAACGGTAACGAACGCGCAAGGCCATATGGTAAGCTTAGCTTATGATACTGATCTGAACTTATGTCAAGTGACGTTGCCAGACGGGACGAGTTCGACATGGGCATATGACCGTCGTGGTAATTGCACAACCACGACCAATCCGCTAGGGGCCACAGAGAAATTCCGTTATGATAACTTGAATCGCCTTGTACGGGCAAATCTTTCAGATGGTAACGATGTGCAATTAAAGTACAACGCCTATGACGATATTGTTTTTGCGAAAGATAACCATACGCAAGTAGCCTTTGATTACACCATTCTTGGCAGCTTGAAGGCTCGAGAACAAGGTGGCAAGAACGTCAAATTCACCTATGATACAGAAGAGCAGTTAACCGCTGTCATCAAGGCGAAACGTATCAGTTTGAACGTGATACGAAAGGGAATATCATCAAGGAAATCAGCATTGATGAGCTAACCAAAACGTATGAACGAAGTCAGGCAGGATTGGTTCAGAAGTCATCAAGGAGTGGCAGAATGACCATTGGATTGCGAGCAGCTTGTCTTATTCCGTATATATACTCCCCTGCTTCATCTGAGGCAGGGACTTTTAAATACGAGCAAACAACCCCGCTAGAAGGATTTGAAGTTTGTAGATATCGAAGAACAGTTCAATTACTATATTAGGTGGTCAAAAAATTTACAAGGTTAGGTTTATTAGTTAGAGAAGAGTTTCACTAGTATATGAACTTTGTAACTTTACTTTTGGTTTTTTTTAGGATCTACATTATGGGAATTTATTTTTACAAAGTAAACGAGGAATATGGTTGTTTCTCGAATTTTTCTCCTCATGTCGCATACAAAATTCCCCTTTAAGTAAGATGCTATCTACAGCGTACTGTAGTTTTTTTAACATTGTCTACTTAAAGGGGATAATATTCATTTTTTACTTTAAAACATTAATTTTTCTATTTAAAATTTGCCTTTTGATTGTCTTTCAGCCATTTCAACAAGTCGTTTCGTAATTTCTCCACCTACTGAACCGTTTGCGCGAGAAGAAGCTTCTGGCCCAAGCTGTACGCCGAATTCTTGTGCGATTTCATATTTCATTTGATTAACAGCTTCTTGTACACCTGGAACTTGAAGTTTATTTGAGCTTCGATTATTTGTAGCCATATTTCTCACCTCCTTGTGATATTAGAATGGTCGATTGTTTGTTTTTCATACATTTAAAAAAGAGATATATGCGCAAGCTAAATACGAAAGCTAGGTAATATCTAATTGAGTGAATTTAAAATAGTTAGTTAGCTTAAAAATGCAATTACCTCTGTTATAATTAAGCCTAGTATTCATTTCACATAGAGTGAAGTTGCGGTTTCAATGGAAAAATCAGGAGGGTTTTAGATGACGGATAATGATATGTTGATTCGTTTAAGATACGCATTAGATATAAAAAATACAGAGATGGTAGAAATTTTTGAACTAGGCGGTATGAGCTTTACAAAAGAGGATGTCTTGAACATGCTGATTAAAGTGAAGGATGAGGAGGAAGCACCCGAAAATTTCATTAAATGTAATAATAAGATGTTCGAAGCATTTTTAAACGGTTTTATTATTTTTAAAAGAGGGCCTCAACAACCAAAGCCTGGTCAAGCAGAAAGTCCAGCAGTGCCTGTTAAGACTACAGAAAGTCCTAATAATATGCTATTAAAGAAAGTCAAAATTGCACTAGCACTCACAAGTGAAGATATGCTTGAGATTTTATATGAGGGTGGCGTCACGGTATCTAAAGGTGAAATAGGCGCTATTTTAAGAAATCCAAGTCATCGAAATTACAAAGAGTGTGGCGATCGATTTGTGCGGAATTTCTTAAAAGGCTTAACGATGAAATATAGAGATTAAAAAGCACTCAGCTAGATGTATCAGCTAAGTCACGCAGAAGATATACCAAATGCAATTCAGAAAGGAGCTAGCTCAAAAGACCTTTGAGCTAGCTCCTTTTGCATTGCTACACCTCGAAATAAAAAAGTGAAATAATTTTGTGTTTGAGACCATTGACAGAATGTGGCGAAATTGTGTACACTTGAGTTGACACAAAGTTGTCACAAAAGGGGAAATAAATGTTCACGAATAGAGGGGTGCTTTATGATCTATTTTGATATTTTCTTAGTTGCTATTGCGTGTGTGAGTACGCCACTTATTGTTGCGGTTATGTTGGATATTTTCTATGCTGAAAAAAAACAGGTTCGTTTTTCATTACGTCGGACTTCGTTATGGTATGTAGCTGTTTTTGCGCTATCTTTCATACCATCTGTATTACTTGTCATGCAAAATGTCTAAATTCTTTGAACAAGATTCATCACTTAGGGGTAAGTGAAATGTAAATAAGTAGCTAGAACGATTGATAAATTCGTTCTAGCTACTTTTATTTGCGTTTCGACTTGTATGGAACAATCAAATGATTGGCTGTAGTCTAGTAGCGTACGCCTCAAATAGTCTTTTTGTATAAGCAACACAAGAACATTGACGTAAGTGATAATCTTGTGTTGTTTTATTTTACATGTCTTAATTTCCAGATAGATTAAGAATGAAAAGTGTTTCTAGTGAATAAGATTTCTATTAAATAGATTTTTTTCCTATCTATTATTTTTTGAAGAGGTGGGATATTTGTGAAAACCTTTTTTCTACTGCTGTTAGGTCTTATCTATTTGATGTTAGCAAATGCAATGGAAGCTGTTATCGTAAGAGGCCTTTATTTTTTTATTGGATGGGGATTATTTATAATAGGGGCTTTTCGTTATATGAAGGAAAAATATATGTCTTTCAGAAGAACTGCTGAAATGAAGCGAGAAAGTGAAGAGGAATTCATGAATATTCCGCATACCCAATGCACAATTTCTAGTGATTGCTTAAATGCACTATTATTAAACGAACCAACAAATACACTTTTGCTCGCTCAAAAAGAAGATTGGGCGTCAGAACTGACAAAAAAAGAAATACAGTTTAATAAAATATACGAAGTTTCTATAGTAGAAGATGACAATATTATTGCTAGTACTAGAAATGGTTTATTAAGTGGGTCATTAATTGATAGAGAACAAGATACTTCACTAGACTCAGAAGAGGAAGATGAAGATGAAGAATCTGATGATACAGTGTCTCAATTAGCGTTAAAAATAGTAGTTGATAATTTATCCACACCAATCTTGGAATATATTTTTATGACAAATAGCGAACCGATTTCAAAAGAAGAGGATGAATATAGTGAAGCATTGGAGTTGTGCGAGGAATGGTATCGTAAAATAAGTATCATTATAAAGCGTTTTGAACTTGAAAGAGTTCCGATTCGAAATTGGCAGTAAAATAGTATAGAAATTTTTGTTTCTATTTGAAAATAACTTCAATAAAACAATAAACAGGCTATCTCGAAGTACGGGATAGCCTGTTACATTTGTAGTTTGCGCGTTTTAGATAGTCTAGTTCGTATGTTCAATAAAGTTTTGTGCAAATTCATATATTTTATCGGAGGGTACTGCTAGATTAAGATTTTGCCCTTTATCAAAACCCCCGGTGATTAGACCTACTAGTCTTCCGAACATATCTAACAGTGCACCACCAGAACTTCCGTTGGAGATAGGGGCAGTGAATTGTATCATGGGTAGATTATCAATGTCCCTAAAACCTGAAACAATGCCATCGGAAAAGGAATTAAATAACCCTAATGGGCTACCTATGGCAACGATCTTCTGCCCTCTAACTAAATTGTTCTCTGTTTTCACAGGGAGAGGTGAGCAATCTTTATCAACTTTAATAATGGCCAAGTCATATAGTTGATGATATTTTATGAAATGATCTGTAAGGTATTCTTCCGTTTCATTTTCGTATATGACCGCATAATAATGCCCGACTCCCACGACATGTAGATTTGTTAAAATATAACCACTGCTATGGATGATAACACCTGAGCCACCGCACAAAATTTTATTTTCTTCATCATAAACTTTAATCATGACAACAGAATTCGATAGCCCCGCTAACTGCACATAACTTAATTCACCAACATCAACTAGACTGTGTTTCTGGTTGGTAGTATTGGCCAGAATGGATTGTGAAATCGTATGTGGTTTTGAAGGCAAGAGGGTATGTTCTTTATTTGCTGCAGGTATAAATTCAGGAATTGGTACCTCAGCTGAATAGAAGGTGCTGCATTTGTATAAAGTTGTGTATGTCTCTATTTCAGGATACAAATTAGCAATGTCCTCTTTCGGATTCATATAGCATATATCACAACCAAGACGAGATAAGAAACACAAAAATAACAATTCATGATGTTTAATATCTCCGATAAAAACAACTTTTGGAGATATGCTAGTGGGCTCCAAAAGCTTTGGTAAATAGATTTCCATCCAGTTTAAAAATTTAACGACAAAATTTTTTAATAGTGTAGCATTTGAATTAGGATGGGTTTTTTTATACATTGATAGAATTTTAATAAAGGTGATTTTTTTTGTCCATTCAAGAGTCTCGTTATCTAATTGACCGCATAGTGGTGTTTGATAGAGCGAATATGAATCAGTAATCGGATTATCGACGATAGTCTGCCAGTGATTCCAAATAGTTGACAGCCTTTTAATATCGTCTTTATCTGCTATTGGTTCAAGTCCATGCAAACGTAAGTAGGGTGTAGTAGACATATTTGAAGTAAAATATTGATCTATGCTCATAATATTTTCAATGTAATGTTCGATGGCATTAGGAATGCCAATGTATCTTACAAAAAGGATTTCTTTACGAACAGAAGAATGATTACTTTTATTGATGAGCACAAAATCTTCGAGAGGATTTTGTGTTTGTTTAAGTTGGATTTTTAAAGATTTTGTTTTCACTATCATGTCCATTCTCCAGTTAAATTTATTTATTTATTACAATTATAGAGAAATTTCATATCGTTGTATAGTTAAATATTTACAATTAATATCGAGTGCTTATAAACGATTCCATACTTTTTTATGTAAATAGAAAAAGGTTATTCAATAAGCAAAAAATGCTTATCGAACAACCTTAAAATAACTTTACATCATTACTTTGCTTTTTTCGCTTGTCGCTCCCATTGTAGTAATGAAGGATATGGGTCAAATGCCCATTCTGTACGTCCATTGAACTTGTAGATGCCATAATGAAGATGTGGTGGGAATTTCCCGGATGTTCCTTCTTTGCCATAGCCAGAGCTACCGACATAGCCAAGAACTGTCCCAGGCTCGACAATGTCTCCAATTTCAATTTCCTTATGAAAGCTACCTAGGTGGGCATAATAATGATAGGAATTGTGATTATCACGAATGCCGATGCGCCATCCACCAAATTGGTTCCAGCCTTTTACTTCGACTACACCATAGGAAGTGGATAGAACAGGCGTGCCATAGCGGGCAAAAATGTCTGTTCCTTCATGTATTCGTCTCCCTCCCCAACCTCTATTATCGCCCCATGTGCCTCTAAAGCTGTAATCATTGCGGACAGGGATTGGAAAGGTATGTGCATCAAGATCAGTTGTTTTGTAATGTCTATACAAAGTGGAAATCGTTGTGATTTGATTTACAGCTTCTTCACTTTTGTAGTATTCCCATAACGCTAATTTAAAATCTTCATCTGTCGAACCAAACTTACTTAAATAGCTGGCCATGGAGAATATTACATCTTCATCATCTTTTGGACTCGCAATACCATCACCATCGCCGTCAAGCCCCATGCCACCGAAAAAACTGATGGTCTCAGGGATTGTATCTTCCTTTACAGGATTCAATGCGCCTGACCAATATTCGTCAGAAAATTGAATGGCAATATAACTTTCTCGCTTTGGTATGTCTGAGCGGACTGATTGTAGATTTCGTTCGTATTGGTCGATGGCAGCTAAGAAGTGCCAAGGAATCAATAATTCATCAAATTGTACATAGTAGGACATACGTTGGTGTAAAATTTCTTCTTTAGCGGGTTCTTCATTTGCCAAAGTAACAGTGGGCAGAGTAAAAAGCCAGAATAGCAGCAATGTTAAAAGGAAAATAAGACGACGACTCAATAAATGAACCTCCTTTCTACAGTTAGAATAACCGAATTTAACTATTTCATAAGTGGCGTTTGTACAACAAAGAACAATCATCGAAAAATCGACTGAGTCTCTTGAACTAACTCCTTTATCGAAAGGTTACCACCTATGACAATCATTTTCCGAGCCATATGCTATAAATAAGAAAGTGAGGTGATAGAATGTTAGCTTTTAATAATTCAATTACGATATTAGGTAGTGGTGGAGGTGTTGCGAAAGCACTACTCTCTATTTTAAATAAAACTGTTCGAGACAAAAGTGCGCCAATAAATGCTGCTATCGAAAGAAGCTTTATTCATTTAATAGATAAAAAACAAATCAGTAAAAAGTCTTTCGAGGAATTATACCCCAATTTAAAAGATCAACTTGTCGTACATCAACTCGATTTAAATGATAAAAAGAAATTAATGGATCATCTGAAAGAAACGAACACCTCTGTTGTTGTGGATGTATCCTGGGCTGACACAGTAGAAATGATGCAATGTTGTAATCAACTAGGCATTAATTATGTAAATACGGCATTAGAAAATCCATTTATTGATGAAAACGAAGAATTATATGAGGGTTTTGGGCTAATCGAAAGGATTAGGCATTTAGAAAAACATAAAGCGGGAATTTCTAATGCAGTAGCGATAATTTGCTCGGGTATGAATCCAGGTATCGTTCAATGGATGGTATTTGAATTACTAAAGGGTTCCGCTAATGATCCATTATTAGGCTGCTATATCGTTGAGCATGATACTTCTTTTTATAAAGAAAAAAACAAGGCTATGAAAAATGTGATCTATACAACTTGGTCCCCTGAATGTTTTTTAGATGAAGCAATTTTGAGTTATCCCATGTTCATGAGCCAAAGCACACCACTATTCCTATATGAAAAAGTTTATGATATAGAATTTAAGGTTACATTAGGGGAAAAACAATTTTACGGCTGCTTAATGCCACATGAAGAAGTTTATAGCTTAGGAAAAATGTATAACGTGGAAAGTGGCTTCTTATACAAAATAAATGACCATACAACGGAGTTAATCTGCAAAAATATTGATGATGTAGATAAATTATGGGATTTTGAAATGAAGGTACTTGATCCACAGGATGCTACATTAGAAGGCGAAGATTTATGTGGAGTTCTACTCGTTTATAAAGATAGTGAAAAATATATGTACAATGTATTAACAAATGAAGAGATTTTTTCACAGTATCAGACGAATGCTACGTATTTTCAAGTTGCATGTGGTATCTATGCTTCGTTGTCTGTCATTCTGAAAGACAATATAGCCAATGGGGCTTATTATGTGGATGAACTTTTAAAACATACAACAAATCAATTTGGTGACTATTTAACTTATTATATGAAGGACTTCGTTATAGGTGAAAATAATCAGACAGATGGCTTATTGTTACAACGGATTCGGAAAAAATGTTAAATAGTAATAATGCTAAACCATCTGCTAACAATTAAAGCAAGGTGGTTTTTTTGTTACTCTTACTCTTGGTTCAGGACTACGAAATGAATTTTTTAGAGGAGTGTTACCTTAAATAACCTAGGCATGGAGTGTATTTAGGCAACAATTCGAACCCTATGCATAGCAATATTTAAAGAATGCAAAAAAGTATTGGGTATCATAATGTCTCTTATTTCATACTATGTTATAAATCAAGCCCTGAATGGAGGGAAGGCTATCAACATTTTAAACAAAGTGAAGAGCTATCGCGAAGAAGAAAATCGACTGAAGTGGGAAGGTACATTTGCAGATTATTTAAGCATTATTAAGGAAAGACCTGAAGTTGCTCAAACTGCCCATTCACGCGTCTACAACATGATTAAAAGTGCAGGTTTAGAGGAACGCGATGGGCAAAAGATGTTTCAGTTTTTTGGGCAAGAAATTTTTGGGCTTGAAACAGCAATTGAAAGATTGGTGGAAGAGTATTTCCATCCTGCAGCACGAAGATTGGATGTTAGAAAACGAATTTTGCTATTAATGGGGCCTGTAAGTGGTGGTAAATCAACAATTGTAACCTTGCTGAAACGCGGACTTGAGCAATATTCGCGAACGGATGAGGGTGCTGTTTTCGCAATTAAGGGATGTCCAATGCATGAAGACCCTCTACATTTGATTCCTCATCATTTACGCAAAGATTTTTATGAGGAGTATGGAATACGAATAGAGGGTAGTTTATCGCCTTTAAATACGATGCGTCTTGAAAAGGAATACGATGGGCGCATTGAAAATGTCATTATTGAGCGTATTACTTTTTCAGAAGACAAACGAGTGGGCATAGGAACTTTTACACCTTCTGACCCGAAATCGCAGGATATTGCCGATTTGACAGGTAGTATTGATTTCTCAACAATTGGCGTCTTTGGTTCAGAATCGGACCCTCGCGCTTATCGCTTTGATGGGGAGTTAAACAAGGCGAATCGAGGGATGATGGAATTCCAAGAAATGCTGAAATTAGACGAAAAATTCTTATGGAATTTATTGTCACTAACGCAGGAAGGTAATTTTAAGGCGGGTAGGTTCGCTTTAATCAGTGCAGATGAGTTAATTGTGGCACATACCAACGAAACCGAATATCGTTCATTTATTTCTAATAAGAAAAACGAAGCATTACATTCTCGAATTATTGTAATGCCGATTCCTTATAATTTGAAAGTTAGTCAGGAAGAACTGATTTATGAAAAGATGATTAGGGAAAGCGATATGTCTCATGTTCATATTGCACCACATGCATTGAAGGCCGCAGCAATCTTTTCGGTCTTAACAAGACTTGAAATTCCGAAGAAACAAGGTGTGGATCTTATTAAAAAAATGCGCTTGTACGACGGAGAAAATGTGGAGGGATTTAATTCCGTTGACTTAGAGGAGCTTAAAAAAGAGTTTCCAAACGAAGGCATGAACGGTATTGATCCACGGTATGTTATTAATCGAATTTCTTCAGCTATTATTCGAAAAGAAATACCATCTATAAATGCGTTAGATGTTCTACGTTCATTGAAGGATGGGTTAGATCAGCATGCTTCCATTTCACAGGAAGATCGGGAAAAATACATGAATTATATTGCAGTAGCTAGAAGAGAGTACGATGAAATTGCGAAGAATGAAGTACAAAAAGCATTTGTCTATTCGTATGAAGAGTCTGCGAAAACACTAATGAATAATTATCTCGATAATGTGGAGGCGTTTTGTAATAAAAACAAAATTTTTGATCGTTTAACTGGCGAAGAAATGAATCCAGACGAAAAATTGATGCGTTCAATAGAAGAGCAAATCGGAATTTCCGAAAATGCGAAAAAGGCATTCCGTGAAGAAATATTAATCCGTATTTCTGCGTATGCAAG
Source organism: Lysinibacillus sp. NPDC048646 (assembly GCF_050272295.1). NCBI lineage: Bacteria > Bacillati > Bacillota > Bacilli > Caryophanales > Bacillaceae > Lysinibacillus > Lysinibacillus sp. NPDC048646. The sequence continues at coordinate 74,009 of NZ_JBNNLZ010000010.1, forward strand.
AAATGGCAAACGATTTGATTATAATTCTCATGAAAGATTACGAGAAGCTATACAGAAAAAACTATTTGCAGATTTAAAAGATGTTGTAAAAATTACAACGTCTTCAAAAATGCCAGATGAATCGCAACTTAAGAAAATTAATGAGGTTGTGGCAAGACTTGTTGACGAACATGGTTATAACACAACGTCAGCTAATGAATTATTGCAATATGTAGGTAGTCTATTAAATCGATAAAGACTGAATAGGAGTGTCCCATTTTTAGGGCACTCTTTTTATCTTCATTCATTTGTGGGGGACGCCAAATGAATGAAGATAAAGCCTCTGACAGAAGCAACGGATTTTAAAACAGTGAAAAAAGAAGTTAGCCTATTGGTGTCGCAACGATACGACTTCGGCTAACGGGTCCGCATCGGTAAAAAGACTACATTCTGTAGTTTTACCAAAATGACCAATATTGTGTCGGGTGCATGCTAAGTACAATGTGAAATACGGATGCATTGTTTTTGCGCGAAAGCAAAGTGACAACGAAGTGTTAGCCGCAATTCCGCCGAGGCAGAATTGATTTCTCAAAAAAAGTTCAATATAACTGATTACAAGCATAGTATAGAAAAAGCAAATTTAATAGATGGGTGAGGATAAAAATGACTGAAAACCAGAATAAACGATATGTCATTTCTCAGGAAAATTGGTCCCTCCATCGTAAAGGGCACCAAGATCAACAACGTCATATGGAAAAAGTAAAAGATGCCATTAAAAATAATTTACCAGATTTAGTAAGTGAAGAAAGTATTGTGATGTCCAATGGTCGTGAGGTTATTAAGATACCCATACGTTCTCTTGATGAATATAAAATTCGATACAATTACGATAACTCGAAACATGTAGGTCAAGGACAAGGAGATAGTAATGTAGGTGATGTTGTAGCACGTGAACCAGGTAGAGGTAATCAAGGTAATGGCCAAGGAAAAGAAGCGGGCGATAAGCCTGGTAATGATTACTATGAGGCAGAGGTAAGCATAGAAGAAATACAAAATGTATTATTTAAAGAGTTGGAGCTACCGAATTTACAGCAAAAAGAAAAAGATGATATTAAAACGGAAAAGATTGAATTTAATGATATTAGAAAAAAAGGGCTCATGGGCAATGTCGATAAGAAGCGTACTATTTTAAATGCACTGAAGCGCAATGCAATGCTGGGGAAAGCAGAAATTACGCCGATTCATAATGATGATTTGCGCTTTAAAACATGGGATGAGGTAGAAAAGCCAGAATCGAAGGCAGTCGTTCTAGCCATGATGGATACGAGTGGTTCGATGGGTACCTTTGAAAAATATTGTGCCAGAAGTTTTTTCTTTTGGATGACGAGATTTTTGCGTTCTAAGTACGGAACTGTTGAAATTGAATTTATCGCCCATCATACGGAAGCCAAAGTGGTGACGGAGGAGGAATTTTTTACTAAGGGAGAAAGTGGGGGAACAATTTGTTCATCTGCCTATATTAAAGCCTTGGAACTCATTCGAGAAAAATATAATCCTACTCGGTACAATATCTATCCGGTTCATTTTTCGGACGGTGAAAACATTTCAATGGATAATGAGAAGTGCCTGAAGTTGGTTGGGGAGTTAATGGATGTTTCAAGTATGTTTGGATACGGTGAAGTAAATCAGCATAATCGCTTTTCTACACTTATGTATACGTATAAAAAAATTCAAGATGAGAAATTTAGGTATCATATCTTGAAAAAAAAGAGCGATGTCTATGATGCCTTAAAAAGTTTTTTCCAGAAAAGTGAGTCTTAATGTGAAGATTAACGATTAATGTACTGCGTATTCAATACCAAAGGAGGGAGCGGAAAATGGAGAATGAGCTACATCGAGCGATTGATGAAATAACAGAAATTGCGGCAGGTTTCGGTTTAGATTTTTACCCGATGCGATATGAAATATGTCCAGCAGATATTATTTATACATTCGGCGCATATGGTATGCCTACACGTTTTTCGCATTGGAGCTTCGGAAAACAATTCCATAAAATGAAATTGCAATATGATTTAGGGTTAAGTCAAATTTATGAATTGGTCATTAACTCGGACCCATGCTATGCATTTTTACTAGATACCAATTCATTAACACAAAATAAGCTAATCATTGCACATGTATTAGCGCACTGTGATTTTTTCAAAAATAATGTGCGCTTTTCCATTACAAGACGAGATATGGTAGAGAGCATGACTGCAACGGCCGAACGGATAGCAGGTTATGAAAGAGAGTATGGTAAGGAAGAGGTTGAACAGTTTTTAGATGCGGTGTTAGCCATCCAAGAGCATATCGACCCTTCCATATTACGACCTAAGTTGTATACGGGTGATGAAGATGAGTACGAAGAAGAAATACTTACTTCAAGGTCACCGTATGATGACCTTTGGAACTTAGATGATAAGGAAAAAGAGCATAGGCCGATTCGAAGAAAGATAAGGCAATTTCCGGCAAAACCAGAAAAAGATTTATTGCTATTTATTGAGGAGCATAGTCGAGAGCTGGAGGGGTGGCAGCGCGATATTTTAACAATGATGCGTGAAGAAATGCTTTATTTCTGGCCACAATTAGAAACCAAAATTATGAATGAAGGCTGGGCGTCCTATTGGCACCAACGAATTATGCGTGAGCTCAAGCTCACAACAACAGAAACGATTGACTATGCAAAATTAAATGCAGGCGTTGTGCAACCATCAAAAACGTCAATTAACCCTTATTATCTTGGGCTGAAAATTTTTGAGGATATTGAACATCGCTATAATAATCCAACAGAAGAAATGAGGGAACTTGGCGTACTGCCGAACTCGGGTCGCGAGAAAATGTTTGAGGTAAGAGAGATTGAATCGGATATTTCTTTTATCCGTAACTATTTAACAAAAGATTTAGCAAAGCAAGAAGATCTTTATTTGTTTCAAAAAAAGGGCAATGAATATCGTATTACAGATAAAGACCATGAAATGGTACGCGATCAGCTCGTATCAATGCGTGTAAATGGTGGATTTCCATATATCGTCGTGAAAAATGGCGACTACTTACGCAATGGTGAACTATATTTAGTGCATGGCTACGAGGGGATGGAGCTCGATCCACACTACTTAGAAAATGTCTTACCGTACATTTATCAACTGTGGGGGCGTCCCGTTCACTTGGAAACATGTATTGATGCCAAGCCTGTACTCTATTCGTATGATGGGACAAAAAATTATAAGCGTTCTGTGTAATTGTAAAACTTCTATCAGTTGGGATGGTGAATTATACCCACAGATAGAAGTTTTACTATTTAGATGAGGTGGTACAATCATTGTTTATTTAATTTTTTCGTTGTTTGTTTTTAAATTATCTTGGATTTCTTCTTCAACTTCTTGATGGATTTCGCTACCGATTACTAAACTATCCCGTACTTTTGTCCCTTGTTGTCCACCAGCTTCGTCATTATCATTTCCGGCTATTCCGCTTCTACCATTCCCATCTGCGAATTGAGAGTTTTGGTTTCTTGTGTGGCTACCGTTTAAAGCATTTTGCCCACCTTGGTTGGCATTTGTCCCCACATCTTTATTAATTTGTCCACCACCCTCTGCTCTTTGTTCAACATGGATATCCGTGTTTCCAATATTAAACGTGAGGTGGATCGTGATATTATTTTTTGAGTGATCTTTTGAATGATCTCTTTCCGGTTCTTCAGATGAATTGTTTCTCCTCGAGAAATCTTTATACCCAGCCATCGTATTTCACCCCTTCCGTCTAGTATTATTACTAACGTATTAACTTATCTTGAGTTTACTTGTACGTGTAGCCTTGTGTTGAAATAGAAATAATTGAAAGTAAGTGACATAATTGAGGAAGGACATGAAAATAACCTCAAGCCTTTGCGATATAAATAATGAAAAACTGCTCGATATCGTGAAAATTTGTTAAAATGAATAAGATTATTTGACTAACATAGAACTGGAACGGTGAAAAACGTTGAGAACATTTAAAAAGGTTTATATAGAAATTACGAGTGTCTGTAATTTAGCTTGTAGCTTCTGCCCGCCAACTGCACGTGCAAAAGGGCTGATTAAGGTTGAGCAATTTAATAAAATACTTGATGAAATACGACCACATACCAAATATATTTACTTGCATGTCAAGGGAGAGCCACTGCTACATCCGCGCATCGATCAGTTACTAGATGCTGCACATGCCAAGGGCTTTAAGGTCAATATTACAACCAATGGAACATTGATTAAAAAGAATCGTGAAAAATTATTAGCTAAGCCTGCACTACGCCAAATTAATTTCTCATTACATAGCTTTGATGGTCATGAGGGCTCAGAAAATCGGGAGAAATATTTGGGTGACATATTAGATTTTGTCCGTGATGCAAAAGAGTTTAATACCATCATTTCATATCGTCTCTGGAATCTACAAAAGGAACATGTCACAGAAATTGCGGCGAGGAGAAATCGAGAGACGTTAGAAATCTTAGAGAATGAATATAAACTTGACTATCGTATTGAGGAAAAGGTTCAACCGGGGAAAGGCGTGAAAATTGCCAACAATATTTATTTAAATCAGGAACATGAGTTTAGATGGCCTAGCTTGCTTGCGCCTGAAGATGAGGGCAAAGGTTTTTGTCATGCATTACGTAGCCAAGCCGCGATTCTTGTTGATGGTACAGTTGTGCCCTGCTGTCTTGATGGGGAGGGCGTCATCAATCTAGGCAATGTCAATCAGACAGCATTTACAGACATTGTTGAGGGTGAACGTGCGACGAATATTGTTGATGGATTTTCAAGAAGAGAAGCGGTTGAAGAACTATGTAGAAAATGCGGCTATCGCCAAAAATTTGGGATGCAATAGTTAAAATCCATTGACATAATGCTCATCAAGGTATGACAAATTTAAAAATTAATTAAATCGTATCAAAATAAGAAATTAGAAAACAGCTCAAATGGTATTGTTAACCCTTTGAGCTGTTTTTCTTCGATTGTGCATCGACAGTATCTAAAAAATCTTTTGTTATGCGTACAACATATTTTACTTCATCTAAATCGCGCTCTCTTAGCAATGAGCGATGAATGTCGAGCATAAGACTCTTCTCTTCAAGATCGGTAACACCAGATAATTTTTGGAAATTAAAAAGTTCCTCAGGTGCAATATCTAACGCATTCATAAGCAATTCTAACGTGCTTAATGTGATATTTGATTGACCATGCTCAATATTTGAGATTCGACCTTTACTAAAACCTAACTTTCCCGTTCTTTCTGCAACTTCTTCTTGACTAAGTCCCTTAGATACTCTGATGATACGGAGTTGTTCGCCTACTAGCTTAAAAAAGTCTGACATAACATTCACCTCTATGTAAAAAGCTAGAGAAAAACATTTGAAATGCATATACCATTATATTTGTATAATAGAGAAAATGTTAAATTAAAATGGTACAATGGAAGGGTTAAGTATATATTCAAGCAATATTTAAAAAAATATAAAAATAAATAAGACATTTTAAGCAGATGTGTTATAGAGCGTGTAAATAAAAATGGGGGATGCAAGTATGATAAAACGTTATAGATTAAAAGAAATAGTCTTAATTGTTGCAAGGATATCGGCATCGAATGAGCAATATTTTTCGAATATAAAGCGTTTTAAGTGTGTAAAAGTTCCTGCTAAGACAATTATTGTCGCTAAAAATGGCAAGAGTAGCACTGAAAAAATGATCTATCAATGTGAAACTGAAGTTTGTATTGCCAATGATCTCATGGCAATTATTCCGAATGAATCCATCATTTTGAGTGAGTATTTACTGTATTTTCTCAAATGGTATTATTCAACTAATGAATGGGAAAATTTAAATAATTTAACCGTAGATCTTCCTGTAATTGAAGTTCAAACAAAAATCGTGCAGCTCTTAAATACTGTTCAGCTTTTAATGAAAAATAGAGACTCACTAATGACAGTGGTAGGAGATTTACCAAGGCATTTTAGCAATATTTCAATGCAAGTAGAAAATCATACAAGCCAATTAAATCAGGGGTTTGAAAACGTTCATAACTGTTATAATTCTTTGCTTCATAAAATCTTTAAAGGTAATTTTTTTCATGAAATCCACGATCTAGATTCTTTTATGGAAAGAATGTGTAAACAATAAAGTAAAGTAACAAGCGAATAGTCGGTGCGAGAGAGGTACAAGTAGCTCCTACACCGACCGTTTAGGGAAGATTAAAATGATGCATTATTAATTACGTATTGGCTCCAACCACTACGCTTTCTGGCAAAAGTGCAATGTCGTACGCTGCAACGTTTATAAGCCAACATCCGTGGAGCCTCTACTAAATCAGCTCAAATTTCAATGATAATTGGCAATATCATTGGTTTTCGCTTCGTTTGCGAAAAGAGATATTGGCCCACTACTTTTTTTATTTCTTTTTTTAAGACGAATATTTGCTGCTTATTTTCTTCTTGCAATTCACTAACCGTTGTTGTTACGAGAACATTCACTTTACTTAGCAGCATTTCTGAATCTTTTGCATAAACAAAACCGCGTGAAATGGTATCAGGTTCCGAAATAATTGTGCCATCTGCCTTACTGATTGTTATGACAATAACGAGCATACCGTCTTCCGATAGCTGTTTACGATCACGTAAGACAATCCCTTCAACTTCACCTATACCAATTCCATCAACATACGTGTCTCCAGATGGAATTTTGCGTGTTTGTCGAGCATTTGCATTGTCAATATCAACGACGTCCCCATTTTTCATAATAAAGGTATGACCTCTTTTGACGCCTACCGCTTCTGCTAATAACCGATGTTGGTGTAGCATTCGGAATTCACCATGAATTGGAATGAAAAACTTTGGCTTCATAAAGGTCAACATCAGTTTTAAGTCTTCTTGGTAGCCATGTCCAGAAACATGCATCCCCGTATTACTTGCAGATCCATAAATTACTTTTGCCCCTAGCTGAAATAAATTATCGACGATTCGTGAAACGCCCTTCTCATTCCCAGGAATAGGAGAAGCAGCTAAAATGACAGTGTCATCTGGTAAAACTTTAACCTCACGATGATTTCCGCTGGCTAAGCGAGATAGTGCAGCCAATGGCTCACCTTGACTCCCTGTACATAAAACCACTACTTCTTCAGGTGGGAGATACTTTACTTCACGTGCATCGATTAGCATGTCGTCCGGTATTGTTAGATACCCTCGTTCTAAAGCGACATCTACAACATTCACCATACTACGCCCAAGCAATGCAAGTTTTCTTTTTGTTGCAATTGTTGCATCGACAATCTGTTGAATACGATTTACGTTAGAGGCAAATGTAGAGATGATGACTTTGCGCTCGGCATGAAAAAAAGCTTCTTCAATATGACCACCGACAAGTTGTTCTGATGGTGTTAACCCAGGTCGTTCGGCATTCGTACTTTCAGATATAAGCACTAGCACACCCTGCGTACCAATTTCGGCCATTTTATGAATATCAGCATATTGATTGTTCACAGGGGTTAAATCGAATTTAAAATCGCCAGTGTGTACAACATTACCTTCAGGCGTTTGAAAAACGATGCCTAAGCAATCAGGTATACTATGGTTCGTTCTAAAAAAACTAGCGTCGATTTGCCCGAAGTTTAAAGTGGAATCACCGTTTATTTCTATTAAGTCTGTCTCTCTTAAAAGCTTATGCTCTTTTAGCTTTAACTCAATTAATCCGAGTGTAAAGCGAGTTGCATAAATAGGAACATTTAATTTTTTTAAAAGATATGGAATCCCACCAATGTGATCCTCATGTCCATGTGTAACGATCAATGCTTTTATCTTATCTTTATTTTCCTGCAAATAAGTAATGTCAGGGATAATTAAATCAATGCCCAATAAGCTCTCATCTGGAAACTTAGCACCACAATCGATAATCACCATATCGTTTCCGTATTGTACAACATACATATTCTTACCGATTTCATTGATGCCACCTAAGGCGAAAATGGATAATGTACTGTCTGTCATGGTCAAAATTATTTCCTCCTATTTTTAATGTACTACAATACTTTTTAGTATTGCTTCAGGTGTTGTTTCTTATACTTTTGATACATGGTGTCCATGAAAAAAGAAAACAACTATGCCTATAAAATAAATGCATAGTTGTTTCATGTTGTTGAAAAACTATTGTGTCAATGAAATTTTATGCTGTTCGATTACGGAGAGTAGCCATAGTGGTCACTTTTAAAATGCATAAAATTTATAAAAGTGCTACGCTATCGTTGATTGGAGTGGAAGGCTACTCGACTCCAGTAGGCAAGCGAGTAGCCTGGAACGGAAATCACCCTCCTTAAAGGTTGTTTAGACTAGGCTAGACTAGACGTTAATTGCTCGGACAGTCAATTACGCTATGGTTAATGAATGTTAGGGATGAATAGAAACTGCTGTACCAATGGGAACGATGCTAGCAAGCTCTTCTACATCTTGATTGTGCATACGTATACAGCCGTGTGAAACAGCATGACCAATTGAACTAGGATCATTGGTACCATGAATACCATAGTGTTCTTTAGATAAACTCATCCACATTGACCCAAAAGGTCCACCTGGATTAGGCTCCTTATTAATGATAATAAAACTGCCAACAGGTGTACCATGTAACATTCTACCAACAGCAATGGGGTATTGTTTTTGAAGAATACCCTCTTTGAATAATCGTAACCAACGATTGTTGACGGAAATATCGATGTGATAAGGGATAGTGTTAGGGTTTGGAAAACCCGGTATGACAATTTGTTGACCGATATAAAGAACATTTTGGTTAATGTCAGGATTTGCGGCGATGATTGAAGACAAAGGGATGCGATAATCTCTGGCGATTTGAGATAATGTTTCGCCTGGTTTGACCGTATGAATCAGTGTAATCACCTCCTGATTAGTGGTTGTTATAGTGTATTTTATGCTTGTGATAGGGAAAGTTCCGAAAGTAACTTAGCAAAGGATGAAATGGGGAAATTGCGGTTAACTTAAGCGAAAAGGATTTCTGATATTAGGGAGCATGGAATAATGAAGGAATTTAAAATCACTTATTTTTTTGATGAAATGCACTATGTGCGAAGATTTATTCATATTGAATCGCAAGAGAAAGCTGAGAAATTGGTTCAAAATGAACGAGATCAATATATTTCATTTACAGATAGTAGAGGGATTTATCATGAACTGCATACAAAAAATGTTCGAGTCATTCAAATCTCTGAATACCATCGTGTAGATAAAACGAAACGTTAATCGGTGAGTTTTACGGAATAAAAGTAAAACGCTGTAGACACATAATCCGTTCATCTTTACACACATTATAGGTAAAGGAGTGTGAAATGATGGACAAAGAAAATGTGCCTCATGATAAAAAAATATTTATGAACTTAGCGAGTAAGGATAAACCCGACATGGTTGATTCGGATACAATTAGCATTTTCGATTTGCACGAAGATATGCAAACAGTGGATAGTATACCAATTGAAGAGCTCAATAAAAAGGTAAAAAGAGAAAGCGATGAACTGATTGAAATGCAACCTGATGAATTATAGGAGTGGAGGTATTTGTATGAGCGATTATCATGAAGCTCAGTTCACTTCTTCTGGTACGAATATTAATGAAGTAAAAAGAAAAAATGCTGCTTCGGGATTATCGTACAATGAAGTAAAAGAACTGTTAGCTAAAAATGGCGGGCAGGGTACAGCAATCTATAGTGATACGAACATTCAAGAAGTGAAAATGGAAAATCAATCAACTGAGTCAAATTCATGATGGCCTATGAGGAGTACGGAATATCGTTGTATTTCGTACTTCTCTGATTGTACAGTTCAACCATTAGTAGAAAGGAGTGTATGCAAATGCCTAATGATGAAAAGTGTTGCCCAATATGTGGGGAAGAAAATCATTGTGAGCTGGCAGAAGGTCACAATACTTGCTGGTGTATGAAGGCGTGTTTTCCAGAAAGAATATTTGAAGCTGTAACGCCAGAATCTAATAAGTGTATCTGTCAAAAATGCTTAAATACATATAAAGGTGTGTAGTTTTTAAGAATCTGTTGGTACAAATGTCTATTGCACAACAACCTACAGGGCATACATTACTCTGAAAGGAGTGTGTCTAATGACTAAACCAATTGAACTTAGTAATGTAACTCAGGCATATTTAGAGGAATATCAAAAAATCCTAAATAAAATGATACAGGGTATGACCTATGTTACGATTACATGTAGCATATCAGAGAATTTCATTAAACAAATAATTCCACATCAAATAGCTGCTATTAAAATGTCAGAAAATGTTTTACGTTATACAACAAATATACCTGTCCAAAACTTCGCATTAGAAATTATAAAAACTCATTCTGAAATCGTGGAAAATTTAGAAGCAATACAGAATAGATGCTGTATCGTACAAAATTCAGAGTATGAATTATATGAATATATGTGTGCATTTAAGGAAATAACAGAAGCCATGTTCCAGGCAATGTGTTCGCCACCGATTTCAAATAGTATCAATGTGAATTATATTCAAGAAATGATTGTCCACCATCAAGGCGGTGTACGATTGGCACAAAATGTTTTAAGATTCTGCATTTGCCAAGAGTTAATACCAATTCTGCAATGCATGATTCAAACAATGTGTCGTCAAATCGATGAGATGCAAAAATTACTGGATGGCTTGCAGGACTGTTAATAAGAAAACGCTAAAATCGGTGGTGATTTTAGCGTTTTCTTCTATGTGGAAATCAAGTAGGAAAAGACCTGTATATAAATATAGTCAAGGGTCTCGACTGTCCCGCTTTTCCCGCAGGAAGCTTTGCTCTGTAGCGAAAGACGAATGCCGTCAGCTACACTCGCCGCCTGCGCGCCAATCAACTGAATACGAAACTATTACAGTCTACTATAAACATTATTTTTGAGGAGATGGAAAAATAATGACGAAGAATCAAATCAATGAACGTGAACAGTTCATAGTAGACTAGCTAAATTCGGTTGCCCAATGCCATTGAAAGTTGTGAATTTTCCTGTGGTGAAATGGATGGTGCGCTCATAAAGGTTACTGTGCGCTGTTCACTGTCATAAAGACACCATTCTCGATGATCGACAACAGAACCAACATTGATGCCATATTGTTTTTCTTGTAAAGTAATGGGTTGACCGAAATGAATACGAATGGCTAGCTTTTTATTACGACGATAAAGACCTGATTCATGGCTATGTCCGAAAAAAAGAAGCTGTTTATCAATTGTAGGGAAAATAGGTTGCCATGTAACACTCCACTTAAATTGATGGCCATGCATAAGTATTGCGCCATCAATATCCATTGTTTCAGGTAGTTCTATAAAACGATTGATGCCCGTCACTCGTGTAATACGTTCTTCTTGATTGCCTCGAATGGATGGGAACGTTAGTAAATTTTCAAAATCATTATCTATGATAGCAGCTTTTTGCAGCGGCAAGTCAGTCACAGATTGTGCCTTTTTTTTACTGACAATACATTCATATAAATCACCTAATCCTATTATTTCAGCATCATTCGCTGTTTGTTGTATATGGGTCAATACTGCTTTTGTATCTTCAATATTAGAATGTAAATCTCCTAAAAGTGCATACAGCATGTTAATCAGGCCTTTCCTTAAAAATAATTGTACAAGTATCATACACCTAACAGAATTTGATAGAAAAGTAAAATGTATAAGGATTTTCTGTGACACATCACATAATTTTCGAGGGAGTTGAAAATTGCCAACTTATTCGTAGCTTGATAAAATATAAAATATAGTCGAAATTTTCTGAATTTTGATATTAGAATAGTATTTTGTAGTTAGTCATAAAATTTATACTACACGATATTGCTGTAATTGATCGTAAACAATTAGGGGGGCTTAAAATGACAGTGTTAATGGCGGATATTTTACAGAACTATGCACAGCAACAACCAGAGATGATTGCAACGATGTATGGTGAGAACAAAGTGACCTATAGTGAGTTTTATAAGCGCGCGAGTAAACTTGCAGCATATTTACAAGAACAGGGTTATGAAAAAGATGATGTTATTGCATTGTATACGCTCAATTCTGATTTATTTTTAATTGCTTATATCGGTGTTCAATTAGCCGGCTTTGTTGCAATGCCTATTAATACAAAATTGGCCGCGCCGGAGGTTGAATTTATTTTTAATCATTCACAAGTGAAAGGTCTTATTTATGATGAACGAATCGAAGATGCAATTGCAGATATTTCATATTCATTCCAACATACAATAAGTTTAAAAGACATGTCAGAGATTATTCAAAGCTATAAAGGACAAAGAAGAGCTGTCTTATTGGAACCGAATGAAACAGCTGTTGTTATGTATACTTCTGGTACAACAGGTAAGCCCAAAGGAGTAATGCTAACGCATCAAAATATTGCGGCGACGGCAGACATTTGGTCAACATCTATGAATATGACGAATAAGGATAAAATGTTTATTTGTACGCCCCTATTTCATTGTGCAGGGCTCCATGTCTTTGCTATGCCGATGTTTTATAAGGGAGGGACTATCATTATAGAGGAAGTATTTTCTCCGACAAGTACGCTAGTCCAACTTGCAAACACGCAAGCGACGATTTTCTTTGGCGTACCATCCATGTATACAATTATTTTAAATACACCGGCATTTAAGGAACATACATTTAAGAATTTACGTTTACTTTGTTATGGAGCTGCGCCGATGCCCTATGAGCTTGTTAAACAGGTCAAAGAGGCATTTCCAATGGTGAAGGTTCAAAACTTATATGGTCAGACAGAAAACTCACCTGCGGCTACTTCTCTTTTAGATCCCGATGCATTAACGAAAATTGGATCAGTTGGTCAACCATTAGCTCAGACTGAGGTGCGAGTAGTCGATAGCTATGGTGAATCAGTGCCAGCTGGTAAGGTTGGAGAGATTTGTGTCAAAGGGCCACAAGTGATGAAAGGCTATTTACGTAATGATGAGGAAACAGCTCGAACAATACGAGATGGCTGGCTATATTCTGGTGATTTAGGGTGCTTTGATGAAGAAGGTTATTTATATATAGTAGATCGTAAAAAAGATATGATCATTCGTGGTGGTGAAAATATTTATCCAATCGAAGTGGAAGAGGTTTTATATCAATTGCCAGAAATTTTAGAAGCGGCAGTTGTAGGTTTACCGCATGAAGTTTATGGTGAGGTGCCAAAGGCGTTTGTTGTGTTGAAGGAAGGGAAATCTTTAAATGAAGATACAATTCTTGCATATTGCCGTAAACAACTTGCGAAATATAAAGTACCTCATGAAATTGAATTTTTAGTAGAATTACCACGTAATGCATCCGGCAAGGTGCTGAAGCATACATTACGCCCTACAGTGAAAACAACTTAATATATTGTGAGAACATTGTCAGTTCATGAAAAAGTAGCATGATAAAATAGGAACACTTATGAAATTAGCGTATAATAGAGACTGCAATTAATTGAAATAATGAAATTGAAGATAGTCTCATTGTCTTCGAACAAGATAGGAGCGGAATTTTGTCTTGTGGACGGGGTATAAACGCCTTTTTATAATAGGCCTTATGATAATCATGTTACTTTCGGGCTGCAATCAGCTTACGCAGCAGGATAAACCAAAAAATCAATTAACCGTTTTAACGGTGGAATTTAATAGCGGAGCACCCATTTCAAATCTCTATATAAAAGTTACAGATATGGAGACAGGTAAAGAGGTGGAGGATGCACTTGGTTCTGAAGAGGGCGAGGCGACATTTTCTAAACTTGTCGAGGGCAAGGCGTATACAATTGCTGCGACCACGCTTGAAAATAGTATGGGGGGCGATGGGTATACAACAATTGATACTTTTACATATGATGCAACAAAGCCATATTATAGACTGCAAACTCATTTTTCAAGAAATGAGCAAGAACTTGATGTGCCAATTGTTATACAAAACCCAGAACTACCACATGGCTGTGAAATTACATCGTTGACAGCTGTATTAAATTATTATGGTATGAATGTTACGAAGCTCGAAATGGCTGATACGTATTTACCGAAGCAAGAATTTAGCATAATCGGGGGGCAACGATTTGGTCCAAATCCAGCACATGCATTTGCTGGAGATCCAAGTGATAAAGCAAATGGCATGTACGTCTTTGCGGCACCAATTGTGAAAGCAGCACAAGCAGCTATAATAGATAAGCAGGCAGATTTACGTGTAACAGATAAGAGCGGTGCATCACAGCAAGAGATTTTAAAGCTTGTCCAAGAAGGTGTACCAGTCGTGATGTGGGTCACGCTAGATTTATCAACACCGAAAACAAAAGCAAGTAAAGGTTGGATATATGAAGGAGAAACAACAAAACGTAAGGGCTACATAAACCTCCATGCTGTCGTATTAACAGGTCATTTAGGTGGGAAAGTAGTTGTAATGGACCCACTAAAGGGCTATGTCACATACAATGAAGATCAATTTTTTAAAAGCTATCAGGAGTTAGGTTCACAAGCTGTAGCAGTTCATAAGTAAAACAAAACCGCAGAGCTGTCCCAAACAGGTGTACTTGCTCCAAATGAAGGCATATCTAAGAATAATGGTACAGTATGTTACACTACTATAAATAGCTAAAGGGAGTTGAGTAGAATGACCATTGAGCACACTTTTTTACCGATTTTATTGGGCGATGAGATGAATGCTTACGGTATGGCACGAGCATTTTACGAGTCCTATGGCGTTAAACCACTCGCTTTAAACCATACGAACACAGCAAAAATTCAACAGAGTGATTTACTAACATTTCGTGAAGTGCCAAGACTCAATATCGAAGAACGTTTTGTTGTTGCTTTACAAGGGATTGCTAAGGAATTTGCAGAAAAAAAATTGCTGTTGCTTGCCTGCGATGAATTTTATGTAAAGAAAATTTTACATCATAAAGAGGAACTATCAGAATTTTTTATAATTCCTTATGTCGATGCTTCACTTGCAAATCAGCTATTGTCACGTGAAAGTATGTACCAACTTTGTGCGGAATTTGGTTTTGATTATCCCGCCATGCATGTATGTACGGTCAATGATTATGAGGAATATGACATGCCTTTTGCGTACCCGGTTGTCATTAAGCCAATGAATATGACAAAATATGCTTCATGCATTTTTCCAGGTAAGAAAAAAGTATATATTGCACATGATAAGGTCGAAAAGGATGCAATTTTTCACGCGATTTATAAGGAGTCTGCGTATCGTGATGATTTAATGATTCAGCAATATATTCCTGGTGAAGACGCCAATATGCGCGTTGTCAATGCTTATGTTGGACAAGATTGTAAAGTTAAATTACTATCTGTAGGAAACCCTATTTTAGAAGAACATTCGCCCGATGGTATCGGCCGTTATGTAGCCATTATGACGGCTTATGACAAGGCGTTGATGGATCTTGTGAAGACGTTTCTTGAAACAATTCAATTCCAAGGCTTTGCAACGTTCGATATGAAATATGATGAACGTGATGGTCAATACAAATTATTAAGTATTGAATTACATAATGAACTCTCGAATTATTATGTGACAGCAAGTGGTTATAATTTAATGCAGTATGTAGCGGATGATTTTATTCGAAATAGTAAACAGCAGTTAACATACGTGCAAAATAAGCATCTTTGGACGATTGTGCCTAACGGTGTATTATTTAAATATGTATTAAACGAACAACTTGTGATTGAAGCGAAGAGTCTTATTCGCCAAGGCTTAGCGACGGATTCTATTTTTAACTATAAAGATATGAATGCAAAACGCTGGTTGAATGTAACGGTCGATAATTTAAACTTTTATCGCAAGTATAAGAAATATTTTAACAACAAAGGTCTGTCGAACTCATGAAAAAACAAACTTTAGGTATAATTGGTGGCGTTGGTCCACTAGCGACAATGTTTATCGGTGAAATGATTGTAAGACGTACGAAGGCTCTCAAAGATCAGGAGCATGTACATACAATTATTGATAATGATACAAATATTCCTGATCGAACTGCTTTTATATTAGATAATACAAAGGAAAATCCTGTGCCAATCTTAATTGAAGATGCAAAAAAACTAGCTGCTGTTGGAGCAGACATGATTGCCATTCCATGTAATACAGCGCATACTTTTTATGATGAATTAGCACAAGGTTCTCCAGTACCTGTGTTACACATGATTCGTGAAACAGCAAAGCGCGCGCATGATTTAGGGGCAAAGCGTGTCGGTATTTTAGCGACAACGGGAACTTTAACATCACGTATGTATCAGGATGCACTAGAGAATTATGGCATTACACCAGTAGTGCCAGATGATGCCATGAAAGAAAAAGTCATGGCAATTATTTACGATTATGTAAAGGCTGGTAAGGATGTCACGAGAGAAGATTGGCAACCAATAGAAGAATCGATGCTAGCATTAGATTGCGACCGTATTGTTTTAGGGTGCACAGAGTTATCCATCGTCAATCGAGATTTAAAATTAAACGACAAATATATAGATTCACTAATTGTTTTAGCTGAATGTGCTATTTTAGCATGTGGCTATGAATTAGTGGAGTAACATTTGGGGCTGTCCCAAAAGTGAAAATAGTATGCTAAGAGTACTCATGGCATGCTATTTTTTGATGTAAAGGTAAACCGTGTAGACTCCATCGAATCGTATTTGCGCGAAAGTGGAGGCCCAACGAAGCACCAGGAGCACACGCCTTATTTTGGCGAATAATTGATATACAGAAGGAAAATGCTTGTACAGGGCTAGTATGTTAAACTAGTGTCAAGCAGTATAAAAGGTGGGAATTGACATGTCAGTAATAAATTTATTAAATGAAGATCTACAAGCAAAATGGAATTTCGAAGAGCCAATGAAAATTCAAGATGAAATGATTCCAGCAATGCTTGAAGGCAAAGATATTGTAGCTGAATCGCCAACAGGCTCAGGGAAAACATTAGCCTATGTGTTGCCTTTATTAAATAAGGTAAATGGAACGAAAAAACAAACACAAGGACTTATTGTTGCCCCATCTCAAGAATTAGCGATGCAAATCGTGGAGGTTATTCGTGAATGGACAGCTGGTACTGATATAACAGTACAGCAACTAATTGGCGGCGCAAACTCGGCGCGTCAAATCGAAAAGTTAAAGAAAAAGCCAACAATTGTTGTTGGTACACCGGGTCGTCTGAATGAATTAACACGTGCGGGCAAATTAAAACTTAAAGAAATTGAAACGGTTATTTTAGACGAATGCGATCAGTTACTAAGCCGTGAATATCGTGTAGTAGTAAAATCCTTTATCGAAGGCTCAGCCTACGGTCGTCAAGTAGTTGTCGTTTCTGCCACAATTACGGAAGAAATCGAATTAGTAGCAAGCCGTATGATGTTTGAGCCATTACGTTTCAAAATTAAACCTGAAGATATGGTGAAGTTTGGTAAAGTTGTGCATTCTTTTGTGAAAGTAGAAGAACGTGATAAAACGGATTTCCTGCGTCGTTTATCGCATACGGAAGGTTTACGCGCATTGGCCTTTGTCAACAATATTGACCAATTACTAATGAAGGAAACTAAATTACAATACCGTGCTGCACCGATTGTGACACTACATTCTGACATGAAAAAAGAAGAACGTAAAAAGGCATTAGATGCATTCCGTAAAGGAGATGCTCGTATTTTAATTGCTACTGATATTGCAGCTCGTGGTTTAGATATCGCAGGTTTAACACATGTTATTCATGTTGACGTACCGCGCACTATCGAGCAATATCTACATCGATCTGGTCGTACAGGACGTGCAGGTGCAGATGGCGAAGTCTTAACATTATTATCGTACCACGATGAAAAGACCTATAAAAAGTGGACACGTGAAATTGCTGGTAAGCCCGTTCAAAAGGTATGGCATGACGGCGAACTAGTAGAAGGTAATTCAAAAACTATTGGACAAAAGCGAGGGAAATAATATGACGTTTGAAGAGAAATTACAAACATATGCAGAGCTTGCCGTAAAAGTTGGCGTCAATATTCAGCCAGGTCAATATCTATTAGTGAACACATCAGTGGATGCATTAGACTTTGCTCGTCTAGTTGTAAAAGAAGCCTATAAAGCTGGAGCAGGCCGTGTTCATGTTAATTTCTCAGATGGTGAAATAGATCGTGGCTATTTCGAATATGCTTCAGACGATGAGTTCAATCGTTATCCAAAGTGGGTTGTTAAAATGCGCGATGAGCTAATCGAGCGTAAAGGCGCACTTTTATGGATTGATGCTGCGGATCCGGATCTTTTAACTGGGATTCCAGCAGATCGTTTAGCAACACATCAAAAAGTTTCGGGTGCCGCACTGAAAAACTATCGTAATGCTGTGATGAAGGATTTAATCGCTTGGTCCATCGTAGCGGTACCATCTACAAAGTGGGCAGCAAAAGTATTCCCAAATTTAGCTGTAGAAGAGCAAGTGCCTGCACTGTGGGAAGCTATTTTTAAAACAGTGCATATCGGTGAGGGAAACGCAGTTGAAAACTGGCGCTCACATGTTGCGAATTTAGAGTCTCGAGCAGATTTATTGAATCGTAAAAAATATGCAAAGCTTCATTACACGGCACCAGGCACAGATTTAACGATAGCTTTAGCCCCTCAGCATAAATGGCTTACTGGTGGCAGTAAAACGCCTGATGATACTGTATTCATTGCCAATATGCCAACAGAAGAGGTTTATACGTTGCCAATGAAGCAAGGGGTTAGTGGGTTTGTAAGCAATACTAAGCCATTGGTTTATCAAGGCAATATTATTGACGGTTTCAAGCTTTCTTTTGAAGATGGGAAAATTATTAAGGCTGAAGCGCAGATTGGTCATGATTTATTGCAAGAGCTCATTGCAGTGGATGAAGGTTCTTGCTATTTAGGTGAAGTAGCACTTGTCCCGCATGAGTCACCGATTTCAGCATCAGAAATTTTATATTTCAATACTTTGTTCGATGAAAATGCCTCAAATCATCTAGCTATTGGTGAAGCCTATCCAACTTGCCTAGAGGGTGGTAGAGATTTAGAAAACGGTCAACTTGAAGCATTAGGCGCCAATATTTCAGTGACACATGAGGACTTTATGATTGGTAGCGGTGATATGGATATTGATGGTATTTTGCCTGATGGGACTGTGGAACCGATTTTCCGTAAAGGTAGCTGGGCATTTTAATTTTATTGGAAGTTTAACCAATTGTTATATTAATATAGTGACTAAATGCGAGGTGAGCAGATGAAAAGACTCTTGAGCTTAATAAGTGTAACCATGCTTACTGTCACATTAGGTGTTTCATCTGCGTTTGCACAGACTGAAAATTATGTGGCCATCGGAGATTCTTTAGCAGCTGGTCAAACGCCCTATCAGGAAATTGACACGGGCTACAGTGATTTGATTGCGATGAGACTCGGATTGATGGGTCAAATAGGTCATTATACAAAAGAACTTGCTTTCCCAGGCTTTACAACAACGGACGTATTGGAACGAGTACTGTCAGTGGAGGCGAGTGAGTTATTAGCGAATGCAACGCTTATTACCATTTCTGCGGGTGCCAATGACTTACTTCGTCTTGTACAAGTGAATCCAACTGCCGGCACACTAACATTTTCACAGCTACAGACAGATTACGCTTTAAATGTAGCCCGAAAAAATATGGTGGAAATTTTAGCCGAGTTGAAAACGCGTGCACCACATGCAAAAGTCTATGTGATGGGTTACTATTTTGCTTACCCGAATGTGCATGCCTCTCAAAAAGAAGGAACAAATAAACAACTGGTAAAGTTAAATACAATTTTACAGCAACAAGCACAGCAGGCAGGAGCGACGTATATTCATGTGTATGATGCTTTTGGATTGCAGGCAACGAACTACTTGCCGAATAGCTCAGATGTACATCCGAATTTCGAGGGTTATCGTCAAATGGCGAATGCCTTTTTGAAAGCTTATAGTGGCAGTGATGTTCTAGCGATAGCATCTGAGGAATTACCTAAGCCTAACCCAATGACTTTTAAAGAAATAATAGAAAAGCAAGGAATGGCCGAACAGAGCCCAGTTGAATCAACGCAAGAGTCAGTTGCCATAGCGCATCGTATTCAAGGCTTTAGTGGATATATAGCATTTATCGAAAAAGCAAGAGAGATTCAGTATAGCTAATGGGTTCTCATACAGTTAGAGGAAATATCGAAGGGAAGGAGTTGTCTCACCATTGAGACAACTCCTTTCTGCGCAAAGGCCAAGCGACAGGGGCAAAAGAATGCTGGACGTGCACCGCTCAGGTAGATGTGCGTATCGCTCGGGTGAAAGCGATTATCGCTCAGGTAGATGTGCGCACCGCTCAGGAGAAGGCGATTATCGCTCAGGTAGATGTGCGCACCGCTCAGGAGAAGGCGATTATCGCTCAGGTAGATGTGCGTACCGCTCGGGCAGAGGCGATTATCGCTCAGGTAGATGTGCACATCGCTCGGGAGAAGGCGATTATCGCTCAGGTAGATGTGCGTACCGCTCAGGCGCCGCTCATGTGAAGATGTTTCCTGCTCAGGGAAGCGAGTGCAACCTGCAGACAACTACTGAAGCAAGAATATACGTTCCCTTGGAATGCATGATAAAATAATAACAAGACAGGAGGCGCAACGCATGAAACTATTCCATACAGCAGATTGGCATTTAGGGAAGCTTGTACAGGGTGTGTACATGACTGAGGACCAACACTATATTTTACAGCAATTTATGCAGGCCATTGAGGAAGAAAAACCCGATGCCATTATTGTAGCGGGTGATTTATACGACCGCTCAATGCCACCTGTAGAAGCAGTAAATTTACTAAATGATGTTCTTGCTAAGATTGTCCTTGATAAGAAAATTCCTGTGTTAGCGGTTGCTGGGAACCACGACAGCGCAGGTCGATTGAATTTCGGAAGTCGGCTAATGCGCGATAGCGGTTTACATATAGTTGGGCAGTTTACGAAAGATCATGCTCCAATTGTGCTGACAGACGAATTTGGTGAGGTGCATTTTCACCTTGTGCCATTTGCAGAGCCTGCAGCTGTGCGTACCATTTTAGCTGATGATACAATCCAATCACATCAAGATGCGATGCAAAAAATCATTGCGCACATCACACAAACGATGGATACAACGAAACGAAATATTTTCATTGGACATGCCTTTGTAACCAAATATGGCCATGAGGAAGAGAACACGAGTGATTCGGAACGTCCACTATCAATAGGTGGCTCGGATTGTGTCAATGCATCACTATTTGAACAGTTTGACTATACGGCACTTGGCCATTTACATAAGGCACATTTTGTAAGCAATGAAACGATTCGATATGCTGGCTCACCATTGAAATATTCGCTATCAGAGCACTTACATGAAAAGGGATTTTTAATGGTTGAGTTAAATGAAATAGGGCAAGTAACTGTAGAAAAGAGAAAGCTCGTACCTAAACGTGATTTACGTGTGGTGGAAGGCTTGATGGATGATTTATTAAAATTAACACCTAGTGAGGATTACGTTTTTGTACGATTAACAGATGATGCGCCCGTTGCTTCACCAATGGAACGTATTCGCACTGTGTTTCCTCATGCACTGCATATAGAACGTAAGGCAGTACGGCAGGAATTACCGCAGGAAATTCAAGTCATTGAGACGGAAAAAGTAAAAGACATCGACTTATTTCGTGCATTTTATGCGGATTTATATAGTGAGCAGCCTAATCGAGAAACCGAGCGTTTATTTACGGAAATGCTACAGGAATTACTTGATGAGGAACGGGAGGCTGTAAAATGAAGCCCTTAAAGTTAACGATTACGGCATTCGGCCCATATAAAAATACAGAAATCATTGATTTTCAACAACTTGGTGATCACCGTTTGTTTGCAATTTCAGGGAAGACAGGTGCTGGGAAAACGACAATTTTTGATGCTATTTGTTATGCACTTTATGGTTCCGGCAGTGGTGAAGATCGTCAGGATACAGCTATGCTCAGAAGTGGATTTGCTGAAGATGACGTGTATACGTCTGTAGAACTCATTTTTGAAATGCATGGAAAAACGTATCAAATTTTACGTCAACCAGGTCATATTAAAGCAAAGAATAAAAGTGTCACTGGTAAGAAAGTTGAGCTGGCTCATATCAAAGAGAGCGAACTTGACTTTAGTATCGTAGAAAAACAACAGACGCATGAGGTTGATAAAAAGCTACAGGAAATCGTAGGCTTAACGAAGGATCAGTTTAGCCAAATTGTCATGCTCCCTCAAGGTGAATTTCGCAAGCTTTTAACGTCAGATTCTACCAATAAAGAAGCTATTTTACGCAAAATTTTTAAAACGGATCGCTTTGGCGATATGACAAAAAAACTTGATGCGAAACGAAAAGAAGCAGAAAAAGATTTAGAACGCGCTAAGCAATTAAAGGAGCATCTATTGGGACAAATTGCTGGTGCACTGCCACAACGTTCATCAGCATTATTTACTTGCATTGCAAATAACACAGAAAACTTGCATCAACTAATAACTGCGCTTGAGGAGGAGCGAATCTACTATATAGAAAGAATTCAAATTGAACAGCATCGTTATAGTGAGGCATATAATCATCATCAAAAGGAGCAGGAGCATTATAGTATGGCGAAGGCGCTCAATGAGCAATTTGAAGAGCATGCTAGTCGTCAAGAACGGCTGAAAACATTAGCGCAACAGCAAGATATTTATGATGCAAAGGCACAGGAAATTAAATTTGCTGAGCAAGCAGAGCGCCTTGTTATGCTCGAACAGCAGTGTTTGGACCTACGTGCTGAACAAAATCGTAAAGAACAAACCTATCAGCAAGCAACTATAATGATACAGAAAACAGAGACACAATATAAAGTAGCACAGGAATCATTTAAGGAAGAAGAGGCCAAAGAACAGGAACGCCAGCAAGTCTTACAGCAAGAATTGCAGCTACAAGGGCTACTGCCGACTTTTGAAGCGTTTGAAGATAATCGTCAGCAATTACAGATATACGAGCAAGGCGTTGGAACAGCAAAGCGGGCGGTTGCAGATAATCTTATAATTTTAGAGCAGCAACAAATCGAGCTACAGAATTTAACCCAAAAAATTGAGCAGTATGAAGAACGAGTGAAGCCATTTGCAGACTATTTAGAACAGCTTCCGAAAATCCGTGAACAAGTTACATTATTAACACAGCTCGAGAAATATGAGCGAGCGGTTGCATCAGCAGAGCAGGCTGCTTACACAGCGAAACACTACTATCAAGAAAGTAAGCAAGAATTGCAACAGTTGGAACAACAATGGATTGCGAGTCAGGCAAGTATTTTAGCAGCGCAGCTCACGGAAGGCGATGTTTGCCCTGTATGTGGTAGTACAACGCACCAAATAACACATACTAAGCAATTAGAGTCAATTGATGAAGCACAATTAGAGATATTAAGAGCGAAGTCTCTTACGGATGAGCGCACGTATTTTGAAAAAGAGGCAACATTAAAATCAACCAAGATACATCTGCAAGAGGCAATAGAGCAAGTTCATGTAAATCATATTTCACAGGCAAATCAAGCAGAACTAAATTCTTCTTTACGATATATTGAGGAGCAGGTCACGCTGTTAAAAGTGGTTAATGAGCAATTAGCTGTTTCACGAACGAAGCAAAAGAGTCAGCGTGAAAGAACAGAACAGCTACGAGTGAAACAAGCACAGCTAGAGCAATATTTAGCTGAACAGCTGAAGGAGGAAACAAAACAACAGGCAATTGTGGAAGAGCAACAAAAGCACATTCCTGAAAACCTCCAAACATTACAGGCATTAAAGCAGGCTATTGCTGATATGGGGGCGCGAAAAAAAGCGTTACAAACAGCTTGGCAGGCTAGTCAGCAAAATTTACAATCTGCAAAAGAAGCGGCAAGTAATGCGGTAATGGCTGAGGAACTAGCAAAAAAAGCATATGAAGAGATTCAAGTGAGTCTAAACGAAAAACGTGAGCAATTTTCGATAAGTATGAAAGAGGCAGGTTTTGAAAGTTATCAGGCGTATGATGCGGCAAAGCGTAGCATGATGCAAGTGGAAACTTTGCGTAAAGCTTGTAGCGATTTTGCTTTGCAGCTACACACGTTACAAATACAAATTGCCGAAGGAGCTAAGCAACTTAAAGGGAAAGAGAAGAAGGACTTAGCTCTATTAGAAGAATCGCTCGTAAAGTTACGTGAGACGTACGAGGAAGCATTTAATACATGGCAACGGACAAAAGGTTTTGCACAGGCTTGTGGTGACTTTATCGTAAAAGTAAAAGACACGGCTGAAGAACTACAATTGCTTGAGAAGGAAGCGGGGCGTGTCAAGGAGCTCCATTCACTATTGAATGGGCAGAATGTGAAAAAGCTATCTTTTGAGCGATATATTCAAATAAACTATTTAGATAAAATTACAGCCGCAGCAAATGTTCGTCTGTACCATTTATCTAATGGACAATTTGAGCTACGACGCTCAGATCGATTAGAGAAGCACGCTAAACAAAGTGGGCTTGGCCTTGATGTATATGATGCCTATACCGATCAAATTCGTGATGTCAAAACATTATCGGGTGGAGAGAAATTTAACGCTTCTTTAAGTCTTGCGCTTGGTATGGCAGATGTCATTCAAAGCTTTCAAGGAAATATTCGAATCGATACAATGTTTATTGACGAAGGTTTTGGCTCGCTTGATGAGGAAGCATTGAATAAAGCAATTGACACACTTATTGATCTTCAAGAATCGGGTCGTATGATTGGCGTTATTTCCCATGTTGCAGAACTAAAGGCTTCAATGCCTGCTGTTTTACATGTTGAAAAAACCTTGAGTGGACATAGCAAAACACGCTTTGAAGTGAAATAGAGAGAAGGCGTATTCCTTTCATGCAAGGTTACGCCTTCTCTTTATTTTCTACGGGTAGTTGGATTAGGAGTTGTTCCTTTTTTTGCGGCAACTACTTTTTTGACGATTGGAATCACAATAGGCGCTAATTTGACAGCAGTTTTTACGACCTTAGATACTTTCATGAAATATCAGCTCCCTTATACGATTATTTCTACCTGTTTGTCCCACACTAACGAGAGAGAAGATGACCATCTAAAGCGTGAATCAAGCTCTCGTACGTGCCCGATTGGTTCAACTAATAATAGTTGGGACAAAGTGAAGCCCCAACTATTAAGTTCACTTTAACACGAGGATGAAACATAAATATTAACGGATAACGCGTACAGCTTGAACGATGTTCCATATGACAATGCCAAGAGATACGAGTAAGTATAGGGCAAACGCAGCAAACCAGATGATAATGAATGTATTGCCATTTGTGTCAGGTTCAAACGTATTCAATGACATAGATGAAAACAGGAAGACGATAAAGAAAATGATACCGAAAAGAAATGGAATTAAGTGTGATATAAGCGCGCGGATTGAATGGCGCTTCACTTCCCCATCTTTTGACACGAAATAAACAATTAACGGCACAATAAAAGGTGCGAAAAATATGCTGAGATAACTAAAGGCAGATAATATTTTTTGGTTCTCCATAGTAATCCCTCCTTATTTAAAATTTACGCATGAAAATCTCAAAAGTTTCAAAAAAATTAATGAGGAAATGGTTGTAATCATAAAAGTGTTTGCGTACAATGAGGATGTTCAAGCAAATTTAAGATGTAACGACCACAAGGGGAGCTGATGATGTCAGCTGAGACTGGGCACGTAATGCCTATACTCTTCGAACCTGTAAGTTAAAGCTTGCGTAGGGATGTGGATAGAAACCGACACTTTTACGATGTGAGGCTCTGTCCTGGCATCGTTTTTTTTATCTTCATTCAGTGTACTGAATGAGGTGAAATGGATGTCAGATGAGTCATAACAGTATAACTGATTTCTATTCCTGCTCTTGTATCCTACATCGGAACAAAGGAGAGAATAATAGTATGGACAGAAAAAGACTATTAATGCTGGTGGAGATTGCGATTTTTGCAGCAGTGGGTCTTGTACTCGATCAAGTTTCTTTTAAAGTATGGGCACAAGGTGGCTCAGTTAGTCTCGTGATGATACCGATTATTTTAATGGCATTTCGCTGGGGTCTCTTTGCAGGGCTGACAACGGGACTACTGATTGGCGTCATGCAAACAATGTTCGGTGCGTATATTGTGCACTGGCTTCAAGGTTTATTGGATTATGGGGTTGCCTTCACGGTAGTTGGTTTAGTGGCGTTTGTGCGTAAGCCTGTACTTGAGGCAGCAGCGAATTTAAACAAAAAGAAAATGGCTATTTATATTGTCATTGGAACTGTATTAGCAGGCTTCTTACGTTATATGGCACATACGATAGCAGGGGCTGTGTTCTTCGCAGAGTATGCTGGCGATCAAAACGCCTGGATTTACTCCATTATTTACAATGGAACGTATATGCTACCAGCAACAATTTTAACAGCTGTTGCAGGAGTTCTTTTATTTACAGCAGCTCCACAATTAATGCAAAGAAAATCTTAAAGTTTACGCCGTCTGTTCCTACAAGGTGCAGGCGGCTTTTCTGAGAGAATTTGCGCGTATTGTTCATCATTGTATGGTTGTTATGATATATTAGAGTGTAGATATTAGATGAAAGGGACGTTAAAAATGATTGTAAAAACGCAAGAAGAGATTGAAGCCTTTAAAAAGATCGGACGTATTTGTGCTGAAATTCGTGAAGCAATGAAGGCTGCTACAAAACCAGGTGTGACAACACTTGAATTAGATGAAATTGCAGGTCGCATGTTTGCGGAAGCAGGAGCTATTTCAGGACCAAAGGGTGAATATGATTTCCCAGGTTACACTTGTATTAGTGTTAATGAAGAAGTAGCGCATGGTATACCAGGGAGCCGTGTTATTCAAGAAGGCGATATTGTTAATATTGATGTGTCAGGTTCACTAAATGGCTATTTTGCTGATACAGGTATTTCGTTCGTAGTCGGAGAAGGTTATGAAGAAAAAGAAAAACTCTGCGTCGTAGCAAAAAGTGCTTTTGATCGTGCGATGACAAAAGTAAAAGCTGGCTCAAAATTAAACCAAATTGGGAAAGCTGTTGAACGTGAAGCATATGCCAACGATTTAACAGTCATCATGAACTTAACGGGTCACGGACTAGGCCGTTCTTTGCATGATGAGCCAAATCACATTTTAAACTATTACGATGCATGGGATTCCACAATTATGAAAGAGGGGATGGTGTTAGCCGTTGAGCCGTTCATCTCAGCAAAAGCAGAGCATATCGTTGAAGCTGGTGATGGTTGGACATTTGTTACACCAGACAAATCATTAGTTGCCCAAATCGAACATTCGATTATTGTAACAAAAGACAAACCAATCATTTTGACATCGTTAGATGAAGAGTAATTTATTTTAGAAGCTATTGATAGAAAAAAATCCTGCTTACCAAGTTATTTTTGGTAGGCGGGATTTTTTTTAATGAATTGTATACCAACCAGGAGCACCCCGCATAAAAACAAGGCAGCTGTTGTCACGAGTAATTCATCAAAGCCATTATGTAACGCAATACCTATATAGGCCCAGATAAAAACACTCGGATACACAATATCGAAGTGATGAAAGCGAATATGTAGTGCTATGGCAACGCCAATAGTCAGTAAAATAACTGCCCAAAGTGGATTGCTAAGACCGAAGCCGTTCCATTCATACGATGTTAATGTAAAACTTGCATTTGTCATCAAGGTAAAAGTCGCCCATGCGAAATAGATAGAAAACGGCATTCGACCTGTTAACGCATTATTACTAAGTGGGTACGTTTTGTACAGTAAAAATAAATATATTACTAATATAAACGTACTGCAAAGTGACACGACAAATAATTCCTGATGCCAAAACATTATGGCAAACGCCTGCAATATACAGACGCTACTAAAGAGAACAGTCTGTTTAATCGTTGTCTTTTTGAAATTCATAACTAACCAATAGCCAAGTAAAAAGTAAACCACAATCCAAATTACATAACTAACATTAAAAGGTGCAAACATAACGGGAAAACGATTAGAGATTTCTAACGAAGATTGACCATTTATTTTTATGAAATAGGATGAAAAGGTTAGGATGAGCGCGACAATATAAGATATTGTCATCAAAATAAATTGAGGCATAGTTTCCTCTCCCTTCGTGTTAAATTGTATAGGGAAAAGACAAATAAGTATAGGACTGTCACAAATTTTCTATTTTCATTATAGCGGAAATTGTCACTAATGTATCGTCTTGTTTCGCCAAATTTATCTACAATTTACCATTTGGATAGGCATCCATATATTTCTTTAGTACAATAAGATTATCCAAATTAGAGGAGTGAAGTTTTAATGACTCAAAATCTAAAAAATTTAGACCTTTCAATTGAACTAGATAAAAAAATGTATAAAAAGAAATTAAAAGTACTTCAATATGAAATGTTAAATGCCCAGCAGTTTTTACTAAAAAATAAAATCGGGCTTATTTTAGTATTTGAAGGTATGGATGCGGCAGGTAAGGGTGGCGCGATAAAGCGTCTGATTGAACGCGTAGATCCACGTGGTTATGTCGTACATCCAATTTCAGCACCTCAGCCACATGAACTTCGTTATAACTATTTACAACGATTCTGGAGAAAATTACCACAGCATGGACAAATCGCTATTTTCGACCGTTCATGGTATGGGCGTGTGTTGGTAGAGCGTATTGAAGGATTTGCCACAAAGAACGAATGGACACGTGCATATGAGGAAATTAACCACTTTGAAAAGCTTTTAACTGATGGTGACTATATTATCGTGAAGTTCTGGCTTCATGTGTCGGATGAGGAGCAGTTAAAACGTTTTAAAGAACGTGAACAGGATCCATATAAATCGTGGAAATTGACGGATGAAGACTGGCGAAATCGTGAAAAAACACCACTGTATATTGATGCTGCAAATGATATGTTTGATAAAACAGATAAAAAGAATGCCCCGTGGATTTTAGTGGCAGGTAACGATAAAAAACATGCAAGGGTGCAAGTTTTACAAGAAACAATTGCACATATTGAGCGGGAGTCACAAAAACGTGGGTTACATTTAACAAATATTTTAGATAAATCCTTTTTAGAAGATGCAGAATCATCTAGTATAGAAATATTACAAGGGCACTCGAAAAAACAAGAACAAACAAATAAATAATCGGTTAGATGCTGTGAAAACAAGACGTGGGTAGTTTTAGTTGTAGCAGCATCTTTTTTTACATACAATAAAGTAAAACTCCAATCAGTAGGGGCCCTCACTGATTGTTAGTTGAGCCAATCGGGCATATACGGTCAGTTAATCTCTCACCTAACTGACGCTACTGACGATTCAACTTGAGGTGGGAGTCTTACTGATCGTTGATGCGGGATAAAGTAAAACTTCAATCAGTGGTTTTTTTCATACTCACTGATTGTTAGTTGAAATCGTTAAGACGGGATGAATATACTGACAATTATCGGAAGGCTAGTGTGGAGATATGGTGCTTAAAATTTGGAATCTATTGAGGAAAAAGGGTGGAAATGTGGTATCGATTCAAGGGGGAAAATGCTACGTTCGCACATTCCAAGAAAAAGATGCACAAAGTTTAACTGGTCTCGTAAGTCGCAATAAATACTTTTGGTCTACATATGAACCATTACAACGACCTGAATACTATACAGTAGATGCTCAATATAAAAAAATTCAAGAAAGTTTGTATTTAATGGATTCAAAGCGAGAATTTTCTTTCGGTATCTATGAGCAAGGTTCAAACAACTTAATTGGGCATATTGCTCTCTATGCTGTAAAACGTTTACCGTATTCAAGTGCTTTTGTTGGCTATGCGATGGATGAGATTTATGTAGGGAAAGGGATCGTAACAGAAGCCGTGGAATTGGTCGTTCGTTTTGCTTTTGAACAAATAGGCTTGCATCGAGTGGAGGCGTATGTATCAACACAAAATAATGCTTCTATCCGTGTTTTAGAAAAGTCAGGATTTCAACAAGAAGGCCTTTTAAGAAAACTTCTGTACATTAATGGGCAATGGGTCGATCACTATATGTATGCTTGCTTAGATGAATCATGATGAAAAAGATGTGTCTATCATTCGAGATCTCGACGGATAGACACATCTTTTATAATTTTATAGGCTATTGTTTAACTGCGCGAATGAAAATGCTAACAATACGTCAGATTCAAATGTCTTAGATGACCAAAATAATATGTTAACCATCATGACGTAGAGTTGCAGAAATTATGCTTGTTTATTACCGTCATCTATTAAATCGAGACGACCTGTATTTGGATCGATTACTAAGCCGTGAACAGGCACATTTTTTACCATTAATGGGTGATTGCGAATTGTATCGACACTTTTTTTCACACTAGTCGCTACGTCGCCGAAACCACGTAAAAACTCTTTTAAGTCAATTCCAGAATATTCCATCATTTTAATCGTTTCAGGGTTAATACCACGCTCTACCATTTTGCTCAGCATTGCTTCTGGATCAACCGCACTCATACCACAATCATAATGTCCGACGACATATACTTCATCTGCTTGTAGTTCATATACAGCTACAAGTAAACTACGCATAACGGCACCAAATGGGTGACTAACTAATGCCCCAGCACTTTTAACAATTTTTACGTCACCATTACGTAAATTCATAGCTTTAGGTAATAACTCTACAAGTCGAGTATCCATACAAGATAAAACAACAATTCGTTTATCAGGGTACTTTGTTGTAATAAAAGGCTCATATTTTTTCTCTTGAACGAAATCTCCATTAAACTCTAAAATATCTTTTAACATTGTCATGAAAGATTGCTCCCTTCCTTACAGAAATATTTTAGAGCAAAAATATAAATATGCAAATAATAATGACAATATTCACGCAATTTTACGAGAAAAAAAGAAGTTTTGTTGTTTATTTAGCGAATCGAAATAAAGATGTTACATAAATGTGAAAAAACAGCTACGGTAAGTAGCTGTTTTGAATATGCTTAGAATTTTTCGTTTGGCTTTGGATCTACAATTACTGAAGATTTAGAATCTAAACCAACTTGTAGGTAGTGGATGAAGAATGCAACAGAAATTAATAAAACGACTGAAAAGCCAAGTACAGTTGTGATGAACATTGAAAAGCTCCTCTCTACTAATTAATCTACTATATTGTTTACTCTTATTATACAATAGGATGCTATGAAAATCTAAGGATAATTTATGACATCCATAACATACCTTGTCTAGCATAATATAAATAGGTTTCTATTTCTTTAGAAAGCCCAATTGCCATTGCGGAAAATCGGTTCTATTTGACCGTCATCTGTTATACCATCAATATTCATATTAGCAGAGCCAATCATAAAGTCAACATGTGTTAAGCTTTGGTTGAGACCGTTTGCAAGTAGCTCTTCAGATGACATGTCTTTGCCACCCTCCATACAAAACGCATAGGCACTGCCGATGGCTAAATGATTTGAGGCATTTTCGTCAAATAATGTATTGTAAAATAATATACCGGATTGAGAAATGGGTGATTGATGAGGGACAAGTGCCACTTCACCAAGATAGTGAGCTCCTTCGTCTGTTGCGACAAGGGACTCTAAAATTTCTTGCCCCTGTTCCGCATGCACCTCGATAATTCGGCCATCTTTAAATGTTAATGTAAATTCATCAATAATAGTGCCGCCATAGCTTAAAGGTTTCGTGCTAGTTACATAGCCGTTTACACCTGTTTTTAACGGAGCTGTAAAGACTTCTTCAGTTGGCATATTTGCCATAAATGATTGCCCTTGTGTATTGACACTACTACCACCTGTCCATACATGTTTTGCTGGCAAAGTGATCGTTAAATCAGTACCTGTTGCACTATAGTGAAGTGCCTTGTATTGTTTGTTATTTAGGTAATCAGCTTTGTCGTGTAAAAGTTTGTCATGTGATCGCCAAGCATCCACTGGATTTTCTAGGTTTGTACGAGTTGCGGCAAAAATTGCCTCCCATAATGCATCCATTTGTTTATCTTCAGGTAGATTTGGAAACACCTTTGCTGCCCAATTTTTTGAAGGAGCGGCAATAACTGACCAGCTAAATTTATCTGATTGCATTAGGCTACGGTAGTTAGCAAGTGCCTGACCTGATGCTTTTTGGAAGGCCATAATTTTCTCGCGATCAATCCCTGTTAATAAATCAGGGTTTTGCGACATGATACTTATAAACGCAGCACCGTGTTCAGCAAGCCATTCACGTTCTTGAACTTTCCAGGGTGGAAAGAAATCGAATGAGTCTTTTGGTGCGAAATCATAGCGTGTGCGAACAAGCTCATCATCAGATATATCGACAAAAACTTGTTTTGCACCATTTTCATAAGCGATTTTAGTAATTATCTGTGCTAATTTTATGTTATCCGTCGAACAACTCATATAGAGGAATTGATTTTTCTGGATATTTACTCCTACTTTTACAGCTAATTCGGCATAACGTAGTAAATTTGTGTCAAATGATAATAACAAATTCTTAGCTCCTTTCGAATATGGACAATTTAGTGTACTATTCTTAATTCAATATAATCAAATATGGTCGAAATGTGAATAAAAAGCATTTATTACATCGAAAAATTAGTGAATAACATTTATACTATATAATATGGAAAAATAGACGAAAATAAGAGTGGTAGAAGATTTGGAGGTTCTAGAATGGATATATCGTCGGTAGTAGGATTAATAATAGCGTTTATAGCGTTATTAGCAGGGATGGTAATGAAGGGTGTAAGCTTAAGTGCATTTTATAACCCTGCGGCTATCTTAATCATCATCTTCGGTACAATATCCGCTGTAACAATCGCCTTCCCTGTGAAGGAGTTAAAGCGTGTACCTAAGTTATTTAAAATTCTTTTCAAAGAAACTAAACTAGCAGATGATATTGAGATTATTAAAATGTTCTCGCAATGGGCTGACTTAGCTCGTCGTGAAGGGTTATTAGCTCTTGAAAGTAAAGCTTCAGAAGTTGAAGACCCATTTCTGAAAAATGGTCTTACATTAGCTATTGACGGTCAGAACGCAGATTATATACGTGACGTATTAACTGAAGAAGTAGAAGCTATGGAAGAACGTCATGCAAGTGGTTCTGCAATTTTTACACAAGCAGGTACATATGCCCCAACTTTAGGGGTACTTGGTGCGGTAGTAGGGTTAATCGCCGCATTGGCAGATATGAATGATATAGAAAAACTAGGGCACGCGATTTCGGCTGCCTTCATGGCAACATTATTAGGTATCTTTACTGGTTACGTATTATGGCATCCTTTTGCTAATAAGTTAAAACGTAAATCAGCCGTGGAAGTAAAGCAAAAGCGCATGATGATTGAAGGTATTCTTTCTGTATTAGAGGGAGAAGCGCCACGTGTGATCGAACAAAAATTATCTTCTTATTTAACGATGGAAGAGCGTCGTCAAATTTCGGGTGAAAGCGGGGCGGGCGGCCTTGGCAAAGAAAGCTAAGAAAAAAAAGCATGATGAGCATATTGATGAGTCTTGGTTAGTACCTTACGCAGATATATTAACACTGTTATTAGCGGTATTCATTATACTATTTGCATCAAGTTCGGTCGATCAAGAGAAGTTAGAAAGAATGTCAGCGGTATTCAATCAAGTTTTTGATGGTGGAACGAGTTTTTTAGAACAACCTTCACCGATTCAAACGCCTGATGCCCAAAATGATGAAACACCGCAGCAAACACAGCAGAACTCAGCCTATTTAAAAGATCAGCAAGAGCTAGCAGAAATCAAGGACAGCGTTGATAATTTCATTGCAGTTAATGAGATGGAAGGTCAGTTCGCAACAGAAATGACGGATGAAGGTTTGTTAGTAACAATTCGTGATAGTATACTATTTGATCCAGGTAAAGCAAAGATTAAACCAGAGTATAAACCAACTATTCAAGAGCTTGCGTCCGTATTAGTATCAGATCCAGCACGTAATATTGTCATTGCAGGGCATACAGATAATGTTCCTGTAGGTCCAAACTTCTCGTCAAATTTAGAGTTGTCATTAATGCGTGCTTCAAATTTCTATCTTGAACTAACAGCTAGTAACGCACAACTAGATTCGAAGAAATTTAGTGCTAAAGGTTACGGTGAGGATCAGGCCATTGCACCAAATGATACGGCTGAAGGCCGGGCGAAAAACCGTCGTGTGGAAGTGCTGATTCAGCCATTTGTCGCAGAAGACGGTTCATCTACAACAAATACGCAATAAAAATAAAAGCTATTAGCAACAGGCTTTATGCCATAGCTAATAGCTTTTTTCTAATTATTTACGTAACGAACCTAACTCAGCAACAATTGCTTGCATTTCACTTGGGCTAAATGTGTCGCGCTTCATCACCATTTCGTAGAGATAGACTAAATCTTCATAATTTGCTTCATCGAAATTCTCTGATTTCATCGCATCGACATTTACCATGCGAAGTTTATCTTTCATTTGATCAACCATATAAATAACGTTTTCTTTTGATGGTACTGATAAATCCATTTATTTAAACCTACCTTTCGTAATCCTCGCCAATATCATTTCATTGAATAAAAAAATTGTCAATACTGTATTTTGAGCATTGCTTTAAAAATAGGTGGTTGTTGGGTAGAATAAAGGTAGCAAGTTGTTTATTTGTCATTTATAAGGGAATATACATGTACACAAGTAGGGGGTTTTTAATATGGGACAAAGTAAATTATTAGCATCTATCGTTATTGGTGCTACAGTAGGTGCAGCATTAAGCATGCTTGATCGCACAACACGTGAAAAAACAGTAGCTACTACGAAAAAGGTGACTTCAGCAGTTTCGTATTACGCAGCCAATCGCGGCGAATTACAAGATTTAATCGAAGAAAAAGTGTTAGCTGCTCAAGTGCTCTGTGAGAGCGTAACAGAAAATGTCAACATGGTAGCGGAAAAAGTTGATGAATTTAAAGAATTACCTTCCACTATCCAGGGCATGATCAGCGATACAAAATCTGCCTTCTCTTCACCAAGTAAAGAATAAATTGTTGTAGTAAAGGAGGGGATTTGTATGGAAAAGAAGAAAGAATCAGTGAATACAGCAATTGGTTTTGTGAAATCATTTGTCTCTCCAAATGAAGATTCAGTAGATATCATGACGTCAAAGGGCTTTGTACAAGATTTAATGTTGCGTATACAACACGTGGAAATATCAGCTCTTGCCGCACAATTGGCTTATTTCTTTTTATTATCTTTCTTCCCATTACTTATTTTCCTAGTTACACTGTTACCGTATCTAAATTTAGAAACTACACAAGTTTATTCTTTTTTAGTGAATGTAGTGCCAGATGAAGTATATAGATTGATTGAAAGTACATTAAATGAGGTATTAACAAATCGTAATAGTAGTTTATTATCTATTGGTATTCTAGGTACAATATGGTCAGCTTCCAAGGGGATTAATGCGTTGATTAGGGCATTAAATAAAGCCTATGATACAGAAGGTAGGGTAGGCATCTTAGATCGAGGGTTGTCTCTTATCTTTACAATTGCATTTGTAATCGTTATAGGTGTCGCCCTTCTATTACCTGTTTTTGGCCAGCAAATTGGCCATTTTCTGTTTTCGATAGTTGGAATAGAAGAAGAATTTGAATCTCTTTGGAATAATATACGATGGTCAATGCCACCGTTATTGATCTTTGTTGTGTTAATGGGGATTTACTGGTTTGTACCGAATACCAATCCACGTTTGAAGTTAATGGGCGTGTGGCCGGGAGCGATGTTCTCTACAATTGCTTGGTTGACATTAACGTATGCTTTTTCTTTTTATATTAGTAATTTTGGAAACTATTCTGCTACATACGGTAGTATTGGCGGTGTCATTATTTTAATGTTATGGCTGTATTTCACGGGCATGATATTAATTTTTGGTGGTGTGTTAAATGCCACAATGCAAAAAAGAGCATTACAAAAACAAAAGGATTAGCATCGCAAATTACAAAAAAATAATCGTGATAAAACAGCCTCACTATCACAATTTTGTGATGTGAGGCTGTTTTACGTAAAAGAAACAATTTACTAGAGTGAGAGAAACACGGATGTTACACATTTTTATTGAGCATACGTAAGCCATTTAAAATAACAAGAATCGTACTACCCTCATGTCCAATAACACCCAGTGGTAAATCAACAACTTGTAAAAAGTTAGAGGCTATTAACAATATAATGATACCGATAGAGAAGATAATATTTTGTTTGACGATACGTTGCATTTTACGTGAAAGGCGAACAGCATAGGCAATTTTAGATAATTCATTTTTCATTAACACCACATCTGCAGTTTCTAAAGCAACATCTGTCCCTTCTCCCATTGCAATTCCAGTTGTTGCAGTAGCTAATGCTGGCGCATCATTAATGCCATCGCCAACCATACCTACATATTTATGTTGACTAAGAAGATTTTTCATTTCAGTAACTTTTGTTTCTGGGAGACATTCCGCTACATAATCATTGACACCTGCTTCTTTCGCAATGACCTTCGCTGTTTTTTCATTGTCTCCTGTGAGCATTACTACATGAATGCCTAGCTCTTTTAGTAATGTAATCGCTTTTTTTGCTTCATTACGAACTGTATCCTTTAGAGCTGTGAGTGCAACGATGCCTTCGTTGTCGCGGATGAAAATAACTGTTTTTCCTTCTGCGGCAAGTAATGCTGCGGCACCATCTGCAAATGCATGAGCTTCTTCGATGCCTACAAAGTCTGGTTTGCCAACTAAATACTCCGTTTCATTGACAAAGCCCTTTATTCCCCAGCCAGGAATGTCTTCAATAGTGGTCTGTGTATAGTGCGTGATACCCTCAGCTTTTGCATATGAAGTGATTGCTTGTGCTAATGGGTGATTCGACTGTGCTTCAATACTTGCAAGGATAGTCATTGTCGTATTTCTATCCACTCCTTTACGAACGATGAAATCTGTTACGACTGGTTTTCCTTGTGTTAAAGTACCGGTTTTATCAACTGCTAATGCACGTAATACACTTAAATGTTCTAAATGTAAACCGCCTTTAAATAGTACACCGTTTTTTGCACCATTTGAAATGGTAGCGAGTGTTGCTGGCATGATCGATGCGACAAGCGCACAAGGAGATGCAACAACTAAGAGTACCATTGCTCGATAAAATGTTGTTGTCCAGTCCCAACCGAGTAAAAAGTGGGGGAGAAACATCATAAGAGCAACAGTCAGTAAGACGAATTTTACATAAGTACCTTCAAATTTTTCAATGAATTGCTGAGAGGGTGATTTTTCACTCTGTGCACTTTGCACAAGGCTTATAATTTTTTGGAACAATGTTTCGGAATTCGGCTTTGTCATTTCCATTGTAATAGCACCATTTAAGTTGACTGTTCCTGCGAATACCTCATCACCTTCACGTTTTGCAACAGGGAGAGGCTCACCGCTAATAGCTGATTCATCTATAGAAGACTGCCCTCTGAAAATTACACCATCTGCTGGTACACGTTCACCAGGTTTAATAAGTAGGTGGTCACCGATAGTTAATGTAGCAACTGCAACTTTCATTGGTTCAAAGCCACCACGTACTAACCAAGCCTCCTCGGGTTGTAAATTCATCAGTGCAGAAATTTCGCGATGACTTTTATTCATGGCATATGTTTCTAATGCACCACTTACAGCAAAGATAAAAATCAAGATCGCGCCCTCAGTCCAGTATCCAATTGCTGCTGAGCCGATCGCAGCTAATACCATGAGTAGTTCGACATTCAACTTTTTATCTGCGAGGGTTTCTTCAATGCCTTCTTTTGCTTTTGCAAAACCTCCAACACAAAATGCAATCATATATAAAAGAACGGAAGCGGTTGTTTGATCGTTAGAATCTAAACGCCATGCAAGTAAAATGAAAAATCCTGCTACGATCGCAGCAATTAATTCAGCATGTTCTTTTATTTTCTCAATTAGATTAATATTTTCTCGATTAGAGTATTCCATCTTTATCCCTCCTGATAATGAAAATCAATATCAAAAACCTTAATAAACAAAGGAGTTAAGTTTGTTTATGGTCAGAAGTAAATTTCACTTCTTTCTTTATAATTTAGAATTATTATAACAAAGGGATTTGGAAAAAGAAAGTAAGAAGTTCAAAAGTATCGTAAAAAGCTGTCGATGAAACGTCAAATCATGTAATTCATTTTCCGGATGAATGAGCTGTCTTCGCTCCATATACTCTTGCATCTATTGTTTAAATAAGTAAAAGGCTTATTCTCTTGAATACAAAGATAATTTATCCAGAACAGAAAAAGGCACAGATTATTCACTAGGAATATTCTGTGCCTTTAAATTTTGTGCCGAAACAGCGATTAGCCATTTCTGAAATTAGGAATGAAAGTATATCTCTTAATTAAAAGGAAATCTACCTTTTTAGAAAATACGTTCAGCGTGAAGACCTAGTTTCTCAAGAGAAGATTTGTCTACATCAGCATGCAAGGAATTACCATGAGAATCCATTGTAACTACTGCTGTGAAGCCCTCAACATTTAAGTGCCACATCGCTTCTGGAATACCAAATTCCATTAAGTCAACACCGTCTACGCCTTTAATGCAGTCTGCATAGTACTGAGCAGCACCACCGATTGCATTTAAGTAGACGCCACCATGTTCGCCAAGTGCTGTTAATGTTTTTGGTCCCATACCACCCTTACCAATTACAGCACGGATACCAAATTTTTTCATGATGTCTCCTTGGTATGGCTCCTCACGAATTGAAGTAGTTGGACCAGCAGCCTTTACTGTCCAGTTGCCTTCTTCGTCTTTTGCCATTACTGGACCACAGTGATAAATAACTTGTCCGTTAAGATCTACTGGTGCATCATGACTCATTAAGTGATGGTGGATTGCGTCACGGCCAGTATACATGCGACCAGTGATAGCAACAACGTCACCCACTTTTAATGCACGAATTTGCTCTTCAGTAATTGGTGCAGTTAGTTCAACTACATCTGTTGAAGTTTCTTCTGTTGTTGCAGCGACTTCATTTTCTTTGAATGTAATTTTTTCACCATCTTGGTAGTGCCAGTTAATGATTTCACCTGTTTCAGGATTAAGGTCGATAGCCATACGACGGTATGCCCAGCAGTTATATGCTACAGATACATAGAAAGAAGCAGGGATACGGTGCATAACGCCGATTTTACAGCCAAGTAAAGTTGCTTCACCGCCGAAGCCCATTGTACCGATACCGAATGTATTTGCAGTATTTACTACATACTCTTCTAGCTTTGCAAGGTCTTGATTTGGGTTTGTATCTTCTACATGACGGAATAATTGTTCTTTTGCAAGATCGTATCCAGAAGAACGGTCACCACCGATTCCAACGCCGATGAATCCTGCTGAACATCCTTGACCTTGTGCTTGATATACAGAGTGAAGGATACATTTGCGGATACCATCTAAGTCACGACCAGCGCGGCCTAAGCCATCAATCTCACATGGTAAGCTGTACTGGATATTTTTATTTTCACAGCCGCCACCTTTAAGAATTAATTTAATCGTAATATAGTCTTTTTCCCACTGTTCGAATTTCATAACCGGTAGACCATCACCAAGATTATTACCGCTGTTTGCGCCAGTTAATGAATCAACAGCATTTGGACGTAATTTAGCGTCAGCAGTTGTGTCATTAATCGCTTTTTTAATCGCTTCTTTAATTTCTAATTGGTTTACACCAACAGGTGTGTAAATTTTGAATGTTGGTAGACCAGTATCTTGACAGATTGGTGATACATTATCTTCTGCCATAATAATATTATTTGAAATTGTGTCTAAACTCATTGCTGCTCGCGTGCCAGCGTTTTCAGCTTCTTTGGCCTTTTTAATAGCACGACGTACGTCTTTAGGTAAGTTCGTAGATGTTTCTGTAATTAAATTGTAAAGACTTTTCTCCAAAGTTTGTAAATTCATTTGGTATTGCCCCCCATAGAAAAAATTGATTATTTCCACAGTCAATTATACTCTTTTAGACTAATGAAAAAAAGAGTACTTCTAATTGTACTCGGAAATAAAGACGTATTCTGAAAAGACACTTGCTAAAAAGGAACATTTGTTCTAAAATGGTGATAAATCTACTTTAGGGGGTACGTGTATGTCTGTAAAGAAACTTGAATTACCTGAAGCATTTGAAAAATTTAGAGAAGTAATAGAAGAAACGATACAACCATTTATAAATATAGGAACGGAACAACGGAAAACATCTTTGTTAGAAAGTAAATTTGAAGGGGATCCGTATTTCCCGCTGACAATGGCATATCCAAAAAATGCTGAAGGGCAACCGTTAAAATTGTTAGCGCAAATTAATTTCGCAGATGTACCGAAACATGTACCAAACTTTCCAACTGAGGGTATTTTACAATTTTATATCGATGCACAAGATGATGTTTTAGGCATGGATTTTGATAATGGCCAAAATCAGCAAGGTTTTCGTGTCATCTTCCATGAACATATCGTGGAAGATGAGTCACAATTAGTACAGGACTTCGCGTTTGTCGATGCTAACAAAGACGAGATGTACTTCCCGGTTGAGAAGGAAATGGCATTGTCCTTTGAATTAGGATATGAACCACTATCTGCAAATGACTTTCGAAGTAATGTGCACTATGCAGCTATATTTGAAGGTATAGAAGACAATGATGATGTAGAAGACGAGTTTTATGAAACATTGGATAGCACAGGTCATAAAATCGGTGGGTATCCATTTTTCACACAAGAAGACCCGAGAGCATATGGAGAATACACAGATTCTTTGATTTTACTATTACAGGTGGATAGTGTGGGAGATCACATTATGTGGGGAGATGTCGGTGTAGGTAACTTTTTTATTACAGAAGATGAGCTGGAACGAAGAGATTTTAGCAAGGTTCTCTATAATTGGGACTGCCATTAAAAAAGCAAGCGGGCGATAACACCCGCTTGCTTTTTAGCATTATTTTTCACGAGCGTTAAATTGCTCCATTTTGTCTTCTAAATCATCCATCATTTGAATTAAACGATCAATATCCTCTAACTCAGTTGTTTCAGGATCAATGGCATCTAATACTTCTAAAAAGATTTCAAGACGTTCTTTTAAATAAGTCACTTGTTGTTCTTTGTCAGTGATTGGCTTTGACATGCATACACCTCATTTCATTCCCTTCCATAGTAGCCGATTTTATGCTAAATTTCAATGCTTAGGCGGGGACCTAGGACTTAGTAATTATTTTACAAAATAAATAAACAGAATATTTACAATATTGATGTACTGTGTTAAATTTGTATTAAGAAATAGTAAAGGGGCTGATTGAAGAAAACGGTGAACTCTAACTCGAAAAGGAGGGAGTTTAAACAAGTAATCGGTGTTGTGAAAAAACCGAAATTCGTGTTTATACAAGTTTAATGGAGATAAGTGTTAGTTAAGCCTTAGCGTAAAATCACATGTGGTGAGCGCTAAGGCTTTTTGGTATGCTGTTATGTGGAAGATGAATGGATGTTGGAGGAAAAAATGACGTACTTCTCAGATTACAGCAGAAAAAGATTTACTATTTTAGTGTTAATTGTATCCATTTCGGGTTTTTCACAAGGAATGCTATTACCACTTATCTCGATTATTTTCGAGCGTGATGGTGTATCCTCCGCATTAAACGGCTTAAATGCGACAGGTTTATACATAGGAACTTTATTAATTTCACCGTTTATCGAACAGCCTTTACGTAAATGGGGCTATAAGCCAATTATTTTAATTGGCGGCGCACTTGTTTTCGTTTCGCTCATTGTGTTTCCTTTATGGAAAAGTGTAACTTTCTGGTTTATCCTCCGTTTATTTATTGGAGTCGGGGATCATGCTTTGCACTATGCGACCCAAACGTGGATTACAAGCACAACCGATCATAAAAGCCTAGGAAAGGGCATGGCGATTTATGGTTTGTCCTTTAGTATGGGCTTTGCAGTTGGACCATTGATGGTACGCCTTATACAAATTGCAGAAGCGCTACCTTTTATTGTGTCCTCTATTATGTGTTTATTTGCCTGGTCATTTGTATTCTTCTTACGCAATGAAAAGCCAGAGCGTTTAACTGGAGACATGAATGCGAGGGGATGGAATCGCTATAAAGCAGCGATTTTTTTGGGGTGGATCGCCTTTTTAGGACCATTCGTTTATGGGTTTTTAGAATCCTCTTTAAATGCTTTATTCCCTGTATACGCCTTACGTAAGGGCTTTGAAATCGACATGATACCGATTATTTTATCGGTCTTTACCTTTGGTGGTATTTTAACGCAAGTTCCGCTTGGCGCATTGGGCGATAAAATTGGACGGCGTCTTGTCCTGATGACAGGATCATTTGGCGGAGCCATTCTTTTCGCTATTGCAAGTTTTTTAGAACATTCACAAATGGCAGTAGCTATCGCATTTTTCTGCGCGGGCACACTTGTCGGTTCGATGTTTTCGCTGGGCATTACATATATGGCTGATTTAACACCTAAGGAATTGCTACCAACCGGAAATCTACTCTGTGGGATTGCTTTAAGTATTGGTAGTTTAACAGGACCATTTTTAGGCGGCATTTATATAGAATTCATAAAAAATTATAGCTTCCTCTTACTTGTGGCACTGCTATTGTTAACTGTAGCACTTGTTCTATTCGTATTCGGGAAAAATAAAAATAAGCGACCAATGACAGTTTAGAGTCATGGTCGCTTTTGTATGTAAAATAAAAAGAGCGGGGCTCATCTCCCGCTCATAAAAACAAAAAACGCCCAGCAAATCCGTGCTGTAATGGCGTTTTTCGGTGTGACACGGATGTTCGTCCATGCCACGTAGGTTTGGCACCTAAGATTTCATTATACAGAAAAGCTGCGCAAAAATCAAATAGATTATGAGATACCCCAGCAAGGGCACACGGTACCTGCGGAACAAGAAGAGCTACGGGCGAAAGGGCATAAGATACCCGCGGAACCAGAAGAAATATGGGCGAGAGGACATAAGATATCCGCGGAACAAGAAGAAATACCCGCGAAAGGACATAAGATACTCGCGGAACAAGAAGAAATACGGGCGAAAGGACATGGTACCCGCGGAGCAAGAAGAAATACGGGCGAAAGGGCATAAGATACCCGCGGAACAAGAAGAAATACTCGCGAAAGGGCATAAGATACTCGCGGAACAAGAAGAAATACGGGCGAAAGGACATAAGATACCCGCGGAACAAGAAGAAATACGGGCGAAAGGACATGGTACCAGTGGAACAAGAAGAAATACGGGCGAAAGGACATGGTACCAGTGGAACAAGAAGAAATACGGGCGAAAGGGCAAGATACCCGCGGAACAAGATGAAACACCCGCGAAAGAACACAAGATACCCGCGGAAGGACATAAGATACTCGCGGAACAAGAAGAAATATCCGCGAAAGAACACAAGATACCCGCGAAAGCAAAAAAGGGCGTCTCAAATAAATTTTGAGACGCCCCCTTTTTATCAGTTGTTACTCAAGATGGGAACGAAGAAATATTAATTGAAGGTTACCCTTTGATGGAAAATAATGAAGAACATATATTATTTTAAGAAAAAGCGCAGAAGGAAAACTAGTAATGAACGGTGGTCCACACGGTAAATTTGAACAAGAAGAAGGTCTGTTCAAATCATTACCAGTATACAAATCATTATCGGGTAAGACAATTGATGAAGACCTAAATGAAATAGAATGATTTTATAAAGCTTGCAAAGATATTAATGTTATCTTTGCAAGCTTTTTGATTTTAACTAGTTACTATCCAGAACGTAATAAGTCTTAAATAATTTTTCTGTAAAATTTTAAGTTAGGGTGATTTTGATGCGTAAAATATCAATGTATTCCTTAAGTGTATTATTAATCTTAGTAACAGGCTGTTCTAAACAAGATAATGTTGGAATAATCGATGGAGACAAAATCAAAAATATTGAACTAATTAATGACTTTTATTCAAATGTCCAAAATAATGAATCATCATCTTTAGTAATAGAAAATAGAAACGGTAAAGAAGGGCAAAAATCCACTTCAACATATAAATTCGATAGAACCAATATATTATATGAAGTCTTGGAACCTGAAGAAAACAAAGGTTTTGTCATTACATGAAAAAAATTAATATAGAAGATAAAAAAATATTACCACATATAATTTAACTGAATGTAAAAATACAGGGTTTGGAAAGGGTACGTTATCTATTATTGAGATTCCTAATTAATTTGCTAAAAAGAAACAATTTTGGATGACTTTTCACAAGGGGAATCCATCACTCAGACTTCTGGTAGAAAACGGAGATGAGACGATATATTAGCTTTTTGCTCCAATAACGCTAGGTGATATTTGAAGCTATACTAAAAGACATTTTTTCCTTTTTTTGAATTTGAAAATGGACATGAAACTACAAAACATTACAAATATTCAATAGTCCATAACAAAGATGTAGAGGTTTGGGATGAATGGTTAATGACAACAGACCATCTTAAAGAATTAAATACATCATCATTAGTCTATTATATCAGTGTTGATGGTGGAGAAATTATTGATAAGATTAGTGCCTTTAAGAAATAAATAGGTTCCTTGTTGGGTCTGAGTTCAGTATCATTACCGAATTCAAACCATTATTTTTTCTCATTTTTCATGCCTTTTATGGATTTAATTTGTTGCTTGTGT
Source organism: Lysinibacillus sp. NPDC048646 (assembly GCF_050272295.1). Classification (NCBI taxonomy): domain Bacteria; kingdom Bacillati; phylum Bacillota; class Bacilli; order Caryophanales; family Bacillaceae; genus Lysinibacillus; species Lysinibacillus sp. NPDC048646. The sequence continues at coordinate 118,781 of NZ_JBNNLZ010000010.1, forward strand.
TTGATATCTTATGAGTTGTATTTGTTTACCTTTATCAATGCATTAAATACAAAAAAAGATGCGGTCTGTATAATACAGACTGCATCTAATCAAAGTCGCCAGAACATTTATTATTATTTTTGGTGTTGCGCTTTAATAACCATGGCGCAAACACATTCCACCTGTGCAGTCTGTGCAAACATATCAACGGGCTGAATATATTCGACATCATAAAGCTTCGATAATTCCTGTAAATCCTTTGCTAACGTAGAAGGGTTACAAGATGTATAAACAAAGCGCTTAGGTTTTAGCTTAAGAACGGTACGGATAAATTCAGGTGCAAGGCCTGTGCGTGGTGGATCAACTGTAATAACGTCAGGTGTGAAACCTTCCTTACGCCATTTTGCTAAGACACTTTCTGCTGTACCAACTTCGTATTTTGTATGTTTAAAGCCATGATTATGTGCATTTTTTCGTGCATCTTGAATGCTTTCAGGAATGACGTCCATACCACGAACCTCTTTCGCTTTATCCGCTAGCCATAAGCCGATTGTACCAACTCCGCAGTATGCATCCACAATAGTTTCCTTGCCTGTTAATGCTGCTGCTTTTTTGATTTCATCATATAAATGAACGGTCTGTGATGGGTTCAGTTGGAAGAAAGCACGAGCAGAGAGGTCAAATGCTAATTCACCAAGCTCCTCATGAATGGTTTCTTTGCCATCGAGGACAATTGTTTCATCGCCAAAAATCAATGATGTTTTCTCGCGGTTAACATTTTGTGCAATTGACACGATGCTCGGATCTATTTTTTTTATCCGTGTAATAAGGTCAGCCAAATGTGGAATATCCTTACGTGTCGTCACAAGTACGACTTGTGTTTCACCAGTGCGAATTCCTGTACGCACAACGATCGTACGCACTAAACCATCTAGCGTTCGGCCATCGTAAATCGTAATATTTAGCTTTTGCAAAATTTTACGTGTTGCAACTGTAATTTTAGATGTGACTGGGTGTTGTACCAGACAATCATTAATATTAAGTAAATTGTTGCTACCTTCTGTGAAAAGTCCTGCATAGACACGCTTTCCTTCTTTTCGTACTTGGAACTGACTTTTGTTGCGGTAGTTCCATGGATTGTCCATACCAAGTGTTTTGCGGACTTCAACAGTCTCAGCTAAAGGCTTTGCATAGCGCTCTAAAGCTTGAATAACGATATCACGTTTTTCAATTAGCTGTTTTTCATAAGTCATGTGTTGAAGCTGGCAGCCTCCGCATTCATTGTAAACAGGGCAAGGTGCTTCCTGACGATACTTAGAAGTATTACGAATCGTTAGTATTTCGGCTTCTACGAAATTACGTTGTGTTTTTGTAACTTGGGCAGTAATTTCTTCTCCAGGAATAGCGCCCTTTACGAAAACGACATTGCGTTTGTAAAAGCCTACTCCTTCACCATTAATGCCTAGTCTTTTTATTGTTAATGGGAATTTTTGTCCCACTTCTATCGCTGTTTGTTGCGTCAAGCGTTCCACGTCCTTTAACCTTATTCAGCAAAAATCTCTCTGATTTAGAGAGATCTTTGCACACAGTATTCAATTCACTACCGGAAAAGAGCTGCTGAATAAAGTTAAGCTTCCGGTGGATGTCATAGATTTTGAAAAGTATGATTCAAATCTGGACGCAAATACGCCTAGGCGTACTTGATTGAATGTCATCTCCCCATTATAACTAAGGATTGGACGATTGCAAAGCGACAGGGAAATCTTCATATTCTAATACTAAATCGTCGAGCGATAAAAACGTATAGCCTTGTTTCTTAGCCTCAGCAATAAACATTGGCAACGCTTCGGCATTATCTTGAGCCACTGTATGCATTAAAATAACAGCACCTGGGTGAAGTTGATCCATTAACGCATTGTAAGCATAATCTGCTCCTCGGCGTTCATCTTTTAACCAATCTTTAAAGGCAACAGACCAAAAAATATGACGATAACCTTCTGCATTGCCGACCTCTAACACTTTGGCATTGAATACTCCTTCAGGTGGTCGAGCATATGTTGTACGATCAATTCCTGTTAATTCCCTTAGCTTTCCATCAAACTTTCGCCATTCTGCACGCATTCCATCTCGCGTTAGTCTCGCCATATTTGGATGACCATAAGAATGGTTGCCGATTGTATGTCCGTCGTGCACCATACGTTTTACAAGGTCGCCGGCGCTTACTAAATAGTGTCCAGTTAAAAAGAAAGTTGCAGGAACTTTTTCCTTTTCCAATGTATCCAAAATGCTTTCGGTAAAACCATTTTCGTAGCCATTATCAAAAGTTAAATAGGCCACTTTTTTATCAGCTTTTCCTTTATAGATAGCCCCATACTGATTGAGTAGTTTATCAAGCTGAGCGCCCGCCTCTGCCGGCTCTCCATTTTTCGCTCTTTTTAAGCCCCAATGATATTCGTCAGAACCAGAAGCGAAAAACGGATTGAAGCTAATTGCAGCGGCAATAATAAACGTAGCGATTACTGCACCTACTATATGTTGTTTCCACATAAAAACGCATCCTTTCTTTTTCCTTAGGATGCGTTATTATTCAAAAAATTATCCTACCTCTATTTGACACCAGCAAGAATAAAGGAACGTATTCATGGATTTTATAATAAATCTTCAAGTGCCTCTTTTAAATGAGGAAATTTAAATTCAAAATGGTGTTTTTCTAATACAGTGGATAGCACATGCTGACCTTCTAGCACAAGTACGCTTTGTTCACCGAGTGCGACACGCATGGCGAAGCTAGGTACAGGCAACCAATGACGTCTCCCCATAACAGTAGCAATTGTATTGCCGAACTCCTTCATGCGTGTTGCGTTTGGAGCTGTTACATTAAAGGGGCCGTTTATGTTATCATTTGTCATCGCAAAATAAATAGCACGTGCAACGTCCTCCACATGTATCCATGACAGCCATTGTTCACCCGAACCAATTGTGCCTCCGACATGCATTTTATAGGGCAGCAACATTGATGGAAGTGCGCCATGATCACGTCCTAAAATAACGCCGAAACGTGCAAGTGCCACTCGGACATTTAATTTTTCTGCCCGTTTAGCATGGAGCTCCCAATCATGTACGGTCCTTCCTAAAAAATCTGTCGCGTAGTCGCTAACGTTTTCGGCATAAGTGGCGATAGTAGAAGTTGGATATATCCCAACTGCACTGGCATTAACAAGTACATTAGGTTTCTTCTCAAGCACTTCCATTATGCGCACGATTTCTAGAGTAGCATCCATACGGCTTGTATAAATGGCCTTCTTTTGTTTTTTTGTCCAACGTCCATTATTTAAAGAAATGCCGGCTAAATTGACAATTGCATCGATACTATCTAGTTCTAATTCTGGTCTAGCCCCATCTTTTAGCCATTGTACATAATGGATGCCGTTTTCGTATCTGGAATTATTACGTGTTAAAATATATATTTTATGTCCTTTATCTTGTAACAGCTTTGTAAGCGATTGACCAACAAAACCTGTCCCTCCTGAAATAGCGATATTCATAAGAATTCCTCCTATTTCCAATCTTTTATCTACACTATACACAATCCTAAGTAAAAAGAAAAAGATGTTATAATAGGTTAGATAAAGGGGTGTTTCATTATGCGTGTTATCACGAAAATTGCGCGTCAAAAAAACAATCCAGAACGCTATAATATATACTTGAATGAAGAATATGCTTTTCCAGTAGATGAAGCAATACTTCTTCAGTTTGGCCTGACAAAAGGGAAGATACTTGAAGAATTTGATATTCAAGAAATAGCTTACGAAGATGAAATTCGCAAGGCGTTTAATAAGGGACTAAATTTCCTTTCCTATCAAATGCGCAGTGAGCATGAAATAAAGAAAAAATTACTCACTTTAGAATTTGGAGAAGCGGTTATTTTAGAAGCCATTCAAAAGTTAAAATCATATGGTTTTTTAAATGATGAGACTTATTCTAAGGCATTACTCGATACGAAAAAGGCTACGATGAAAAAAGGACCACGAGCGATTCGGCAGGACCTTATTAAAAAAGGAATCGATAAAAACTTACAGGATGAAGTGCTTGGCACTTATAGCCATGAGGAACAGTTGAAGCTTGCAATTCAGCTGGCGGAAAAGGTTATTCGCTCAGAAAAAAAGAAGACGCCGATGCAGATTAAGTCTAAAATCCAAGATTTTCTTATGCGAAAAGGTTATTCTTTTAATATTGTGGATGAAGTGCTGAGTCAGGTGGAGATTGAGCAAGCAGAAGATGAATGGCCACATTTACTTGCTGTACAAGGTGAAAAAGTTTGGAAAAAGTATGTATCGAAGTATACTGGTTATGAACTTAAAATGAAAACAAAGCAGGCACTCTATCAAAAGGGGTTTCCTGTTGAAGTAATAGATCGTTTTATAGCAGAGAAGGAGAATGAAGAATGAATGAAAAAAACTACGCTGCCATGACAGAGCATGAATTACGTGAAGAAGTAGCGATGCTAAAAGAAAAAGCACGTAAGGCAGAACAGCTTGGAATTATTAATGAATTTGCAGTGTTCGAACGTAAGGCATTAATGGCAGCCGCTTATTTAGTTGATTTGGATACAATCGTACCTGGAGAAATGTACCGTATTGACGGCTCTGATAACGACTATTTCCAAGTAGATTATTTAAAAGGACGTTTTGCTTGGGGCCATCGTTTAGGTGGGGAAAAATATCAGGAGGCTCTACCAGTCTCCATGTTATCACCGATTAAGGTGGGTAAGTAAATGCAGGGGAAAATAGAAAAGCTAACAGCAGAGTTACTTGCGAAAAATCCACAAATGTCCGCAGGTCGTGCGCGTGTATGGATAGAACTTTTATGGAGTGACTTCGAATCTACAGCGGCAAAGGCTGGCTATGACTATCGTGGTGCTGACTATACTGAAAATTTAGTGCGCCAATTAATTACTAGCTATGGCGATAAGCTACATGAATTTGCAGGGCGCAACCCAAAATATGCGCATTTACTTGATGCAAGTGATGACATGATGCAATAAAAAAACCCTGGCCATCAATAAAATGGTCAGGGTTTCGTTTTAATTACTTGCGCCGATTTGTAATTTTTTTTGGAGCTTATCCTCAGTGAAAATCCAGCCTGTATAAGAAGTAATAATTTCGTTATCACCGTCTAAATGGGCAACCGCAACGAAAGGATAGCGATTGTCACTGCGGTAACGAAGATCAATTAATCGTACTTCCGTTAAGCCATTTTCAAGTTCGGAAATTTCCCAACGATACAATGGTGAGAACGATATAAATGCATCGAGATTAGGGTCTTTCATGGCAGCTTCAACGGCATGTGTTTTGGGTAACGGTTTAATCTCGAATTTATCGTAAATATTCACAGTTCGCCCATAAGCGCGACCCACATAATAATGCGTTTTTGACTTTGCAGCGATACGCCAATGGAAAAAACGCATGGTCGGTGCTACAATGACATAATCTTCATCTTGAATGGTATTGTGAACGGCTTTTTTTACAGCTCTTTGTAAGGCAAAACGTAAAATATAGTAGCCCACAATAATTAGATACATGATGCTAAATGTCCAAATAGGATTTGCACCGAATGCCCAAAGCAATATACCAAGGCAATGTAGCGAAAAAATAATCGGGTCGAAGGTATTGATCACACCAAGTGCCACCCATTTTCTTGAGAATGGTCGCACGGCTTGCGTTCCATATGCATTGAAAATATCGACAAAGACATGTAGTGCTACTGCTAAAAATGTCCAAAGCCATAAATGGAACACATTTGCGTCTGGAATGATAATAGCTAATACCAATGTAATTAAGATTGGCCATATAGCTACAGCTGGTAATGAATGGGTAATGCCACGGTGATGTCGAATATAAATAGCGTTGTTACGCAGTTTCAACACTGTATCGATATCAGGTGCCTGGGAACCAATAATGGTACCTGCCATAACAGCGGTAAAGGTCATTGTATGGTTGGCTACTACGGGATCAACTAAGGCAAGACCACCAAGGGCTATACCCATAACGAAATGTGTACCTGAATCCAAAGATATCCACTCCTAGTATGCATGAATAAAGAGTACAATTTGCATACATGTATATTTCAATAATGGTAATACTTTTTATATTTTCTAATCAATAACTAGGCATTCGCGTCATTTGCTCGAAGGACAGTTAATCACCATCATGCGCGAAGTAGCTTTTCTTAATTGTATACCCTTTCTGTCATAAATTAAATCGTAAAAACACGGGAGGTCACTGTGAATTATCCATATGTAGCAGAATTTCGACAATCTTTGGTCGAATGGTTTGAACAAGAGAAACGAGATTTACCCTGGCGGCATACAAAGGACCCTTATAAAATCTGGGTATCTGAAGTTATGCTACAGCAAACAAGAGTTGATACAGTTATTCCGTATTACAATCGCTTCATAGAAAGCTTTCCAACATTAGAATTATTGGCGGAAGCACCACAAGAATATTTGTTGAAGCATTGGGAGGGTCTTGGCTATTATTCACGCGCGCGTAATTTACAAGCAGGCGTACGTGAAGTTATAGAAAACTATGGTGGTATTGTGCCAGACAATCGCCATGAAATATCGAAACTTAAGGGTGTTGGTCCCTATACTGCTGGCGCTATTCTAAGTATTGCCTACAATAAGCCTGAACATGCAGTCGATGGCAATGTTATGCGTGTATTAAGTCGTGTGCTCAATATTCATGATGATATTGCTGTGCCGAAAACGAAAAAAATTTTTGAAGCGGCAGTTGAGGAATTGATTGATCCTGCGCATACATCTTCCTTCAATCAAGGCTTGATGGAATTAGGAGCACTCATCTGTACACCAACTTCTCCAAAATGCTTATTATGCCCAGTGCGAGATTACTGCACAGCATTTAATGCAGGAAATCCTGAAAAACTTCCAGTAAAATCAAAAAAAACGAAAATGAAGCATATCTTTTATAACGTCTTTGTTTGTGAAGATGCCAGTGGACGTATATTGATGGAGCAACGTCCTGAAGAAGGTTTGCTTGCTAATATGTGGCAATTTCCGATGATTGAACAAGGAGAACATGCCATAGAGACTCTTTCGAAACTCTATGATGTGCAAGCGACAGAGCAACAAGAGATGTTAACGTTTAAGCATGTATTTTCTCATCTAACATGGCACGTTAATAGCTATTATATGAAGTGTAATACAGCCTTGAATGGTCAATGGCTGACTCGTGAGCAAATTGAGATATTACCAATGCCTGTTCCAATGTTGAAAATTCTACAAAAAATAAAATAAAAAATTAAAGAGCATAAAAACAATCACCTCGGTACACAATAGTTAGCGTGGAGGTGAATCAATGATGAAGAAAAATCAAAACAACCAGAATAACCAACCGAATAAAAACATGCAACGTCAAAGTGAAGAATTTGGTTATGAAACAGACTTAAGCGAAGTGCAAAAGCAAAACGCTAAAGCTGAGCAGAAAAAAGCGCAAGCCTCAGGCAACTATGCTAACAACAACAACCAAAATGCAAGCGAGTAATCACTTTGTAACTGCATAATTGCATTTACCTTCTAAAGGGGCTGTCTAAAAATCGAAATGATGAAAAGACAGCCCCTTTACTATTAAGAAGCGCTCCAATAAGTGGGAGACCAAGAGAACACGCACTAATCATTTATTAGTTAAAAAATTCCAATATAGAAGCTGTTATGATGAAATATGCTTTTAATTTACGGAAATTTGTACATAAACAAAAGGACGCAATGAAATTTGTGGTTTTCAACTACACCTTTCGCGTATGGATTGCTATAATATACTAGAGACTGCTAGATTTAGGTAGCATAGACGAAAAGGTGGGCTTCAAAAATGGCAATACCGGTAGAAGGAGAAACGATACAAATACATAGTTATAAGCACAATGGCCGCATCCACCGTGTTTGGCAAGAAACAATGGTTCTAAAGGGAACAAAAAACATCATTATCGGTGCGAATGAACGAACACTTGTGACAGAATCCGATGGTCGTACGTGGCTAACGAGAGAGCCTTCTATTTGTTATTTCCATGCGGAGCACTGGTTTAACATCATCTGCATGCTACGTGAAGACGGTGTATATTATTATTGTAATCTAAGCTCACCATTTGTTTTCGATAATAATGCGATTAAATACATCGACTATGATTTAGATATAAAGGTTTTTCCTGATATGTCGTATACCCTTTTAGATGAAGATGAGTATGAGCAACATCGTCAGGAAATGTCTTATCCAGATGTCATCGACAAAATTTTAAAGCGCAATGTTGATAAATTAATTAGCTGGATTCAACAAAAAAGGGGACCCTTTGCACCGGATTTCATCGATGCTTGGACGAATCGTTATAAGTTTCAGCTCGATATGCAAGCAGATGATTGATTGGAATGCCTATTAGTTTAACTAATAGGTTTTTTTGTATGCAAGTGTATAGGGGAATTCATTTTCTAGGAAGGAATCATATGAGGCCATACTAGCTAATAGCAATTCAATCCATCTAGATCGTTCACATAAAAGTTATATTAACTGTACTTCATACGAAATATTGCTATAATACGTAAAGGCATTCACTGTTGAATGTCTATTTTCTTTTTGTTAATGTCTAGTCATTTACGCTATAAGCTTGAGGTTGCTTCGTTTAATCAGAAGACTTTTTAGGGATCCTCAACAATCGTGACTAAAACGATGTCAATTACGTCGTGATGCATCAGTTGCTTCTGCGTGTATGTAAACTGGCATAAATGCGCTTTACTAATAAGGATGTGATGAACATTGGGTAGCATGAAGCGTTATATGCGTTTTGTAAAACCTTATACATGGGAAATTATTTTAACGGTATTAATTGGTATTGTGAAATTTGCCATCCCGTTATTTATTCCATTACTCATAAAAATTGTGCTAGATGATATTATCGGTGCAGAGGATTTAACAGATACGGAAAAGACAAAGGAACTGTTTTACTGGTTAGGTGGTACGATTATTGTGTTCTTTATCATTCGTCCACCAATTGAATATTACCGCCAATACTTTGCACAGAACGTGAGTAACAAAGTACTTTTTGATATTCGAAAGGAAATTTATGCACATTTACAGCGACTAAGCTTGAGGTATTATGCCAATACAAGAGCTGGAGAAGTTATTTCGCGGGTCATTAACGATGTGGAGCAAACTAAGACATTCGTCATGACAGGTTTGATGAATATTTGGTTAGATTTAGCGACGATTGTTATCGCAATCGCTATTATGTTTGCAATGGATATTAAACTGACACTTGTAGCGCTTATTGCATTTCCGTTCTATGCGTTAAGTGTGAAATATTTCTTTGGTAAACTACGTTCGCTAACGCGTAAACGCTCGCAGGCTCTAGCAGGCGTACAAAGTTATTTACATGAACGTGTAGCTGGCATGAGTATTATTAAAAGTTTTACGCTCGAAAAGCATGAACAAAAATTATTTAATGAGGCCAATGGCGAATTTTTAGAAAAAGCATTGGATCACACAAAGTGGAATGCAAAATCCTTTGCAGTCGTCAATACTATAACTGACATTGCACCGCTACTGGTCATTGCTTATGCTGGCTATCAGGTGATTAATGGAGATCTTTCGGTCGGTACTATGGTTGCTTTCATTGCTTATATCGAAAGACTTTATGGACCACTTCGCCGATTAGTCAGTTCATCCACAGCACTAACGCAATCTATTGCGTCGATGGATCGAATGTTTGAGTTGATTGACGAGCCATATGAAGTAAAAAACAAAGAAAAGGCATTGGAGCTATCACATGTAAGAGGTGAGGTACGCTTTCAAAATGTATCTTTTCAATATGAAACGGACGGTTCGCAAATTCTAAATGATATCCACTTCACCATCAATCCAGGAGAGACGGTGGCATTTGTTGGTATGAGTGGCGGAGGGAAATCGACGATTATCAGCTTAATTCCTCGTTTTTACGATACGACAGCTGGAACTGTTTATGTGGATGGGTGCAATGTACAGGATGTAACTTTACATTCACTACGCTCTCAAATTGGCATAGTCCTTCAAGATAATATTTTATTCAGTGACTCCGTAAAAGAAAATATACTCATGGGAAAACCAGGTGCAACGGATGAGGAAGTGATGGCTGCGGCAAAAGCTGCCAATGCGCACGACTTCATAATGAGTTTGCCAAATGGCTATAATACCAAAGTCGGTGAGCGTGGTGTGAAATTATCAGGCGGGCAAAAACAACGTGTGGCCATCGCTCGAGTATTTTTAAAAAACCCACCAATTTTAATATTAGATGAAGCAACGTCAGCACTTGATTTAGAAAGTGAAGCGCTTATTCAGGAATCACTTGATCGACTGGCACATGATCGAACAACGATTATGATTGCTCATCGACTTTCTACGATTACCCATGCGGATAAAATCCTTGTCATTGATCATGGACAACTTATTGAACAAGGCACACATGAACAACTAATGAAAGAGCAAGGCACGTACTATAATTTATTTCAGGTTCAACATTTGGATTAAATAGTAAGAAGCTGTTTTAAAAGTGAAGATTTTCACTTTTAAAACAGCTTTTTTTATCATTATTAACGTTTTCTGGATTCGATAGTTAGGCATTCATCAGTTAGCTGCCCCAAAGTAACAATCGGATAGGGATACGCTTGTTATATTATTTTTTTGATGTAAGGGTGGAAAAACACGCTCCTTTAAATCGGATCAGTGAGCGATATGTCATGTGCCTTGTTCATGGAAAGTGAAGTGGCATTTTTACTATGTAGGAGAAGATGTTCATTATTTTTGAAGGACATTATAGACAGCCTTAGGCTATTTTTATTTACTTTTATATGGAGAAACGTAACTATTACAAACGGTATTATTTTATGGAAATACTATCTTTATAACGAGAGATAATTAGCATAATGCGAACGTTGTAGAAATTTATTGTTAATTGTAGAATAATAATGATTGAAAGAGAGATAATTTTCAGTTAGAATTATCTGAAAATAGGGAATTTAAAGAAAGTTAGTGTAATATGTTCTATAAATTAGAATATTATTAAAATATTGGTAGGGTGGAGCGATTGAATATGCGAAAAAAGCTGTTAGAAATAAGAGGTTTAAAAACAACCTTTTTCACAGATGATGGACAGATTCCTGCCGTTGACGATATTGATTTTTCGGTTCATGAAGGAGAAATTTTAGGGATTGTAGGGGAATCGGGTAGTGGTAAAAGTGTGACATCCTTGTCGATTATGGGGTTAATTCCATCACCACCTGGAAAAATAACGGGTGGACAAATACTGTTAGATGGCAAAAACTTAGCGACTTTTACGGATAAACAGATGCAGAAAATTCGCGGTAAGGACGTGGCGATGATTTTCCAAGAGCCTATGACCTCTTTAAATCCCTTATTTACAATTGGTGATCAATTGAAAGAGGCAATCTTAATTCATAATCCAAAATGGTCGAAAAAAGAAGCATTTGCTCGAGCTATTGAAATTATGAAGCTTGTAGGATTACCACGTGCAGAGCATTTACTAAAAGATTATCCGCATCAATTATCAGGTGGCATGCGCCAGCGGGTCATGATTGCGATGGCACTTGTTTGTGATCCAAAGGTATTAATAGCCGATGAGCCAACAACAGCGCTAGATGTAACGATTCAGGCTCAAATCTTGCAACTTATGAAAGATTTGAATAAACGTTTGAATACTGCTGTCTTGTTAATTACGCATGATTTAGGTGTTGTTGCAGAAACGTGCGAGCGCGTCATTGTAATGTACGCAGGGCAAATAATAGAAGAAGCACCTATACATGAAATCTTTACGAATCCGAAGCATCCCTATACGCAGGGGCTCATTAAATCAGTACCGGATATGCGCTATAAAAAGGACAACCTCTATTCCATTCCTGGCAGCGTACCAAAGCCAGGAGTCATTAAGGTTGGTTGTCGTTTTGCGTCGCGCTGCGAATTCGTGATGGATCGTTGTATGCAGGAAACACCGCCTTTATACGAAATGTCAGAGCAACATAAATCGAGATGTTTTTTACTGGATGAACAGGAGGTGGTGTACCATGACGAAAGTGTTGTTGAAAGTTGATGGGTTGAAAAAATATTTTCCTATACGGAAAGGCGTTTTGAATACCCAAGTTGGTGATGTAAAAGCAGTAGATGATGTTTCCTTTGAAGTATTTGAAGGAGAAACATTAGGAATTGTGGGTGAGTCGGGGTGTGGTAAATCGACAACTGGTCGATTATTAATGCGTTTGCTTGAGCCGACAGAAGGTGATATCGAATTCGCAGGTAAAGTGATTTCAGAATTATCCAATAACGAGATGCGTAAAGCACGTAGAGATATTCAAATGATTTTTCAAGATCCTTACGCATCACTAAACCCTCGGCATAATATCGGCAAAATTTTAGAGGAGCCACTCATTGTTCATGGGATGGGAAATTCGAAGGAAAGAAAGCAAAAAGTATTAGAGCTTCTTCAAATCGTTGGATTAAATGAATATCACATTAAACGCTATCCGCATCAGTTTAGTGGAGGGCAAAGACAACGTATCGGCATTGCACGTGCTCTTATGACGAATCCTCGCTTAATAATTGCGGACGAGCCTGTCTCTGCTCTTGATGTGTCGATTCAAGCCCAAGTTTTAAATCTCATGCAGACATTGCAAAAGGAATTAAAACTTACTTATATATTTATTTCACATGATTTGGGGGTAGTACGTCATATTAGTAATCGTGTGGGGGTGATGTATCTAGGGAAATTGGTAGAGCTGACAGCTAGTGAGAATCTATATGCGGAGCCACTTCATCCCTATACTCAAGCCTTGTTATCATCTGTTCCTGTGCCAGACCCTACATTTGAACGCGAACAGCTCATACTTTCTGGAGACATTCCAAGCGCATCGAATCCACCAAGTGGCTGTGCTTTCCATACAAGATGTCCTTTTAAAATGGAGGAGTGCTCACGAGTTGTTCCTAAAATGCAAGAAGTAAAAACGGGTCATTATGTTGCCTGTCATCTTTATGACGCGCTCCAACATTAAATGATATAAAAAACATTAGGGGGAAATTTAATGAATAAAAAGAAGCTTTGGTCATTAGGCGTAATGCTTATCCTGGTTCTCTCGACAATCTTAGCTGCATGTAGTGGCTCAGATAACAAGGATACGGGTTCTAAAGATACGTCAACAGGTGGAGACTCAGCCAGTAGCGGTGGAGCTAAAACATTAGTATACGGACGTGGAGGGGACTCTGTCGCTCTAGATCCAGCTGTAGTAACTGATGGTGAATCATTCACAGTTACGGCCAACATATATGAAACACTTGTTAACTTTGGTGAGAAAGATGTAACGATTCATCCAGGTTTAGCAAAATCGTGGGAGCCATCAGAAGACGGTTTAACATACACATTCCAATTACAAGAAGGTGTAAAATTCCATGATGGTACGGACTTTAATGCAGAAGCAGTTGTTAAAAATATCGAGCGTTGGAAAGCTGGCGGCGATAAGCACCCTTACTTTAGCTCTCAATTTGTAGTTGGTGACAAGCAAGTCATCGAATCCGTAACAGCTGAAGGTGATTACACAGTTGTCTTCAAACTTAGCCAACCGCAAGCGCCATTCCTAAAAAACTTAGCGATGTCGCCATTTGCAATTGCTTCGCCAACAGCATTTGAAGCGGATGAAGAAGGTTTATCTGCTAATCCGGTAGGAACAGGTCCATTCAAATTTGTAGAGTGGAAGCGTAATCAGTCTATTACAATCGAGAAAAACCCAGATTATTATATTGCTGGTTTTCCAAAGTTAGATAAAGTGATCTACCGTTCAATTCCAGATAACTCTGCACGTTTAAATGATCTAAATACAGGGGCGGTTGATGTAGCGGACGGCTTAAGCCCATCTGATAAAGCATCAATCGAATCAAATTCAAAATTACAATTAATTGAACGCCCATCGATGAATGTTGGTTATCTTGGGTTAACTGTAACACGTGCACCATTTGATAATGTAAAAGTTCGTCAAGCTGTCAATCACGCAATAGATAAGCAAGCTTTAGTAGATGCATTCTACGAAGGATTAGCTGAGCCAGCGAAAAATCCAATGCCTCCTGTAATCTCAGGTTATAACAATGATATTGCTGGTTATGAATATGATCCAGAAAAAGCAAAAGCATTATTAGCTGAAGCAGGCTATGACGGTAAAGAAATCGAGCTATGGGCTATGCCTGTACCACGTCCATACATGCCAGATGGTCAAAAAGTGGCAGAGGCAATTCAAAAGAATTTAGCGGATGTTGGCATCCCATCGAAAATCGTTACATTTGAATGGGCTACTTATTTAGAAAAAGCTCAAAATGGAGAGGCAGATGCATTTTTACTTGGTTGGACAGGTGATAACGGAGATGCTGATAACTTCCTTTACACATTATTAGATGGAGACAATATTGGCTCTAACAACTATACATTCTATGACAACCCAGAACTTCACAAAATATTTGTGTCCGCACAAACTGAAATTGATGAAGCCAAACGTAATGAGCTATACAAGCAAGCGCAAGAAATTATTCATGCGGATGCTCCTTGGGTTCCGCTGGCACACTCAACACCTATTTTAGCTGCAAGCTCAAAAGTTTCTAATTATATTGCGCATCCAACAGGTTCTGATCGTTTAGACGCAGTGGATATAAAATAAACGTAGTAGGATTTAGGATGTCGCTTACTCATAGTGACATAACAAGCTTTTTACAGCTGTAGGCTTTGTCTATCGTTGTAGAAACGGGTTGTGACTATGTTTGTCACAACCCGTTTTTCTGTATGAAAGACCAATCATCTAAACGTCATAACTGTTTGGTGAAGGCAGACCCTTTCTACAGTATGTGTATAGACTTCAATGCTTTTCATGGCAAAAGTATAATTAGAAAATAATAGAGAGGTGAAGAAGATGCTTCACTATATGGGGAGACGTTTATTTCAATTAATCCCAGTTTTGCTTGGAATGTCTTTTATCGTCTTCATGTTAATTCGTGCAATTCCTGGTAATCCAGCACAAGTCATTTTAGGACAACAGGCGACGAAAGAGGCGGTTGAAGCATTAAACGCAAGTTTAGGATTAGATAAGCCATGGTATACGCAATATTTTAGCTATTTGGGTGGCGTTTTGCAGGGGGATTTAGGTGTTTCATTGCGAACAAAACTTCCGGTATCTGAGGAAATTTTTCCGTATTTAGCAGCAACTGCGGAGCTAGCCTTATTTGCGATGATCGTTGCAGTAATTGTCGGAGTAAATGCCGGTATTATCTCTGCATGGTTCCAAAATTCATGGTTTGACTATCTGGCAATGGTTATAGCACTAATCGGAGTATCTGTACCGGTTTTTTGGCTAGGTTTGATGGAACAATGGGCATTTAGCATTAAGTTAGGCTGGTTTCCGACTTCCGGGCGAGAAAATGTACGTGATCCTATAACCGCCATTACCCATTTTTATTTACTTGATACACTCATTCAAGGGCGTTTCGATCAATTTATTGAGGTATTAAAGAGATTGGTATTACCAGGGCTGGCGCTCGCTACAATTCCAATGGCTATTATTGCTCGTATGACTCGTTCATCTATGCTTGAAGTCATGCGCTCTGACTATGTACGTACTGCTAGAGCAAAGGGACAAAAGATGTTCGTTGTTGTCTATAAACATGCACTGAAAAATGCCATTATTCCGGTGTTAACTGTCATTGGTTTGCAAACAGGGTTACTCCTTGGAGGTGCCATTTTAACAGAAACCATTTTCAGTTGGCCAGGAATCGGACGTTATATTTACGAAGCAATTGGCTTCCGTGATTATCCTGTTATTCAATCAGGAATTTTAGTCATCGCTTTTATTTTCATCATGATTAACTTAATCGTGGATTTATTGTACACAATAATCGATCCGCGGATTAAATATAAATAGGGAGGAGCTGCGATTATGGCTGGAACAGTAGATGTAAAAAAAGAAGCAGCACAGAATCGTGTGGTAGGTCCTTGGAAAGAAGGCTGGCGTAGCTTTAAAAAGAGTAAAATCTCCCTAGCAGGCGCGGGCATTGTAGTGTTCTTTATTGTGCTTGCAGTATTTGGTCCAACGATTGCGCCTCAGGGCATCAATGAGCAAGATTTAACGAAAAGATTATTAGCGCCCTCCAGTGAGTACTGGTTTGGAACAGATGATTTTGGACGTGATATTTTCTCTCGTATTATACATGGTGCCCGTATTTCATTGTGGGTAGGATTTTTTGCGGTAATTCTATCAGTTGTAGTGGGGAGTTTACTTGGCATAATTGCAGGCTATTATGGCAAATGGATTGATACCATTATTTCACGCGTTTTTGATATTATGCTAGCATTTCCTAGTATTTTACTAGCTATCGCTGTCGTAGCGGTGCTTGGACCGTCATTACAAAATGCTCTGATTGCGATTGCAATTATAAACATTCCAAACTTTGGCCGTTTAATCCGCTCGAAGGTATTAAGTGTAAAGGAAGAGGAGTATATTGTCGCTGCGAAAGCAATTGGCATGCGTGATATGCGCATTCTGTTCTCTCATATTTTACCCAATTCGATGACGCCTGTTATCGTGCAAGGTACACTTGCCATTGCAACGGCTATTATTGAAGCTGCGGCGTTAGGTTTTCTTGGACTAGGTGCACAAGCGCCAGCACCAGAGTGGGGGAAAATGCTTGCGGATGCACGCATATATTTACTGAATGCTCCGTGGACGATGATTTTCCCCGGTCTTGCTATTATGCTAACGGTACTAGGCTTTAACCTAATGGGCGATGGATTACGTGATGCGCTCGATCCGAAGATGAAAAGCTAAAAAAAGTGTAAAAAAGCCTTCTTATTTTTATAACTAGAAGGCTTTTTTTTATGTTACCAAGAAAAAAATTAGCTTGATATACTATTTGAATATTCAAACAATTTACGAGGATGTTAAATGATTTAAAGCTTTTCGGGGTCATTAATTGAATTTTTTGTCATGTTATTTTAGACTTGAGATAGGCTGAATTTATCTTTTTATGGGAGTAGTGTAATTTTGGATGGTACTTTTATAAACGTATAAAATTTGAGCTTCATTGTAAAAAGAAATTACATACGTTTTCAGCTGGAAACGCATTCAAGGTATAGGAGGATGTTGATAGTGGGAATTAATTTACAAAAAGGGCAACGTGTCGATTTAACAAAAGGTAATGCTGGTTTAAATAAAATTAAAGTTGGTTTGGGCTGGGATCCAGTCAGCCAAACAAAAAGTGGCGGATTTTTAGGTGGTTTATTTTCTAGTGGCGGTAGCGGTGGCAGCGGTAAAAATGTTGACTGTGATGCCTCGGTATTAATGCTCCAAAATGATAAATTAGTAGCAAGTGAAGATGTTATTTACTTTGGCAAATTATCGAGTAATTGTGGTTCAATACGACATTCAGGTGATAATTTAACGGGTGATGGCGATGGTGATGATGAAGTTATTACAATTGAGTTAGGGGCAATCCCAGCACAATACGATAAAATGGTATTCATTGTTAATATTTATGATGCAGCTGGACGCAATCAACATTTCGGTATGATTCAAAATGCATATATTCGTGTGTATGATGACAAGACAGGAGCCGAACTAATTCGTTATAATTTAACGGATAACTATTCGAACTTAACGACATTAGTATGTGGTGAAATTTATCGCCATGGCAATGAGTGGAAGTTTGCGGCTGTTGGTAGTGGTACGAATGACGTGAAACTCGGCGACGTAGCTCGAAGATATCAATAATTTCATCTTCATTTCGCAAGTTTTTATTTCGAAAGCGAAATGACAGATACAGATCTTGTTGAGCTCTGAAAATAGGAATGAAGACTAAAAACTAGGAGGAATATAAAAATGGGTATTTCATTACAAAAAGGTCAAAAAGTTGATTTAACAAAAACGAATCCAGGATTAACAAATGTTATTGTAGGTTTAGGTTGGGACACAAATAAATATGATGGTGGAAAAGATTTTGACCTAGATTCATCTGTATTTTTACTTGCTGATACAGGTAAAGTAGCAGATCAAAGTGATTTTATCTTCTATAACAATACTACTGGTGGTAACGGCTCAGTTGAACACTCGGGAGATAACTTAACTGGTGATGGTGATGGTGATGATGAGGTAGTGAAGGTAGCATTGACACAAATACCGGCACATGTTCAACGACTTGCATTCACTGTTACAATCCATGATGCAGATGCACGTAACCAAAACTTTGGTATGGTATCTAATGCTTTCATCCGTATTGTCAATGCAGCAACAAATGAAGAAGTCATCCGCTATGATTTAGGAGAAGATTTCAGTATTGAAACAGCTGTAGTTGTAGGTGAGTTATATCGTCATAATGGCGAATGGAAATTCAACGCAGTTGGAGCAGGTTATCAGGGTGGTTTAGCTGCACTATGTAATGACTATGGATTAAACGTAAATTAATACTTCATACACGAGGAAGGGAGATTTTCTAATTGGGTATTCAGTTAAGTAAAGGGCAACGCATTGATTTAATGAAGCAGGATCCAGGCTTAAATAATGTAGGTATTGGTTTAGGTTGGGATGTAAAACAATTTGATGGCGGAAATGACTTTGACTTAGATGCCTCTGTGTTTTTACTAGATGCATCCGGAAAATGCCGAAATGAGCAGGATTTTATCTTCTACAATAATTTAACAAGTTCAGACCAATCTGTCGTGCATACAGGTGATAATCGTACGGGTGAGGGTGATGGGGATGACGAAAAAATTCTTGTGAACTTAAAACAAGTATCTCCTCAAATTGAAAAAATAGTAGTGACAGTCACAATTTACGATTCGGAAGGTCGTCATCAAAACTTTGGACAAGTGTTAAATGCTTATGTTCGTTTAACAAATGAAGACACAGGTTCAGAAGTTCTTCGTTATGATTTAGGGGAAGATTTCAGCATTGAAACAGCTGTTGTATTCTGTGAATTATACCGTCACAATGGCGAGTGGAAATTTGCTGCTGTTGGTTCAGGCTACCAAGGTGGACTTGGTGCATTAGTGAATGCATACGGCTTACAATAAAATATAGTAAAGATCTTTGGCAACTATATAGATTTTGAATGGCTAAGGCACAATTCAAAATCTATATAGTCATTTACCTGCAAAAAAGCGTAGTGAGAGACACAATTGTTTTTTGTACCGAAAGCGAAGTAGTAGGTAAAATTACGTGGAGATGGATGGTATGTAATTGATGGAGGAGCTTTCTTGGACATAATACATGAGATATTGAATACATATGCACAGTTTTTTAACTGGCAAATGTGGGGAGAAGTTTTAACTGATCCTGTATCCTGGGGACTTATTCTTTCTTTGGTAATTATGGAAGGATTATTATCTGCGGATAATGCACTAGTGTTAGCAGTGCTCGTTAAGCACCTACCTGCTAAACAACGAAAAAAAGCTTTAATGTACGGGATGTTCGGAGCATACTTCTTCCGTTTTATCTTCATAGGTATCGGTGTATATCTAGTTAAGTTCTCGATTGTGAAAGTGCTAGGTGCAAGTTATTTGGCCTGGATCGTTATTTCGCACTTCAGAAACAAAAGTGGAGACGAGGACGAAGCAAAGGAATTTAAGAAAAATGGCTGGATGGTCCGAGTGTTTGGTGCCTTCTGGGCAACGGTTATCTCAGTCGAATTAATGGACATCGCCTTTTCAGTAGATTCGATCTTAGCTGCGTTTGCGATTTCAGATCAAGTATGGGTTCTATTATTAGGTGGCGTATTAGGGATTATTATGATGCGTACAATCGCAGGTGTATTTTTAACCTTGATTGAACGTGTACCAGAGCTTGAAACGACTGCATTTATTTTAATTGCGATCATTGCGATTAAAATGTTTGCTGGTGTTTTCGGTTTCCATTTATCACACGAAGTTTTCTTCGTTATTTTAATCGTAGCCTTTTTACTAACTTTTGTTATACATAAGTTGAATAAGAAAGCAACGTAACTAAAGGCACTGTATTGGTCTGTAATAAAAGCAGGCTGATACAGTGCCTTTTCCCACTATGTCAATTCTTTTGATGAAGGAGAGAAGTAGATGCAACATTTTGCCACTGAAACGGACGCTATTTTTTATAAAAGGCCACAACCTTTTACAAAATTCGATAACCAAAATATTTTAGCCTATACATTAGGTGCCACATTATATATGCCTGCATCGATGCCTAATATTTCAGCAATGGTTCAATCTCAGAAATATAGAGACCTGACTTCTTTTGTCATTGATTTAGAAGATGCTGTTGGAGATGCAGAGTTAGCGCAATGTGAAGAAAAAATAATAGCGGATATTAACGCGCTTTATACCCTTTATGAAAATAAAGAAATCCAACTTCAAAATTTACCTCTTATATTTATTCGTGTACGTAGTGTCGAGCAATTTTCATTTTTGACAACTACCTTAGGAAAACATCAAGAAGTTCTAACAGGCTATGTATTTCCTAAATTTTCGGCGGTGCAAGGAGCTACTTATTTTGACTTGCTTGAACAAACGATACAACAGCATCAGCTCACGTTATTTGGCATGCCGATTTTGGAAAGTCGTGATATTTTGTATAAGGAATCCCGTATGGATGCGTTGTTTGCCATTAAGGAAGTGCTTCATCAATACAGAGAACGCGTATTAAATGTTCGCATAGGTGCGACTGACTTTTGTGGGATATATGGTATACGTCGTCGTGTAGATTCAACGATTTACGATATAGCGGTTATTCGAGATGGCATTGCGGATATTGTCAATGTGTTAGGTCGTCAGGAAGACGGTTTTGTTATTTCTGGACCTGTATGGGAATATTTCAGTAATCAGCGTGTATTGAAGCCAGAATTGAGAGTGACACCATTTAGTGAAAAAGGAGCGCTACACGCACGCCAAGCATTACTCGATGATTATTTAGATGGCTTGATTAAGGAAGTCTTAATGGATAGACAAAATGGCATTTTAGGTAAAACGATTATTCATCCTAGCCATATTCGTGTTGTACATGCGCTATATGTCGTTTCGTACGAAGAATACCTAGATGCATTAAGCATTGTAGAGCATAATGACGGTCAAAAAGGTGTGATAAAAAGTCATTATTCCAACAAAATGAATGAAATGAAGCCTCATACGAGGTGGGCGCAGCAAATTTTACGACAAGCGCATGTATATGGTGTATACAATGAATCTGTAGATTTCGCGTCCCTTTTATTGAATACTGAAGTAGGAGGAAGTATGGATGCCACAACTGAAGAGCAGGTTGAATATTTTTCAGGACTATGAAATTGATATTACGATAACAGCTAATCCGTATGATTTTGCCGTAACAGATTTATTTAAAATGGCCACACGTATTAATAAAAAGAGAAAATTTTTATTTGTCAGTACCGTTCTTGGCAAGCATTTAGCAGTGCGACCGCAAGTGCCAATACTTACTGGAACATTGCTAGCAATGATGTATCATGAGAAGCTTGTTGGTGAGGAAGCTTTGTTACTTCCAACTATTGTACAGGTACTAAAAAAACAGCAAGGCATGCAAGAAATAGTACAACGAGTAGAAGCACAACCCCTAGAGCTCTTAGAGGAAACATTATTTATTGGTTTTGCAGAAACAGCGACAGCACTTGGGCATGCGGTATTTAATGCTTTTGATTCGAAGGGGATGTATATTCACACTACACGTGAACTTTTACCTGATCTTGAGCCATTTGTCACTTTTGAAGAAGAGCATTCACATGCAACGAGTCACCGCGTTTATTGTGAGCAACCAAATAAGTTGCTACAAGCCAAACGTATCGTGTTAATAGATGATGAGATTACAACTGGAAATACAGTAGTCAATATAATTGAAACACTGCGACATAAATTTCCTGATGTGAAGCATTATTCGGTGTTATCTATTTTAGATTGGCGTTCTGCTCAACAGCAAGCAGTCTTTAAACAAATGGAAAAGAAGTGGGATGTAACGATTGATTTTGTAGCAATGATGGGCGGACAATTTAGCTGTAGTGGAGAGCCGTATTTAACAAGCCAACAAGTGGGAGTAACTATACAGGAGGCTCAAAATCTGTCATTACTATCTATAAAGGAACCGGTTGAACGAAAATGTTATCGCTCGATTGCAGAAAATGGGATTGAAAACGAGGCGCCCTATCTATTAGCAACTGGAAGATTTATGTTGACGTCCGAACAGCATGTGGAACAAAAGCGTACAATAGAGGGGATTGCTCTACAGTTAAAAAAACGAAGAACAGATGGTCCAGCACTTGTTATTGGAACGGGTGAATTTATGTATGTACCGATGCAAATAGCCAGTTTTTTAGGTGAGGACGTTTATGTTCAATCGACAACGCGTAGTCCGATTTATTGTGCACATGATACTGGCTATACAATCTCTGAGAAAATAGCTTTTGAGAGCCCAGAAAATAATGGTGTTGAAAACTATTTATATAATATACAAAATCATCCGTACTCGGAACTTTTTTTAGTCGTAGAACGTATAGCAAATAAAGAGATTGTTGCACGAGTTGTGCATGCACTGGAATCAGTAAGTGACGCAAAAGTTTATGTGATTTGTCTGCATGAATTGGAGGAGGAATAATGCGATTAGTCATGCAACCCGATAAAATGGGGAGTTATTCACCTGAGGATGTTGTCTTTTTACTACGTGATATTAGTAATATCAAACTCGAATTAAACAACGAAAAACGTGAACGTCTGATTCAGTCGGGCACACATTATTCTGAAATGCTACCAGTCGAATATCAACCTTCAGACGCTTATATGACACTTTTTTATAAAACGTTAGATGCCTATGCACAACGTATTGCTACGGCTGTTGGCATTGTTGCGGAACAAATTGTTGCACGCCAAGGGTTAGAGCATTTAGTGCTCGTTAGTTTAGCGAGAGCAGGCACACCGATTGGTATTTTGATTAAGCGTTATATAAAAATGCGTTACAACGTCGGCGTGCCCCATTACACGATTTCGATACTTCGTGGTCGCGGTATTGATGAGACGGCCATTCGTTATATCTTTACAGAACATCCACTAGCACGCATTCAATTTATTGATGGCTGGACTGGGAAAGGTGCGATTACGAAGGAATTGCAACAATCGTGTGAGCTTTTCAATGCAAATCATGAAGCCCAACTGGATGCTACATTAGCTGTATTGGCTGACCCTGGACACTGTACGTCAATTTATGGTACGCGTGAAGATTTTTTGATTCCATCTGCTTGTTTAAATTCAACAGTGTCTGGGTTAGTGAGTCGCACCGTATTGAATTTGCAGTTTATGCAGGAACACGACTTTCATGGAGCTAAATATTATAAAGAGTTAGAGGCTGCTGATGTATCAAACTTGTATATCCACCGTGTGAGTAGTTATTTCAAACAAGTTCAACATGAAGTCGCGCAGAAAATTCGTGCGCACTCACAGTCTCCTGTTACATGGCAAGGCATGAAATCCGTGCAGGCGATTCAACAAGATTTAGGGATTACAAATATTCATTTCGTGAAGCCTGGTGTTGGTGAAACGACGCGTGTGCTACTTCGTCGTATACCTTGGAAAATTTTAATTAATCCTAAGTACATGAACGAACTAGAGCACATTATCTTATTAGCCAAGGAAAAAAATGTCCCTATTGAAGAATATCCGAATATGTCGTACGCATGCTGCGGCTTAATAAAAGAAGTATAGAGGAGAGAATACATGCTACTATTTACATCCGACTTAGACCGTACCCTTATTTATTCAAAGCGTATGATGGCAAATTTCCCACCACTTACAACACCAGTCGAAGCAGAACGAAAAGACGGTGAAGTGATGAGCATGATGACGGAAGCGACAACGAAATTATTGCATCAGGTACATGAGCAAACGTTATTCGTGCCAGTAACTACTCGTGCATTGCATCAATATGAACGCATACATTTGATAAAAGAGCTATGTCCAACTTTTGCAATTACGAGTAATGGGGGTACAATATTAGAAAAAGGTTGTCCGAATGAAGAATGGGCAAAAATATTACGTAAACGTATTGAAGATACCTCGATACCAGATGCTGATATGTTGCGACGCTTTAATATGGTGAAATCCGACAATTGGCTACAACGTTCATTTTATGTTGATGAACTCTTTTATGTTCATCATGTAGACTTAACAGTTTTAGAACCAGATGTAGTCCAGGTAATTATTCAGGAGTTTGATGTGCTTGGTTGGCATGTCCTTTTACAAGGAAGAAAATTATACTTTTTACCAAAAGTGTTAACGAAGGAAGCGGCGATTGCCTATTTAAAAGAACATTGTACATATGATGTGCATGTGGCCGCGGGCGATTCCATAATGGACTACGGTATGCTAGCTATGGCGGATATAGGCTATACACCAGTTCACGGTGATTTAAAAGATAAACAACCACGAGTGCTAGAGAATACAATATATTCAGCTAATAGTGGTGAGGCGTTTACGCAAAGTTTACTTGAAGATGTTTTACGACTAGTAGCAAAACAACCAACTGTGTAAGACCATGTAAGGAGGTGACGTTTTGTATGCAAACAATCACGATAGAATCAGTGTTGGAACGAGATCCTTATGATTGGCTACAAGCGTTTCAAGATTCACCGAAATTGCGTGCACTTTATGAGGAGACAGAGCAACAAATTCGTTTTAGTCGCATTGCCGTTCGCGTATTAGGTGTACCAATAGAAGAAGATGATTATTTTAATTCATTATATACATTGTCACAAAATCCAAGCGTTCATATTTTAAGTGAGGAATTGAATAAACACATTGAACAAAAGGATTTTCAAGCGTTGCAAAGTATTTTAGATCAACATCAACAAACACCCAAAGGCTTGTCTATCAATCGACTTATTGCGATGATGTATGGCCACCAGCTTATTCCAAAGCATGATGATGTTACAATGAATCGTCATTTGCAGTTGGCAACCATTCGCGTTGTGGAGTGCTTTCGTGATCAGCAATCACTGGGTTTACTAGCGAATGATTTTCGGCGTTTTTTAACTGATATGGTGAAATGGCTAAAGAACCACTGGATTCAATGGACGAAGACGATGAAGCCGACAGACGACTTTCCAAAGGTTGTTTGGTATGGCGAAACGACGATTAGTCAGCGGTATTTCTTGTTATTACTGATGGAACTAGGTTGTGATGTGTTAATCTTCCACCCCGCTGCCATTGATGAATTTGCAGAAGTGGATGTAACGAATATATTTTCTATTACGCACGTCTATGCCAGCCAAACAACATTACAGCCATTCCCCGATAAGCTTCGTGACCGTCAAGCAACTGTCGGCTATCGCTCCAGTCAACATTTTGAACAGTTAATGCACGATCAACAATCCGGCGTGTATCGACCATGGCAATTTAAAGATTTTATGCCTCGTTCTTTAACATTACGAATGACATATGACGATATTTTTATTTATGCCAATGAAAAGGCAATGGTACGTCCGAAGTTTGAAGTCAGTGGGAATGAGGTTGTGATTCCTGTGATTTTTGCAAAAATTAGTGGTGTGTCGAGTAGACGTGAAGAGTATTGGCATTATATGCATAAGTTACTGGCCAGTCCACAAACCTTATTTGTGCAAGATTTTCCATATGCGAAAGCGAGCAGAGCCAATTTCCATTTTCATTATAAGCACTGTCTTGTGAATGGGGAATTATCAACAGAACGTATTTTGCAAAGTGACTGGTGGCAGTATGATGAGTTGTCGCTAGAACTACAACAAGCAATTGCACACACCATTAAAACATCTTGTGAACAACCACTTCTGAAACAACTACCAAACGAATCGAAGTATGATTTACAGCTATTTTTATTTAAGCAGATGGCCATGATTCCAAAAGAGATACTGCGTCTATTGCAAAGCTTTGATTATGCACAGGAAGTGCCCAAACTTGTACTTTACCAAGCGCCACAACAGCCTACGTTAGCCCGTGAAGACGCTGCTTTACTTGCATTTTTAAATCGTTTTGGGGTTGATATTGTGTTATACAATCCAACAGGCAAACTCGATTTAGAAAAACATTTGCAAGAGGATACCTTTGATGGACATCGTTTAGAGCATATGGTGTTTGATTTACAATACGAAGAACCAAAGCAGCAAAAGCCTGCGCCAGATAAGATGATCAAAAAACTATTTAATCGCTTTTTTTGATGACTAGGGAAGGGGGCGCAATATGTCAAATGTACCCATCGCACTTGAACAACTGACGCCAGAAACAGCGGAAGATACAAAACGTCAATTATGTCATAATGTCGAAGTGCAGCAAATAGCAAATCGTATTAATATCAAGAATCAACTAGATGTAATGTCACTCGGTAAAGAACCTTCGACGAAACTATCACATTTCTCAGATCAAATATTAAACATGATGGCAAATTCAAAAGTGAATGAATCCGGTGATTTGCTGAAGCAACTTGAAGCGTTAATGTCCAAGTTTGATAAAAAAGAAGTGATCGAGCAGCAAAGCTTTTTCGCTAAGTTGTTTAAGCGTGCGCTGAAAAAAAATGAGGATTTGTTTGAGAAGTACAATTTACTTGGTAGGGATATTGAGAAAATCCATTATCAGTTTGTGCTAATGGAAGAGGCGTTAGCGAATGATAATCGTATGCTTGCACGACTATATCGTGAAGATCTAACTTATTATCTAGAAATCGAAAAATATATTGTAGCGGCTGAAATGAAATTGGATGAAGTGACAACAACGTTAATGCCGATGTATAGAAAACAGAGTGAAGCAGGCAACCAAATTGCAAAAATGGAACTAAATACTTTGCAAACGATTACCGATATGCTGGCACAAAAAATAGATGAACTAGAAAGATCGCGTATGGTTGCTATTTTAGCAGCGCCTCAAATTGAGATGATTCGGAATGGAAATAGTGAGTTAATCGAGCAAATTAATAATGCATTTATAACAACAATTCCAGTCTTTAAAATGAGTATGATGCATGCAGTCAATGAAAAACGTCAAAAACTACAGAATGATTCTGCAGCTGCCTTTGAAAATCGTATGAAACAGTTTGAGGGAGTAAACAGCGATGTAGTGCAACTAAGCTCGGTAATGGCACAGCAACCTGAAAGGCCACAGACACTTGAAGAAATGTGGGATACGATTGTTCTGGGAATTTCTAATTATCGTAAGCTACATGATGAACAAACCGAACAGCGTATGAAAGCAGAGCAACAACTCATGGCGATGCGCAATGAAACCTAAAAAAAGCTGACACCTTTTAGCAAGTAAAATGGTGTCGGCTTATTTATATTGAGGAACTTATTGAGTTGTGGCTGTTAACTTACGGCATAGTGGATGTAGTCGTTAGCAAATATATTGGCGAACGCATTTTAGTAATGATATTATTTTCGTCCGGCACGCCAAGAGAGACCCCAGTGATAGGCATCATCCATTTCTTTATGACCATTAAAATATTCAACAAGGCGCTCAACTTTAAATGTTTCGTTATTTACATTTTCAATCATGGCAATTGCACACATGTTTTTACCATTACGATGTTCATTTAAACGAACTTCAATACTAGGCCCTGTTTCGTAATTAATTGTCACAATTCCATCTGCTTCAGACCAATTAGCTACACCTTCATAAATAAAGGCATATACTAGCACGCGTTTAATATCCTTGACCTTATCGCCATTAATACGTAAATTTTCGCCTCCGCTTACCATGCCAGTGCGATCATCACCATCTAGTTCCACAAAAGGTGGAGAATGCAACTTACCAAATGCATTACCAAGAGCTTGTACGCAACTTTTTGAACCATCCGTTAATTCAAATAAACAACCTAAATCCAAGTCAATTCCGCCGCTCGTTTTAGTGCCAAATAAAGATGATAAAAAACCACCCGAAGGTTTAACAGATTGTTGATTCCAGTTTAAGTTGACAAGGATTTCTCCGATACCTTGATGTTGAGATTTCGTTAAGTTGATGGATTGTCCTTTTTTTGTTAATTCAATCTTGCTTAAATTCACCATGATCCATACCTCCTCGATTATGTAAATTATGATAATTATACTTTATTATAAAAATACTTACAAATTAGTAGAAATTAAAAGAAAAAGAGGCTGGGGCATAACTTTAAATTTTAAGAAAGAGGAGCAAAGTCGTTATTAAATTTTTGCTATCTAAAAATGAAGAAAAATTTAGATGTTCTTCCTTTTGGAGTAAATAAAATTCAGAAGAGAGTACTAGTTGATGGTAGCGAAGGCGGCGACTCCTGGGGGATTAGCGTGACGCCTGAGACTACAGGCTCAGGCCACGCCCCCGGAAAGCGTCCGTCGTAGCGGACATCAACGCTTACAGCAAAAAAGTGTTAGATCGACATCAGTCAATCTAACACTTTTTCTCTTTTGTCCCAGCCTCTCTAAAATTAAATAAACTCTTCTTCAATTTCTAGATTAATTTCCTGACTGTGGTAGCTTTGATACGACACAATCAATGTGTCCAAATGTTCTAGGTTTTCTTCGTAATCTAAAATACGCGATAAAATATATAGGAGGTGATAGCTTGAAAACTCAGTATCCCCTTCTTCATGAGCATATGACACTTGTTTAATGAAAATCTCCATCAATTCATTGCGTTGGACATAATCGATATGCTTGCTCCATTCAGAATGCTCGGGCTTTAATTTGCCTGTATATTTTAATAATAGTTGTTCATGATAGGTGAGGAGAAAATCTAATCGTTCTTGAATCATTAAATGGAACTGGGTCGGTAGTTGTGCTAATTCATTTTCGTGTTTATGCAAACGATGTAGAAGCTCCAAACTTTTCTTCGACGTTGTAATCATTTGTCGGTACACAACAAGTTTTCTTACTTTCACAAACTTTTTATTTTTAATGTAATTTCGCTCTTCTTTATAAAATTCATACAATGTATCGACGCGTAACATACGATCTCTGAACTTACTTATGGCTGCTTTTGTAGATGTATGCTCGGAAGCCTGACGAACAGCGAGTCGTGTCCAACGAATAATATCATCTTGTAAAAAATAAATTTTGCGGAACAGCTTCACTTCGTATTTAGGTGGCAAGAAAAATAAATTGACGACAAAAGCTGCCAATACTCCGACTAAAATGGTTGAAAAGCGAATAAGACCAAATGTAATGAAATCATCGCCTTGTATCTCCATAATCGCTACTACAGTCACAAGAGCTAAAGACAATGATTTTTCAAGTTTAAATTTCAACATGAAACCAATCGTAATGACGACGGCAATTCCTATAGCTACAATATGGTGACCGAATAGTAAACCAAAAATAACAGCAATGGTTGCGCCAATTATATTTGCCTGTACTTGCTCGACAATGGTTTGATATGAACGATAAATAGAAGGCTGAATCGCAAAAATTGCAGCAATTCCAGCAAATACTGGTGAAGGTAAATGCAACAATTCTGCAATAAACAATGCAAAGACAATTGCAACACCTGTTTTAAATACACGGGCACCTAATTTCATAGAAAATGGATGTCCTTTCTGTCTAAAATTTTTAAGCTTCTTTACATTATAGAAGGAAGTGCTGATAAAATACATAGATTTGTGTTTTGCTGAATGAAAAAGGCGACTCTCTAGAGAAAGTCGCCTTCATATTGTCATTTAATTATAGTTGTGAAAATGCATAGTCCACAGCTTTTATTGTTTCGCGAATATCTGCTTCTGTATGTTCTGTTGTTAAGAACCATGCTTCATATTTCGAAGGTGCTAAGTTGATGCCCTGCTCCAGCATTAATTTAAAGAAGCGTCCGAAAATTTCTCCGTTAGAGTTTTCCGCTTGGTCGTAGTTTTCTACTTTCACATCAGTAAAGTAGATAGTGAGCGCACCTTTTAAGCGATTTAAAGTAATCGTAACATCATGCTTTGAAGCAGCAGCTAAAATACCTTCTTCTAAAATGGCACCAAGACGATCCATTTCATCATAAATACCTGGTGTAGCCAATACTTCTAGACAAGCAATACCTGCTTGCATTGATGCCGGGTTACCTGCCATTGTACCTGCTTGATAGGCAGGACCAAGTGGAGCAACTGTATCCATAATTTCTTTGCGACCACCATAAGCGCCGATCGGTAAACCACCACCTATTACTTTCCCAAGTGCAGTCAGATCAGGAGTTAAGCCGAGTAAATTTTGAGCGCCGCCGTAATGGAAGCGGAAGGCAGTAATGACTTCGTCGTGAATTGTTAAAGCACCTTTTGCTTTTGCCGTTGCATGTACTAACTCTAAGAATCCTGGATTTGGCTCTACAATTCCGAAATTCCCAACGATTGGCTCGATTAAAATACCAGCAATTTGATCGCCCCATTTATCCATAGCGTCCGTAAATGCTTCGGGATTGTTAAATGGCACAGTAATCACTTCTTCAGCCGTAGCAGTAGTTACACCTGCTGAATCAGGTGTACCGAGTGTTGCAGGTCCAGAGCCAGCAGCGACTAATACTAAATCAAAGTGACCGTGATAGCAACCAGTGAATTTCATAATTTTTGTACGACCAGTATAAGCGCGCGCAACACGAATTGTTGTCATCACAGCTTCTGTTCCGGAGTTATTGAAACGTACTTTATCCATAGAAGGAATCGCTTCTTTTAACATTTTGGCAAATGTTACTTCATATTCGGTAGGTGTACCGAATAATGTGCCGTTTTCAGCTGCATTTGCAATGGCTTTAGCAATATGTGGGTGACCGTGGCCTGTTACGATCGGTCCATATGCTGCTAAATAGTCGATATATCGGTTACCGTCAACATCCCAGAAATAAGCACCTTTTCCACGTGCCATAGTGACAGGGGAACCGCCACCAACTGCTTTATAAGAACGAGAAGGGCTGTTTACACCACCAACGATATGCTGGAGCGCTTCTGCGTGTATTGCTTCAGATTTTGAGTGATTCATACTATTGCCTCCTAAGTGATAATACTTAATCTATTGTAGACCTATCAGTGTAAGAAATCCAAAGAAAATAAGGAATATGACTTGATTTGTTACTTAGAGTAAAATAGAAAATGCAGAGGAGGAGATTGTATGACTTTAATAGAAGGAAAAAAAGCACCTGATTTTTCACTCATAAATGAAAAAGGAGAAAAGGTGCATTTAACAGATTTTAAAGGACAAAATGTTGTTTTGTATTTTTATCCAAAAGATATGACACCCGGCTGTACAACACAAGCTTGTGACTTCCGGGACAAGCATGATGATTTCAGTCAGCTAAATGCAATTGTGTTAGGCGTTAGTCCGGATGATACAAAGAAACATACAAAGTTCATTGATAAGCATGGACTGCCTTTCTCACTTTTAGTGGACGAGGATCATACAGTAGCGGAGGCTTATGGTGTATGGGTACTAAAGAAAATGTACGGACGTGAGTTTATGGGTATTGAACGTTCAACATTTTTAATTGATTCGGAAGGCAATCTTATGAAAGTGTGGCGCAAAGTACGCGTGAAAAATCATATTGAAGAAGTATATGCATTTTTAGCAGAGCAGGAGGCGACGAAATGAGAATTTATTTTACGTTTGAGCCACGACCAGATTTACGTGAGCCGTTACTCGTAGAGTTTCCACAAGTTGATTTCGTTTTTGAAAGTGGCATATCAATCGAAGAGCTTCAAAAGGCAGATGTGTTAGTTACATATGGCGAAGATTTAAACGAAGAGAACATACAATATGCAACAAAACTCAAGTGGATTTTTGTTGCCTCAGCAGGTGTAGAAAAAATGCCAGCCCAAGCAATCGTAGACCGAGGGATTTTAGTATCAAATGTGCGTGGAATTCATAAAACACCCATGGCGGAATCGATGCTCGCTCATATTCTAGCAATTAAACGTGCATTACCGTGGATGTATGAGCAACAAAAGAAGAGTGAATGGTCAAAAAAAGGGAAACAAACGGAATTACGTGATAGCACAGCCTTAATTTTAGGACCAGGTGCGATTGGATCGGAGGTTGGTCGCTTACTACAAGCTTTTGGAGTGGCAACAGTCGGCTGTAACCGCTCTGGAAAAGAAGCACCATATATGGATGTTATGGTGAGCTTCGATAAACTTTTAGAAGCCTTACCTCAAGCTGATATTGTAATTTCTGTGTTACCAAAAACAACTGAGACAACGCATTTATTGAATGAAGAACATTTTAAAGCGATGAAAAATAATGCTATTTTCATGAATTTTGGACGAGGAAACTTGGTGGACGAAAATGTGCTAATTCAAGCAATTAAAGCTGACGAAATTGGCTATGCAGTACTTGATGTATTTGAGCAAGAACCACTTGTTACGAATAGTCCACTATGGACACTGCCGAATGTTATCGTATCACCGCATATTTCAAGTCATTCTTCACGTTATGTTGAACGCAGCTTAAATATATTTAAGTCAAGCTTGATAAAGTGGCTTGACGGAGATACTGATTTAGAAAATGTTATGGATCTGTCAAGAGGGTATTGAGTTGTAATTTTTCATAAGTAGAATGGGCAATTGTTGACAGATGTTAGCTTTATTCGATACACTATTTATAACAATTATAAATTAATAATACTTATGAAAAGAGGTGCATGACGATGTCTACAACGCATTTACAAGATGCACTTGACACGTTAAAAACAACTGGTGTACGTATTACTCCTCAGCGTCATGCTATTTTGGAATATTTAATACAATCAATGGCCCATCCAACGGCCGATGAAATTTATAAAGCACTTGAAGGGAAATTCCCAAATATGAGTGTAGCTACTGTTTACAATAACTTACGAGTATTCCGTGAAGTTGGTTTAGTAAAGGAGCTGACTTATGGAGATGCTTCAAGTCGTTTTGATTTCGTAACGAATGATCACTATCACATGATTTGTGAATGCTGTGGTAAAATTGTCGATTTCCATTACCCTGGTCTCGATGAAATTGAACATTTTGCATCACAAGTAACTGGCTTTGATGTGCACTCGCATCGCTTGGAAATATATGGTACGTGTCCATCGTGTAAAGTTGTTTCTGCAAAAGTACAATAAAAAAACCTAGCTCTATTAAGGGCTAGGTTTTTTTGTCTTATTATAAGATTGATCGAACTCTTTTCCTTCAAGTGTTGGATCCAATGTTAACGGTTCATTGCAATACATACACATATCCACACGACCTAATACTTTTGTATACTTGTGACAATTAGGGCACTGTACTTGAACTGCCCGTGTTGAAAGAAGGCCAATCCAAGCGTAAACAACTGTACTACCGATTATACAAAGTAAGCCAAGAGTCATAAAGATTAGTACAAGCACGGGATTATTTTTAAAGAAGATGGCTCCATACATGACTACAAAGCCGATAAAAATAAGTGCTAATGCGAATGAACGGATTTTATTAATTTTACTTTTGTAAGGTTTCATATAGCATCTTGCCTCCCAATCTAAAATCTACTATAACATATAAGGACAAAGTATTTTAGCATTGAGTATAAGGAAAGAAGGAATACTTCTAGAGTATGTCGAATTTTTAACGAAATAAAGAGGTCACAAAACGAA
Organism: Lysinibacillus sp. NPDC048646; assembly: GCF_050272295.1. NCBI lineage: Bacteria > Bacillati > Bacillota > Bacilli > Caryophanales > Bacillaceae > Lysinibacillus > Lysinibacillus sp. NPDC048646. The sequence goes on from NZ_JBNNLZ010000010.1 coordinate 152,399, forward strand.
CAGAGGAGGACTGAGCATGGAGCAAGTTTTGCGTCCAATATACCAAGAACGTGCGAGTCAGTCGAATACAATAGGCGTCATTTTAATGGAAAAGCGCGAAGAGCAAAGTAATGTTACCGATACATTTGATACGGTCTTACTAATAATCGTGAAAGAAGCGGAGCAGCCTGTTTTTACAAAACACTACTTATATGAAGGAAATAAGGTAGCCTTACATACTGTGACAGAGAAATTATTACGCAAATGGTTGTTAATTGGCTCTAACAAAAAGGTGGTCGATTGGATTTTCTTTGGCAAAGTATTATTTGACCGCAATGAATTCCTTCATAAATTAAAAATTGAGTTACAAGAGTTTCCGTTTAATGGTCGTAAAATTAAAACGGGCATTCAATTTTCAAAACTAATTCGACGTTACTTAGAAGGAAAAGAATATTTTGATAAAGGTAGCTATCTTGATGCATACAATCATGTAGTAGACTCATTACATCATTTAGGGCGTTTATCAATTATCGATAGCGGGCTTTATCCAGAAGTAACTGTTTGGGCGCAAGTGAGAAAAATTGAACCAGCAATTTATAAGTTATATGAAGAACTTGTTATGAGTAACGAACCGATTGAAAAGCGATTAGAGCTTTTATTTATCGCAAGTGAATTTCTAATTCATTCGCGCACACAAGATGGTGCTCAACATATATTAGAAGTAATGCAAGCTAAAGAGACATGGACAATTCAAGAATTACATGATCATAACGAACTTGTTAACTACTCTGTTGACCTAGAAGTGTTTGTTGAGTATTTAGTAGACAAAGGTTATATTCTAATTAATCCTGTAGTCGCGAAAAGCGAAATGATATTCCACCGACATTATAAAGTAAATAAAGAGTCTCTAGAAATAGAATAAGGTCTGTAGTATGCTTGTAATCGAGGTATAGAAAATACCTCGATATTTTTTTTGTAAAAAGTATTGACGACTAGTATATTGCTATTGTATTATATTAATTGTCGCTAAGACATAACGAAATTCACTTAGAGAAACAGAAAAAACTTTTTATAAAAAGTGGTTGACACAAACTGAGTGAAATGTTAATATAAAGAAGTTGCTGTAAAGCGACTTAACATGAACCTTGAAAACTGAACAAGCAAAACGTAATCAATAAAGTTTTTAGTAGCTAACTTCGGTAAGTGAACGAAACAAAAATTTGGACATCAAAATTGATGCCAGCAAAACAATTTGAGCTTATCAAATTTCTTTTATGGAGAGTTTGATCCTGGCTCAGGACGAACGCTGGCGGC